>JAXGTH010000213.1:0-3898 GCA_040775045.1 Bacteroidales bacterium
CCTGATCCTTCCATAGTTTGTCCTGAATATATTAAACCGCGACAGGCAGTGTTTTATTATATCGCGAAAGAAAAGGCCTGTACTGAATCCGGCGATCGAAGCGGCCCCGTTTTCCGTGATGTCCCTGCTCACGGCATCATAAACATCCCTGCAGCGGATGCAGGAGAAGGGAACGCCGTTGATCATTTCCTGCCGCAAAATATCATTCGTCAAAATGCCCTGGAGCCTGTCAAGCATCATCGTGTAGCCTGCCTTCTTGGCATACAAACGGTATGTCCTTTCCGAAGCATCACCCTCCCTGTCGGTATAATGCAGCGGGATGTCGCGGTATTTCCTGTACCCGACCTGCCCGCTCTCCTCCACGAAGTGTACGAATGTCATGGCTTCGGCAGGTGTTGTACCTGCAAACACCATGAGGGCGTTTTTCTCATGCATCCAGGCAAAAGGTGATCCCGGCCCGAAGGAGCTGATATTCGTCATTCCCGCCAGCAGGGCGTCATACTTCCCTGCGACAAGAAAAGAGTGCAGCGGGTGGGCGGTCCTTATGAAGTCATCCCTGCCCATGGCGGTCACGGCCAGCGAACCGGTCATGGGTGCGGTCTTCAAAATATCATAACGGTCGCCCGGCTCAAGGTCGAAATTATAGGCAGGCAGCAACAGGGTTCCTTCCCTGCCCAGGGCATCGAGGAAACTGTCAATGAAATTACCGGGGCTGAACCCACCCTCTGTTTTACGGGCGTTCATGGCCAGCCTGAGGATGTCGGAGGTCAGCAGCACGATATCCCCCTCCCTGATCCCGAGTGTCCGGGCAATATTTGTGTAGGGGATATACTGTTTGCTGTCCATTGGCGAGGGTATATATCAGTTGGCGGATGAGCTACAGCTCTTCTTTCATCTTCCGGTATTGCAAAAGTTCAGGATGATAACCCAGACGGTTCCAGAAGTTGATGCCCGTAACGTTCCCGGTGAGGACCTGCAGCTCGACAGCTGCGACCTTCTGTTTCAGGAACCATTGTTCCAGGGCCTTCACCAGGGCTTCACCGACTCCTGTATTTCGATGGCCTTCCTCCACAAAAACATGGTTGATCACCCCCACCTTGAGGTTGCCCAGGTAGTCGGGCAGCAGCCGCAGGCTGCCATGAGAGAATCCAGCCGGCTCATCCCCATCCATGGCCACATGGATGATGCCGAAACGCCCAAGGCCGGTTTTCACCCCTTCAAGCCATTTGCCGGGGCCACCTTCCGCCAGGTCCAGCATCAGCCCCTGCCCCGACATGCCGGCGTACATGCTGGCAAACATATCCTGCACCTCATCAAGGACAGCATGATGCCTGTCGGTCACTTCCAGTATGCGGATGTCATCGTTCATGTCCGAATTTTCTGATCACGCGGAGCAGTCCCCCTATGGTAGTGAAGGTATCATCATCGGCTGCCTGTTCGAAGTCGATCTCCAGGCCGAAACGGTCTTCCACCCCGGCCACCAGGTCGACAAAGCTCATGCTGTCGAGCAGGCCGCTCTTCACCAGGTCGAACCCGTCATTGACCTCACCCGGGCTGATATCGAAAAGTACGAGTTTATCCTTCAGCACACCGAGGATATGTTCCCTGATTTCTTTTTCATTCATGGAGGCGCTGCTTTAGCTGGTTCCTGTCGATCTTCGCGTTAACGTTAAGGGGCATTTCTTCAACAAAGATAATCCTTTCGGGGATCATATACCATGGAAGCTCTTTCTTGCATGCCTGGATGATCTTCTGTTCATCCGCCGGGGTTTCGCTCCCCACGAATGCCACGATGCAGGGGGTGCGACGCTCGTCGAGCACGCAGGCCACCAGCGCTGTTCCGGCCGCCCGCCGCACCACGGCATCCACCTCGAAAAGGTTTACCCTGAAACCGGAGATCTTAACCTCCGTGTCTGTCCGGCCAATGAAAAAGAGGTCGCCCTCGTCATCCTTCTGCACCAGGTCGCCGGTAAGGTACCAGCGCTTCTCCCCTGTTTGTTCCAGGGTGATGAAGTTTCCTGATTCGGGCCCGCCTGTGTCAAGATATCCGTCGACCACCTGGCTTCCGGCCAGGCACAGTTCTCCCTTGTCAGCAGCAGGCTGTCGGGTGTCGGCATCCAGCAGCAGGTACTCCTGTCCTTCAAACACTTTCCCGATGCTTACGATGCCATTCATACTTTTCTGCTGTTGCGGCCCCCAGGGGTACGCACTGATGGCGATGGTGGCCTCAGTGGGGCCGTAGAGGTTGATGATATCCGGCATCCCCGTGGCCTCTGCCCATTTTGCCGCAATATCCTCAGGCAATGGTTCCCCGCAGAAGAAGCTCAGGCGCAACTTTTCGAAAGCATCCTTCCTGAGCAGCCTCATCCTGTTCATCAGCACCGCGGCCGAAGGAACGGAGAACCAAACGCTGACACCCGATTCCCTGATGTAGGAGGCCAGCCGGAAGGGTGAATCGTCTTCGGGGATGCACAGGCATGCCCCGGAGAGCCAGCACACCATCATGTCATGAACGCTGAGGTCGAAGGTGAGGTCGAAGGTCTGCGAAAAGCGGTCCTTCTCCCTGAAATCCCATTTGGAGCGCATATGGTCGAGATAGGCCATCACGTTGCGGTTCGACACCGGCACCCCCTTGGGTAGGCCGGTGGTACCGGAGGTGAACAGCAGGTAGGCCGTGTCGGCGGGGCCGGCCGTGATCGGCAGCGGCTGCCTGTCATCATCACCCTGTATCGTATAGAAACGGTGCCCCGGGTATTCGTCGGCCCATTTGAGTGTGGCGCTGTTCAGGATCACGTGGAATGGGCCACCCCCGTTGGCCAGCAGCTGGCTGAGCATCCCTTCGGCATTTTCGTCGGCCACGATGATGCCGGCGCCGGAAAGCTCAAGCATCTTGGCATTGCGGGAGGCAGGGAACTTCAGGTTGAGCGGCATATAGCTCCCTGAAGCGAACAGGGCCCCGCAGATGCCTGCATAGGTGATGAAGCTCCTGGCACCCAGGACCGCCACCGGTGCGCCCGTCAATGCACCTGTATCCATGATGGCACGGGCGATGGCGACGGCCTCGCTGTTCAGCTCGCCATAGGTCCATGTGCCGGTCCCTATCCTGATGGCCTTGTTGGCGCTGTAACGCCTGAAAGCCTGCTGAAGGTTATATGCCAGAACGTGGTTTTTCGACACGGGGTAAAATTATTGATTTACTTCCAACATCAGTGCATCGGCAAGGTATTTCGTTGCCCAGTTGGGATATGCAAAAGGTTCGTAACGCCCCCACAGCGGGTATGAGCCGTTGACCGCACCGGTGGTGCCCGTATTCCCGTTGCGCCGGTTCCTTCGCTGCAACATCACCAGCAGGGTGTTCATCGCCGTGGCCGTTTTGGCATATTCCCTGATCCCCGAATAGTGTGCCATCTTCTGCCATACCACCGACATCTGTGCACATCCGGTAAGGATCATGTGCTCGCTGCCTTCCCAGTCCTTATTGTACCTGCCATGCAGGAACCCGTCGCGGTCGAACTTTTCCTTCAGCACATCGGCTGCTTTCCTTGCTGCATCGATGTACCGCTGCTCATCGAGGTAGATGCCGCTGTCGAGCAGGCCGTCGATGGTATAGGCGATGGTATGCAATATGGGCCGGTCGTTCCTTTTCACTGTGTTGTCGCAATCCGCGAACCATCCGTTTTTCTGCTGTTTTTTGCCAACGATCCAGTCGAGGTTCTTCACGGCATGCACACGGTACCGCTCCATGCCCGTTGCCTTGTGCAGCATGAGCAGCGGCTGGTCCACATAGCTGTCGTATACCCTTGCCTGTCCCATGAGGGCATGTTTTGTCCAGGTGCCGTCGCTGCCCTGCACCTCGCAAAGCCAGTTGCCGGCCTTAACGGCGCTTTCCAGGTATTTC
>JAXGTH010000214.1:0-3897 GCA_040775045.1 Bacteroidales bacterium
CCCAGTGGATGGTGCCCTTCACCTTGCGGTTGGCCGCCGGCCCGCCGCTGCGGGTGTCCGGGTCGTAGGTGCAGCGAAGCTCCACGATCCTGCCATCGGCATCCTTCACCACCTCTTCGCATTTGATGATATATGCATAGCGCAGCCTCACCTCGTTGCCGGGCGAGAGGCGGAAGAACTTGCGCGGCGGGTCTTCCATGAAATCGCCCTGCTCGATATAGATCTCCCTCGAAAAGGGGATCACCCGCCTGCCCATGCTTTCATCTTCGGGATTGTTGACTGCTTCCAGCTCTTCGGACTTCCCCTCCGGGTAGTTGGTGATGACGATCTTCAGCGGATCGAGCACCCCCATCACCCGCAGGGCCTTCCTGTTGAGGTCCTCACGGATGCTGTGCTCCAGCAGGGCCACGTCGATCACGTTGTCGCGTTTGGCCACGCCGATGCGGTCGGCAAAGTTGCGGATCGACTCGGGCGTATATCCCCTCCTCCGCAAACCCGTAACGGTGGGCATGCGCGGGTCGTCCCAGCCGCTCACATAACCTTCCTTCACCAGCTCGAGCAGCTTGCGCTTGCTCATCACCGTATAGCTGAGGTTGAGCCTCGCAAACTCGATCTGGCGGGGCCGGTATTCGGTCTCGATAAGGTTGTCGAGGAACCAGTCGTAGAGCGGACGGTGGATCTCGAACTCCAGCGTACAGATGGAGTGGGTGATGCCTTCGAGATAGTCCGACTGCCCGTGGGCAAAATCATACATGGGGTAGATACACCATTTGTCGCCCGTGCGGTCGTGCGGGGTGTGCAGGATGCGGTAGAGCACCGGATCGCGCATGTGCATGTTGGGCGAAGCCATGTCGATCCTGGCGCGCAACACGTGCGACCCGTCGGGAAAATCACCGTTCTTCATCCGGCGGAAAAGCTCCAGGTTGGCCTCCACGGTGCGCTCCCTGAACGGGCTTTCGATGCCCGGCCGCGTAGGGGTGCCACGCTGCCGGCTGATCTCTTCGGCCGGCTGGTCGTCGACATAGGCCTTGCCGTCAAGGATCAGCTTTTCGGCCCAGGCATACAGCTGGTCGAAATAGTCGGATGCATAAAAAAGGCGGTCCTCCCAGTCGAAACCCAGCCAGCGGACATCCTCCATGATGGAGTCGACATATTCCTGCTCTTCCTTCGTGGGATTGGTATCGTCGAAACGAAGGTTGCACTTGCCATTATACTTTTGGGCGAGGCCGAAGTTGAGGCATATCGACTTGGCGTGGCCGATGTGCAGGTAACCGTTGGGCTCCGGGGGGAATCGGGTATGCACGCGGCTGTCGTTCTTGTTGTTGCGGAGATCTTCTTCTATAATAGACTCAATGAAGTTGAGTGACTTCCGGGGTTCTTTTTCTTCGTTGCTATGGTTCATGGAATGCCCTGTGATTTTTGTGGTTGCAAAATTATGAAAAGAAATGATACGGGGAAAGAACTGGTAAGGACTGCCGGTTACCGTTCGACAGGGTTTATACTGAGCATTTCGACTTCAGTCAATAGAGGCCAGTCGTAGCACTCAGGATGACAATCGTGATGAGCGATGAAAAACTCAAAACTCAAAACTTAAAACTCAAAACTCAAAACTTAAAACTCCCTCAGTATCCCCTCCACACTTCCGAGGTACCCGGCCCCGAAAAGGTTCACATGCACCATGAGGGGGTAGAGGTTGCAGATCTCGACCCGTTCGCGCCAGCCCGGGGCCATGGGCCAGGCCTCGTTGTAGGCGTCGTAAAAGGCGCTCCCGAACACCCCGAAGAGACGCGACATGCCGATATCCATCTCCCGGAAACCATAATATACGGCAGGATCGATGATGCAGGCCTCGCCTTTTTCATCCACCATGTAGTTGCCGCTCCACAGGTCGCCGTGGACCAGCGCCGGGGGTTCGTCTGGAAATATGTGCTCAAGCCGTGAGAAAAGCCGCTCGAAAGCCTGCCGGGTGCGCGAAGGCAGCAATCCCGAACGTGAAGCCATCTCCATCTGCACCAGCAGCCGCTGCTCCCTGAAGAAATCCACCCAGCGGTCGTGCTGATCGTTATACTGCGGCAGGGAGCCGATATAATTGTCGTGGTCGAGGCCATACCGGGCGGTGGTATGCCGGTGCAAACCGGCGAGCCTCCGGCCGAAATCCTCCCAGAACCGCGGCCCCTTGCCTGCCTGTTCGAGGTACTCGAGGATGATGAACGACCAGGTGCCGTCGTCGCCATGGCCCACCACCTCCGGGACCCTCACCGCGCCCGCATCACGCAGCAGCGACAGCCCCCTGGCTTCCTGCTCAAACATGCGGGGATGGGCGGAGGCCCTGTTGTATTTCATGAAAAAATCGCCGGCTGAGGTCTTCAGGCGGTAAGCCTCGTTGATCGAACCCCCTGAGAGGGGCGAAGCGTCGCTGATGCTGACGCTGCTGCCGTATTTTCCCGACAGTAGGGCGGCCACCTCCTGTTGCAGGGATGTGGGAAGCATCATGTTTTTTTACGAAGATAAGAAAAATGGCGCAGGAGGGCCCCAGCCTGAGGTTTGTCAGAGGATAGGGAATTCGGTACCGGCACGCCTGCGCAGCAGCCTGTCGGCCAGCACCAGGGCCACCACCGTAACGAGGATGATGACTGAGATGGTGGTAACCCTGAAATTACGAAACAAAACCGTGATGCCTTCCCCGAACTTCTCAAAGAACAGGGCAGCCCGTGATCCGTCAATCTCCAGGCCGTCGAAGATGGTCCCCATGAAAGAAAAGTCGAGCAGAAAGACCATCACCACCAGGCTTACCAGGGCAATCCCCATGCTGCCCCAGAGCCACCAGCCGCCGGGCAGCCATCGTTCAGCGGCCTCAGGCAAGGGCTCCGCGGCAACGCGGTCCATCACCCTGTCGGCAAATCCCTTCGGTGCTTTTTCCGTGCTGCTGTGGGCAAAAAGTTCCCGTAAGATCGCTTCGTTTTTGTTATTATCCTTTTTCATGCTTTACCTCCTTTACGCTACCGTATCGATTTTTTTCCCGAGGATGTCGTTCATTTCCATCAGCAATCGCTTTCGGATCCGGTGCAGCTTCACCTTCACGTTTGATTCGCTCATGCCTATGATCCCGCTGATCTCGCTCACCTCCCTTTCATGATAATAGAAGAGGGTGATGATCAGCTTATCGGTGCCCGGCAACCTCGACAGGGCACTGTTGATGAGCCTGCCACGGTCTTCGGCGCTGAGCCCCAGGATGTCGTCCTGTACACTGTCGTCGGGGATGTGCTCCAGGCCCCTTTCATCGGCCGGCACGAAGGTCACGCTCTTCTTCCGGGTATGGCTGATGGCCGTGTTGTATGCGATCCGGTAAAGCCAGGTCGAGAACTTTGCCTTCCCCCTGAATTCGCCCAGCTTGCGGTAAGCCTTCACGAACACGTCCTGTGCAACCTCCTCCGCCTCCTGGTCCGAAATGATGATCCTGCGCACGATGGTGTATACCAGGTCCTGGTGCCTTTCCACCAGTGGCCTGAAGGCGTCGACCCTGCCATTGAGGACCTCTTCAATATAATATTGATCATCCCTGAAGCTCATCCAATGATAAGACGATGATTTTATGCAGAGGTTACAGGGGGAGGATAATTAATATGGAATATGGAATATGGAATATGGAAAAAGGAAAAAGGGAAGAGGGAAAAGGAAAAAGGAAAAATAATGGAGAGATAGGACTGTTACAACCATTTAGCCATGAAGCAATGAAACCATCCCGAGTGCTCGGGATTAGTTCGACTGGGCCTTTTCAATTCGCTACGCTCATAAAAAGGCAGTCTCACTAATGAAACACTGAAACACTAAAGCCATGCCTGAAGCCCGATGCCTGAAGCCCGACGCCTGACGCCCGATGCCCGAAACCCGTTAATA
>JAXGTH010000215.1:0-3825 GCA_040775045.1 Bacteroidales bacterium
AAGGCGGTGAAGAGCAGGGTGCTCCTGGCCGCGATCCAGGCCACCGGCTCCACGTTGAGCGGGTGGATGGCAAAGAGCAGGGCGCCGGTGCCGGCGATGATACGCTTGCGGCTGAGCTTCAGCAAAAGGAACCATACCAGGATGATGTTGAGCACATGAAGGAACATGTTGGTGGCATGGTAAGCCTTTGGCCCTTCCTCCGCGCTGGCATAGTTCAAGGCCATACTGGCCACCGCCAGCGGCTGGTACATGCCCAGGTGGTATTCGGAAAAGATCCGGCCCAGGTCGAAATTCTGCACCCCGGGATCGTTCATGTATTCGGTGTCGTCCCAGCCGTAGAGGATGCCATTCTTCATGGACGGGTTGAAAATGATGAGCGTGGCGATGATGATCAGCAGGGGCACGAGGTACTGTGCGTAATTCCTGCGCTGACCGCTTTCGCCTGTCTTATTCTTGTTCTTTGCCACGTTATTCCTGTTTTACCGAGAATTTATAAATGGTGGTGTAAGCGTAGGTCTCACCGGGTTCCAGGATGGTCGACGGGAAGCCCGGCTGGTTGGGTGAGTCGGGGAAATGTTGTGTCTCGAGGCAGAAGCCATGGTGCTGATGGTATACGATGCCTCCCTTGCCCGTGAGGCTGCCGTCGAGGAAGTTGCCCGAATAGAACTGTATGCCGGGCTCGCTGGTGAACACCTCCAGGAAGCGCCCCGTTTGCGGGTCCAGGGCATCGGCCACCTTCATCATCTGACCCGTGTTGTTCAGCACGTAGGTATGGTCATAACCGCCGGGCACTTCGGCAATACGTTCGCCGATGGCATGCGGTGTGCTAAAGTCCATGGGGGTGCCCTCCACCTGCTTCAGCTCCCCTGTCGGGATCAGGTTTTCGTTCACAGCCACATATCGATCGGCCGCGATGGTGAGCACGTGGTCGAGGATATCCTCCTGTGTCCCCCCCAGGTTGAAATAGGAGTGATGGGTGAGGTTCACGGGCGTGGCCTTGTCGGTGGTGGCCATATAATCGATCACGAGTTCATTGTCGTTGGTGATGCTGTAAGTGACCGTGGCGCTGAGGTTGCCCGGATAGCCTTCTTCACCGTCGTGACTGGTATAGCGCAGGATGAGCGAGGCAGTGTCGTCGCTGAGGCGCTCCTCCGCGTTCCATACCACCTTGTCGAAGCCCTTTATCCCCCCATGCAGGTGGTTGGGCCCGTTGTTGGTGGCCAGGGTGTATTCCACCCCGTCGAGGGTGAATTTTCCATTTGCGATGCGGTTGCCGTAACGGCCCACGATGCTGCCGAAATAGGGATGGCCGTCGAGGTAGGGTTGCAGGCTGTCGAAGCCCAGCACCACATCGGCAAGGATGCCGTCACTGCCGGGCACCATGATAGAGGTGACGATACCCCCGTAGTTGGTGATCTTTACCGTCATCCCGCCGGCATTCTCCAGGGTGTACAGGTATACATCCGAGGAATCGACGGTGCCAAAAAATTCCTTAGTGAACTTCATGTTTTCACGCTTATTATCCTGTTTAATTTCTTGTGTACAACTTGCCGTAAGCAATGCTGTGCATAAAAGAAGAATTAGTCCGGGAGTCCTTTGCATGTGCTGATTGATTGATGAGAGTCAAAAATAGGAAATTTTAATGACCTGCATGTTTTATGCCCCGACAACCTTTTGCAAAGAATTTTTGTCTATATTTAGGCGAATAAAACCAAAATCAGCTATAAGTGAAGAAACAATTTGTATTATCTCTCTTATTATTCCTCTTTCTGCAGGGATATACACAGGAGCGATTGGCAAAAGGTTTTGTTCTTGACAAAGAAAGCCATGCTGCACTGGAAGGTGTTGAAATATGGGTGGAAGGGGAAGCAGAAAAGGCCATTACAAATGAAAGAGGTGAATTTGTAATTCAAGTGGACAATGGATATCCATTCCTGGTAATCAGCAAGGATACCTATGAGAGATTGAGGTATAAACTCAGAGCCGGTTTTCAGCACAGACCGGCAAGGATCTATCTTGAGCCGGTGAATTTTGTTAAAAATGAAGAAAGGGATCAGCAGCGGAAAGACAGTCTCTTCTTTCAATACAAGAATGCTGTATCGCTTTCAATCAATGAATTTCTCCAGGTGGGCATCGGCCTGAGGTATGAAAGATTTATTGTTCCCAAACATTCCCTCGGCCTTCATGCCACATATTATTTCTGTGGCCGCAGTTTAAGTACTTACACATCCGTGTTGACGTATGACATAGAAGTAAAGTATGTGGGATTTAAAGCGGCTCCATTTTATCGCTTTTATATTGCGAGGAAGCACACCAAAGATTTATTTGTTGATGCGAAAATACCATTTGGCTATTTCAGTTTTAATGACCTGGGATACAGGTACAGTTACTATCATGATTCACATCGGTATCAATATATCGATCATTCTTTCTGGACCTGGGGCGGGGGAATATCAATCGGATTCATGTCCCGCATAGGGAAAAACAATCATGGGTTCATTAATATATCAGTTGGTTATCAGTATTTTCCAATGGCAAAGCCTCCGGAAGCCCTGTATGAGGAAACGAGCGGTGGGCATATTATTAAATATGAAACCGATGTCGACTGGTGGTCTGTGACAGGGCCAGGAGCAAAGTTTGAATGTAAATTTACCATTGGTGGCATGTTTTAATGATCTGTATGTATCGGCTCTTGCTTTCCGGGGTTGATAACAGATTGAAAATAATGGTTGAATGAAGAAGCAATATGCCCTGCTATTTTTTCTGTTGTTGCAAATAGGTTTATTTGCCCAGAACCGCGTCGCAAATGGATATATCTATGATAAGGACAGCCTGCAGGGATTGGAGGGAGCAGAGATCAAGGTGTATGGAACACAAATTAAGGCTGCAAGCAATGAATCAGGGGAATTCTCCCTGCAAATACCGGATGGTTATGATCACCTTATCATTCGTTTGGACGGATATTACACGCTAAACTTTATCCTGGATAATGATTTTTATAATAAGTTGAATGTCATATATCTTGAGTCTGTAAAAACGATAAGCCCGACCACGGATACCACTTTCCCCAGGAAAAATACAAGACTTCGGGACTCCATCTTCATGACTTATAAAAACACCATTTCTCTGTCACTTCTGGAATTGTTCTCCACCGCTATTGCCATACGCTATGAGCGATTCCTTAGCCCCAGGCATGCCCTTGGCCTGCATGCATCCTGGTATTTTGCGGGACGAAGCGTCCTGGAACCATATGATGCTTATTCTGATTACGTGCAAGGGGCCACTTTTACCGGATTCAAGGCGACTCCATTCTATCGTTTTTATATATTGAGAAAGGGAACCATGGGGCTTTTTTTAGATGCCAAAGTACAATATGGCTACTTCGATTTCGATCATATCTGGTATAAGTATTCCGGTCGTGCAGGCTTTGCCAAGCCATCTTCCTTTAATTTCCGGACATGGGGAGGGGGCATCTCCCTGGGAGTAATGACCCGACTGCCCAAAACGAATAATGCAATACTGAACTTTTCTGTTGGTTACCAGTATTTCCCAACGCCTACACCTGAAAACTATATTCGTCAAAACGGAGATGGAACGACAAGCATTATGAAACCTGATACGGATTGGTGGTATAAGAACGGGCCCGGAGGGAGATTTGAAGTTAAGCTAACGCTGGGAGGGATCTTCTAAATTGTAATTCTGTATTCTTACTGTCCGGGATAATTTATTATAAAACGATATAGTCCTTTAATGGAAGGGCTTTGGTGAGGGTGGACTGTTTAAGGTCTTCTTTGGAGTTTTATTGTCGGCAATGCCTCGACTACC
>JAXGTH010000216.1:0-3781 GCA_040775045.1 Bacteroidales bacterium
ATTGATGGTATCATTCTTTTCCGGTTCCACAGACCTGTACCCGCTGTCAGATGTCAGGAAACTTTATTTCGACAGTGGGACCTCACTCGGTGAGCATCCAACAGTCAGCGCGAAGAAGCTTTTTGTATATCCAAACCCTGCCGGGGAATACATCCATATCGAAGGGATCCCGGATCAGGCCGAACAGGTCTTCATATATAGTTCTGACGGCCAATTAAAAAAAGTACTGAGTATCACGAACGATGAAATGTCGGTCGACATCAGCAGTCTTCCTGCCGGCCTCTATCTGATCAATGCACATGGTTCATCATCAAGATTTATTAAGAAATGAAAAAGTCAATTATTCTTATCATATGCCTGTTCGTAGGATCAGGCCTATTTGCACAGGAAAAAATGTATATCCACAAATCTGATAAGATGACCCTGGGAGCCCCGGTTTCAGCTACCGACAGCATCTTTTTCAGTGAAGACCAGTCAACAGCTCTTTTCAGGATCGGCGATACCCTGGCAACCTACCCGGTTGATGCGATCGATAGCATTACATTTGGAGATAATATGAATACCGTTTACCTCACCTGGCTTGGTACAGAAGTATCAGTGATCAACCCGCTGGCATTTGAAGGTGTTTCCGTATCCATTGACGGGGCTTATGCAATCGTTCATTCTTCGGGAGTTAACCAGGAAGTTTATTATCACCTGTCGGGAAGCACCACTGAGGGCACATTCAAATTGTATTCAGACCAGGATTGCCAGCTACAGCTCAACGGTATTGATATCACCAACCCGGTAGGACCGGCCGTCAATATACAATCCACGCACATGACCTCCATTCAGATCCTTGACGGTACCAGCAATATCGTGACCGATGGCCCCGATTACGAGGATCCCCCTGCCGGAGAAGACCAGGACGGCCCTTTCTTCTCTGAAGGGATGATGGAATTCGCAGGGATGGGTACCCTGACCGTCCACGGCCTGGGCTCTGGCAAACATGGATTGTGCAGTGACGATTACATCGAAATCGACGGCGGGCATATAATTGTGACAGGAGCCGCCAAAGACGGTATCCATGCCGATGAAGGCCTGCTGATCACCGGTGGTACCATTGAAGTAACATCATCGGGCGACGGGATCGACGGTGATGGCGGCAGTGTCGGAATCAGTGGAGGAACAGTCACCGTAAACATTCCTTCCGATGATGTTAAGGGTATTGCCTCGGATGAAGAAATGCTGGTTTCGGGGGGCACCATCACCATTACCGTTGACGGTGACCAGTCGAAAGGCATGAAGTGTGATTCTCCCATAACCCTGAACGGAGGGGAAATCACAATCTATACGAATGGCGATGCCGTTCTTGAGGAATCCGGACAGGGCTACGACCCGTCTTACTGCACCGCCATAAAAGGTGAGGATGACGTGATCATCAGCGGGGCTGAGATCACCATCGTGTGCACCGGATTGGCCAACAAAGGGATATCCGCCGATGGGGATCTTGTTATGTCGGACGGAAATGTTCAGGTGAGCAGTTCAAGCGACGGTGACACCTACGTGAACGAGGACGGGGAACTGGATGCCTATGTGTCGACCTGCCTTACCGCCGACGGTGACCTCAGCATCACCGGGGGTACCGTGATCACTTCAAGTTCGGGCTCCGCAGGCAAAGGGCTGTCGGCTGATATGTGCACCTACTTTGGCACAGGGACATCATCCCCTGATATACAGATTACCACAACCGGTAACAGCATCTATATTTCAGGTTTTGGTAATGATGCCAAATATGCCGAAGCAAAGGCCATCAAGAGCGACTCAACGCTGGTGATAGAAAGCGGTAACATTAATATTTCATCAGCCGACGACGGCATAAAGTCAGAATGGGCCATCGACATCAATGGCGGTATCATCGATATTACGACTTCCGTGGAGGGCCTTGAAGCACCGTTTATCACTATAAACGATGGTGAGATCCATATCTTCGCCACTGATGACTGCATCAACACCACCTTTGGCTTTGGAGGAGAAGAAGACGACGGAAGCCTGCTGAAAGTCATGGGCGGTTATATTGCCGTGAGCACCTCCGGTGGAGATGGACTCGACGGTAATGGTGACATCGCTTTTGAAGGAGGTACGATGATCGTCCACGGTCCTCCGCAGCAACCCGAGGTGGGAATGGATTACAACGGAGATTGTGAAATGAATGCAGGATTCCTGGTCATTTCCGCTGTCAACTCCATGATGATACAGTCACCGGGAAATATGTCGGACCAGTATTCTGTCAGGGTGACCTCAGGGCAGATGCTTTCTTCGGGCACCCTTTTCCACATCGAGGACGCATCGGGAAATAGTATCCTGACTTTCCAGCCCGAGAGGAATTATTCATCGATCATATTTTCATCTTCCGACCTTCAAACCGGTGTGAATTACCGCATTTATACCGGAGGTACCTGTACAGGTACTGAGCAGGACGGGCTATATACCGGTGGAACCTATTCGGGAGGGACCTTCAGGCAGTCGTTCAATATTACGAACACGGTTACCAACGTGAACTTTTAGCCCGGAAAGGCTGACAGCGTAATACTTTTAAGGCAATGGGGGGTATTTTGTCTATTTTATAAAGAAAACAAAATATTCCTCCTCCGATATCTTCTTCACCCAGTGCCTGTGACCCAGTCCGAGTGACTTGTCGATGAGCGGTACCGGGATGAAGGGCGCGATCATCTTCAGCACTTTACTGTCGTCCAGCTTCTTAATGGCAGAAAGGACTTCATGGACCGGGTGCTCGCCCCGGTGCAGCATGTCGCGCACATCAATTTCGTTGACCACGGCCCCGTCGTTATACCATTCGGGCCGGGCGAGGTTGATGTTTGATTGTCCATCAAGTCCGCCAACCTCATCCTGCCCGACCTCCTTCCTGAGCCTGTTCACCATATCTTCCACGTTCAGCCCGCCGACGGCAGCTGCCTGGCCCAGGCTGGTGATCCTGGTGATGGTCTTGCGCAACAGGGGATTGGTCAGCTTCCTGAATTGCGGCGCCATGCCAATGAGCATTTCTTCCAGCTGCGGGTATACTTCCAGCAAATCCCATATCTTTGTTTTGGGTGTGATGACCAGTTTATCCATTGCTTGTATCCTCCTTATCACTGTATGATAATATTCTCTTCTCCCCCTCCAGTTTCCTGGCTTCGGTCAGGTCCTGCGAAAATTCCAGTACCCCCAGGTATTCACCCTGGTCGTCGCGCAGGGCATAATACTCGATGAGGATGAACCTTCCCTTCATCTGGATCCAGAAAGGCGCATGAGAAGCCCTTCCGGCCTTGAAATCCTCAAGGATCTTTTCCACGATATGAACACTGCCCGGGGGATGGCACAGGCGGACATCACGGTTGATGATGGAACGGCTCCTGGCAAATATCCGCTCCTTACCCTGCGTAAAGTACTTCACCCTGTCGTGCCTGTCGACAAAGGTCATGTCAGCGGGCATGGCATTCAGGATGGCCTTGATCTCCTTTGCCGTAAAGCTGCCCGAAGGCAGACGTATGGTGCCGTCGGCGGAAGTTCCCGCCAGCTCATCATCTTCGTCTTTCATTCCCTGTGGTTTCCATTCAAATTCAGGATCGTACAGGGTGTAGCCGAAATCGAGGGTTTGCCTGTGGACATTCCACCAGTCGTCCTCCGTGAGGGTATCCATGCTCATGGGCAGCAGGATCTCTTCCTCCTTCATCACCATGTCGGCAAGGGCCTTGGTGGCAGGGAAGAAGACCAGCGGCAAGGCGTCGGAAAGGTCCTG
>JAXGTH010000217.1:0-3660 GCA_040775045.1 Bacteroidales bacterium
CGGAACCCCGGTCTTCAGGCCCATATCCTTTGATTTCCCGAAGAGTTCGGGATGCATGTAAAGGCCTTTTTCGTGTGCCGGCTTCTCCACTTCAGGCTGGATGCGGTGGGCCTGTGCCCAGGCGTCGTTCCTGACACCCGTAACCTGCCAGCTGACCTTTACATTGGGCTTGTCAGTCTGGATGGTGAAAGTGTTCCCGGAGATCTCGTTCTTCACGATGGCCTGGGCGAACTGTCCGATCACGGTGAGCTGGTACCTGAAGTCGATGTTCAGGGCATCGAAATAATCGGGCAGTTCCACGGTGGCCAGGCCCCCGGCATCGGTCACCACGTTGCCGTTATAGATGTTCATCATGTCGGGGCTTTCCACGAAGCTGTGCACCAGGTACTTGTTGGCCGGGTCCTGCGGGTGGTCGATCTTGAAACTGCCTCCGGATTTCGACAGTGTGCCGGAAACATGGACATTGCCACTGAAGTAGGCTGCATAATTGGTGGTAGCTGATCCATTGTCATCTGCATAAAGGGCAATGCTGTAATTCGAGCCGGACTGACCATAACCAACGGCATAGACTCCATAGTTGTTGTAGATACCGCCACCGCCTTCACCGAATACACCTTCATTGTAATCGGAGCCCATTGAGTAAGAATGCCCCAAAACGCCATAGGATATATCGCTGGTGTTGTTTTCTGCCCAGCCCAGAATGGCGGGTGAAAGGTATTGGCCATAGCTGTATAGTATGCCGATGTCTTCAGCCAATACTCCCGGAGAATTCTCCTCGATCACATGCACCTTTACCAGCGGGTCTAACGGTCCGACGCCCACATTGTTGCCTTTCCATGACATGGTTTGTGCACCGTTCTCATACATGAATACGGCCTGGGAATAAGGGTTCCAGTACAACCAGGCCACATCGGCTCCCCCTTCCTGCATCCAGAGGCCGCTGTTCCCGCTGGCGTCGCCGATGAAATAGGATTGTGTGCTGGTGATCCTGGCGTTGGCTGGATTTGAAGCGTTAAAGATATGCAGGTAATCTTCCGGTGTGTCCGTGCCTATGCCAACATAACCGTCGTTGTAATAGATGTCGGGCGGGTTCGACTGCCAGGGTCCGCTGCTCCCCCCTCCTGCGCTGGCTGCATAGAAGGCAAAGGGTACAGTGGCCAGCTTGCTCTTGCCCATGTCGACGAAGGCATTGCCCCCGTTGGGATCGATCTCGGTCTGGATGTAATAGTTGCCGGTCGACCAGTTGATCGTGGCAAAATTCCCAGAGAGCACCGAGCCTTCACCGATCATCAGGTGGAAAAGTCCGTAGGCATTCGTCACTGGGGTATGTTTTTCGGAATACAGCATGGTGCCGGGCAGGGGGCCCTGCCATACCGACATCCGCACGCTGATGCCCTGGTTGGCCAGGGGAATACCGGATGCGTCGCGGGCCATGCCCTGGTAATCGATGAGTTGCGGTACCTGTCCGCTTGCCAGCAGGCCGAAAGTTACGCCGGCAATGAATATTAAAAGTTTAATCTTTTTCATGGTAAAAAGTGTTTTGGTTATTTCCTGATGAGTTTGATGGATTCGATACGTTTTTCAGCTCCCGCATCCTGCAGGATCATGAGGTTGTAGATGCCCGGCGAAAGATCACCAAGTTCGATGAGCTCGCGGCAGGTGCGCTGCTCGGGAAATGCCTTTGTCAAAACGGCTTTCCCGCTGAAATCGTAGAGTATTAAAGTGACCGCTGCAGGTTTTTCCAGGTCGGCGGAAAGATGGACCCGGTCAATGCACGGGTTTGGATAAACAAGGAAGCTGTTTTCCCGGTTTATTTCCCTGACAGACACCGGCTGGTCGTCGAATTGCTGGAACCCGGAACCCAGGATGACTGTCGGTTGGTAGTGTGTAGCCAGCGGCTCTGCCTGGCCGATGGTCCAGGAGGCGTGGATGGCTGCTGCCTGGTAACTGCCACCCCCTGAACAAAACACATGCCTGGGCATCTCCTGCGAGCGCCCTGTGAAAGCCAGCGAAACAGCAATTACCATGATCAATGGTTTTAAATGTTTCATAGTTTGAAAGGTTTTGTTAAGGATTAAGTCGTGATCTGGCGGGATGCAAGGCCATGGTTCCCGCCTGCCTTACATCATTGGTCAGGTAAATATACGATGAATGTATCCGAAAAGCAAAAAAACTTCTGAAGGTGAGGTTTTGGGAGATATGATCCGAAATATGCTGTAATAAGAGGGTTATGGTTTCCGGTCGACGGGGTTCATGTCCTCATCCACCTCCGTTAATCCTTCAGGTACCATAAAGAGGGATGGATCATGCTCCCAGGGTTCTATGTTCTCGAGGATCATATAGGTGTTGACGGAATAGTGGTTTTCCATTTTCACCGGGAAGTTCAGTTCTTCCGAGAACCACATGCTGATGACGGGTTTATCGTCCTTGTAGATGACTTTTTTGATGCAGTCGTAACCGCTTACGGTCTCACGGCCTTCGGTCTTTTCCTCGCCGTAAGCGAGGTAGCCGGCATAGGCCTGGGCAGGGTCGTTCATCCTGCTCATCATGCCGTCGGTGGTCGTGTAATGGACGATTTTCTCCTCCATGATCATGATGACCGTCTGGTTTGCCTCGGGCCTGACGATGAGGATGCCTGTGATATCGGCAGCATAATCATACCTGTACTGTGATCCGTCGGAATGCACCTTGTATTCCTGCACAGTTCCCTGCATGGAGTTGGTCATGTCGGCCTGCCACTGCCCCAGGCCGATGAGGGGGAGCAGGAGGATGGGGAGGAAGAACGATTTTTTCATGGAGATGATCTTAGTATTGAGATGTGAGTACTGAGTATTGAGGATGATGGTTTGTTCCATCAAATATATTGAAATGCGGGGGCGATGTCAAATTTTTCCCTCATCAGCCCACTCCGGCCAAACGAAACCACTGTCCAGGATCAGGTATCCAGCTTTCAGCATCCAGCATCCTGTCGTCAGATCATACTAAAATTTCCTCTCGGAAATATTGTATATTAAATGAAAATATCTATCTTTGCACCCGCTAAGAAGCAAAATTCCTCTTTAGCTCAGCTGGTTAGAGCATCTGACTGTTAATCAGAGGGTCCTTGGTTCGAGTCCAAGAAGAGGAGCCATTTTAGACTGGGCGGTAGAAATACCGCCCTTTTTCTTTTGTATCAAGGCTTTCGGGAGTTGCAACTCTTGGTTTTCGAAAACCGCTAAAAATAGGGTGAGTTGCAGCTTTTTGAATGTATTGATGTCTCTCTTGTATTTGTATCTCTGAATAAATTGTAGCTTAATGTATGTATATAATATTTACCACAGCTACATACCATATGTACACAATATTGGAATATCAGGTTAAGATTTGTATATTTATCATTGATTACGTACCCTAACATTTCAAATATGAAAACCAAGAATATAAAGAAATGCCTGCTTTCTTTAATAATATTAGTTCTCTCCACAGCAGTAACAATTTCTCAACCACTACCAAATTGGACATCAAAGATTGAATCTAATTTCATCTTGTTACTAAAAATTTTATTGTTGGTTTTTTTACACAATGGTTGTTCACTACCAATAAACACTAATTGAATGGATTCAGGGATCAATTTGTCCCCTTTCAGTCTTTTCTTGATTTCACCATCATCATCTGTTATTA
>JAXGTH010000218.1:0-3652 GCA_040775045.1 Bacteroidales bacterium
ATACAGCATGGGGTGTGCCATGAGCAGACATGGTTGGCGGTACAGTAAATTATTATTGCCCTGTTGTAATCAGCGTTTTTTTTTCGTAAGTTTATTACCGATTAAGCATTAAAGCCATGCAGTATCCACACTGCAGCCGCAATTCTTCAAGCCCGAAACCACTCATCCGCCAAATACCGGTCGGAAACCATACTTCCTTATCCCTTCCGGCATGCTGGTTATTGATGTTGTGGGGTATTGCCATGATCCATCCAAATGAAATGCCATGAGCCCATCCAAGTTCAATTTCAATAACCTGATCATCATAGGGGAAAATGTAATTTATGCTATTATCATCCTTTTTCTTTTTGTAAGTGCCGGACTTCTTGTTTATGACGAGGTACTCACCCTGCTCGATTATTCAAAGGAAGCGGCAGGCATCAAGGTGATCATCGAGATTATTGCCAAAACGCTGTTGTTACTCATGGTCATCGAGATCCTGTCAACCGTGAGGATCTCCATCAGGGAGCATACCCTGTGTGCAGAACCCTTCCTCATCGTAGGGTTGATCGCTTCCATCCGGAGAATACTGATCATCAGCGTGGAAACGGCCTATATGCATGATTATTTCTGGAATTTTATGGTTGAGATCGGGATTCTTGCCGGCCTCTCCTTCATATTCGTGATCTCCATCGTTCTTTTGAGAAAAGCAAAAATTAAATAAACCGCATGTTATGGATTATCAAACCTTAATTCCTACACCGGACGCCATCCCGGCCCCGGCATGGTTCTTCATCCTGCTGGAGCAGATACTCTTCCTGCTTCACATCATCGTGATCAATGCCGTGCTGGGAGGAGCCCTGCTGATCCTTTTCAGGAGGCTGTTCGGGAAAGACGGGCAGCAGGCATATGCCTTGCAGCAACCCTTGATAAAGAAATTACCGGTGCTCATCGCGCTTGGCATCAATTTCGGAGTACCTCCCCTGCTTTTCCTGCAGGTGGTTTTCGGGCATCTATTCTATTCAAGTTCTGTGCTTATGGCCACTTACTGGATCCTCATTATCCCCTTGCTGATCCTCGCATACTATGGCCTTTATATCCATGCAGGGAAATTCCTGAATTCACCAAGGTTTTCGAAGATATCCCTGGCCGTGGCATCCCTCATCCTCCTGTATATCGCTTTCATGCTGGTGAACAACAATGCCATGATGGAGCAGCCGGAAGCCTGGACAGCCTATTTCGGGAGCAGGGGCGGTAACCTGCTGATCTGGTCAGACCCGGCATTCCTGCCCCGTTACCTGCATTTTATCGCTGCCTCGGTAGCAGTGGGAGGATTATTCTTTTCCGTCGTGTACAGATATTCAAAGAGGTTGGAGGATAAGGGAAAAATGATTGGCAATGGGCTCAGGGTTTTTGCCATTGCCACCGCCTTCCAGGTCGTGATCGGCTTCTGGTACCTGCTGGCCATACCTCAGGATTTCATGCTCCAGTTTATGGGGAACAACCTGCTGGCCACCATCGTGCTGATGCTCGGGATACTGACCGGCATCGGGGCCCTGGTATTCGGGTTCCTGGGGAGGTTCAATGCCACCCTTATCCATGTGCTGGTCACCCTCGTATTAATGGTTATCACGAGATACAACCTGCGCATGATGTACCTCTCGGATGATCTTCAATTGAGCCGGTTACAGCTTTCACCCCAATATGGTGTGATGATCCTTTTCCTTGCCATACTTGTGGTAGGGCTCATCGCCATTGCATATATGCTTAAAGTCGGTTTTAATAAAGAAAACAGGAGGGCTGAATCATGAACTATCCAATCTGGGAACTATATGGTTTAAGCAGCGGCACACTGGTTGCCGTCATATCTGTCCTGCATGCCTACATCGCCCACCTGGCAGTGGGTGGGGGCCTGTTCCTCTGGCTTACCGATTTGAAAGGCGTAAGGGAAAACAATACACAGATCACCGGCTACGTGCGAAAACACACCTGGTTCTTCCTGTTACTCACGATGGTATTTGGTGGTGTGACGGGGGTCGGGATCTGGTTTATCATTGCACTGGCCAACCCGGCAGCAACTTCCTCGCTGATACACAGCTTCGTGTTCGGATGGGCCATCGAATGGGTATTCTTCATCGGGGAGATCGTGGCATTGCTGGTGTATCATTACCGTTTTGATAAAATGAGCGTGAAAGGCAGGCTCCGGGTGGCCTTCCTGTATTTCCTCTTTGCGTGGCTCAGTATGGTCATCATCAACGGTATACTGTCGTATATGCTGACCCCGGGCAGCTGGCTCGAAACCAAAGGGTTCTGGGACGGGTTCTTTAACCCGACCTATTTCCCGTCGCTGCTGTTCAGGACAGCCGCCGCTGTGATGATCGCCGGCCTGTTCGGATGTATCACGGTAGTATTTATGAAACAGGCAGATTTCAGACAGCGCATGCTGAGGTATTGTGCAAAATGGCTGCTCTTTCCCATACCCCTGCTGATCCTTGGTGGTTTATGGTATTTCAATTCCATTCCCTACGAGATCCGTTTTACCAACTTTCAGCTGAACGCGCAATCACAGGTGTTCATCACAGGTTTTATCGTGTTCTCGATCCTGATATTCGTTGCAGGGGTATTCTACTTCCTGAAAACAAAACCGGCATTTCAGCGTGTAATGGTCTTCCTGTTCGTACTGATCGGCCTGGGCTGGTACGGCAGCTTTGAATACCTGCGCGAATATGCCAGGAAGCCCTATATCATTTACGATTATATGTATTCAACATCCATAATGGTTGATGATGTTGAAATGCTGAACAGGGAAGGGGTGTTGAAGCATGCCAAATGGACTTCGGTCAGGGAGGTCACCGATGAGAACATGCTGGTTGCAGGCCGTGAGGTCTTTAACCTTGAATGCCTGGCTTGCCATACTATCGGCGGTGTGAAGAACGACATCATCGGGAAGACGAAAGACCTGACCTACATGGGCGTGCTTTCACAGATCTATGGCCAGGGGAAGGTCCTGGGCTATATGCCACAATTTGTTGGCACCATGGCGGAGATGGAAGCGCTGGCTACCTTCATCGCGGTCGAACTCAATAACAAGGAAAAGATCACCTCCGTATCACAGTTCCAGCCCGCCCCGGTGGATAATGAAATCCCGCCCTTTGATATCGATCACGACAAATATGTGTTGCTGGCATGGAACGACCTTGGCATGCATTGTATCAGCGACTGTGATCCCTGGTTCATCCTGTTGCCCCCGGCCAACACCCTGGAGGCACAACTCATCGAAAGGGGGGCAAGGCCCAGGATCGTCCATGAAGGTATCGAGTTGAGGTACCGTATCCAGGAAGGCTTTGAAAATTCTTCCAGCCATGTGGAATTCTGGAATTATGCCGAATCATACTTCGGGGTTAAGCTGGAGGATAATGTAGGGCTCGCCGGAAAAGGGCTTAGCGGCACTTTCGACTGGCACATCGACCGAAACAGCTTTGTGGCTGAAATGATCCCGGTGGTCCCTTATAAGGACGACGGGACGTTCAACCCCTATCCGCAGTTCTACCTCGAAGCGGTTGACCTTGCCACCGGCGAGGTGATCGCAAGTACAAAAGTCGTTGCTCCTGTTTCCACGGAGATGGGATGCAGGAACTGCCATGGCGGAGGATGGCGCGTGAACGGGGTTTCA
>JAXGTH010000219.1:0-3636 GCA_040775045.1 Bacteroidales bacterium
AGTAAATGGAGTCTCTTTTTATTAAACTAAGATATTAAGAGTAAACCAAAAACAAAACTAACGGGTAGTCGAGGCATTGCCGACAATAAAACTCCAAAGAAGACCTTAAACAGTCTACCCTCACCAAAGCCCTTCCATTAAAGGACTATATCGTTTTATAATAAATTATCCCGGACAGCAATGATTCAAAATTCAAAATTTCTCTTTTCCCAGTTCCTGCCTCAGGTATTTTGCCGTATAGCTGTGTTCATCCCTGATCACCTCTTCGGGGCTGCCCTGGCAGATGATCATTCCGCCGCGTTCACCACCTTCGGGGCCGAGGTCGATGATGTGATCGGAAAACTTGATCACATCCATG
Source organism: Bacteroidales bacterium (assembly GCA_040775045.1). Classification (GTDB taxonomy): domain Bacteria; phylum Bacteroidota; class Bacteroidia; order Bacteroidales; family B18-G4; genus B18-G4. The sequence continues at coordinate 359 of JAXGTH010000219.1, forward strand.
TTGTGTTCGATGATCAGCACGGTGTTGCCTTTGGTTACCAGCTTGTTAAGTACGTCGAGCAGCACCTTCACATCCTCGAAGTGCAGTCCCGTGGTGGGTTCGTCAAGGATGTAGAGGGTCTTCCCCGTATCCCTCTTCGACAGTTCAGCAGCCAGTTTTACACGCTGGGCCTCGCCGCCAGAGAGTGTGGTCGACTGTTGTCCGAGGGTGATATAGCCCAGGCCCACCTCCTTCAGTGTTCTGATCTTTTGCAGTATGGAAGGCACGTTATCGAAGAATTCCACGGCCTGGTTGATGGTCATGTCGAGCACATCGTTGATCGACTTGCCCTTGTAGCGCACCTCCAGGGTTTCACGGTTATAGCGCTTGCCGTTGCAGGTCTCGCACTGCACATACACATCGGGGAGGAAGTTCATCTCGATAAGCTTCAGCCCTGCGCCCTTGCAGGTTTCACAGCGGCCACCCTTTACGTTGAAGGAAAAGCGTCCCGGCTTGTACCCGCGGATCTTCGCTTCGGGCAGCTGCACGAAAAGTTTCCTGATCTCATCGAAAGCCTTGGTATAGGTCACCGGGTTGGATCGGGGCGTACGGCCGATGGGCGACTGGTCGATCTCGATCACCTTGTCGATATGCTGCAGCCCTTCGATCTCCCTGTATGACAGGGGCTTCTTGTCGGAACGGTAGAAACGGTTGCTGAGGATGGGATAAAGGGTTTCGTTGATAAGGGAGGATTTGCCGCTACCCGATACGCCGGTAACACAGGTGAAGGTACCCAGGGGTACCCGCAGTTCAACATCCTTAAGGTTATTTCCGCTGGCACCGCGCAGGACGATCCAGTGGCCGTTGCTCTTCCTCCGCTCTGGCGGTACCGGTATCTCCCTGCGCCCCGAAAGGTATTCGCAGGTGATGGTATGGCAATCCTTCATCTCCTCCGGTGTTCCCTGCCCCACGATATGCCCGCCATGCCTTCCGGCACCCGGGCCGATATCCACCACGTGATCGGCCGCGAGGATCATCTCCTTGTCGTGTTCCACCACGATAACGGAATTGCCCAGGTCGCGCAGATCCTTGAGGGCTTCAATGAGCCTCAGGTTGTCGCGGTGGTGCAGCCCAATGCTGGGCTCGTCGAGGATATACAGCACATCCACCAGCCTAGAACCGATCTGCGTGGCGAGGCGGATGCGCTGCGACTCACCCCCCGAAAGGCTACGGGCAGGGCGGTTCAACGACAGGTATTCGAGCCCGACCTCCAGCAGGAATCCTGTCCTGATGCGGATCTCCCTGAGGATCTCATGGGCGATCAACTTCCGCTTGTCGTCGAGCAGCCCCTCAGCCTTTTCGGCCCATTCGCTGAAACGGGTGATGTCCATGCGCGCCAGGTCGGAAATGTTGTTTTCACCGATCCTGAAGTGCAGCGATTCCTTCTTCAGCCTGTCGCCGTGGCAGTCCGGGCAGGGGATACGGTTCATGAAACTCCCGGCCCATTTCTGTATGCTGCGCGAATTCGAATCTTCGTACTGGTTCGTGATGAAGTTGATGATCCCCTCGAAGTTCAGCGTATAGGATGAGGTGACCCCCGCATATTCCTTCTTGATGATGAAAGTCTCGTTGCTGCCGTAAAGTATGGTGCTGATGGCCTCTTCGGGGATATCCCGGATGGGGGTGTTGAGGTCGAAGCCGTAGCGCTGCCCTATCATCTCGAGCTGGTTGAAGATCCAGCTGGAGCGGTGTTCTCCAATGGGGACGATGCCTCCCCTCCTGATGCTTTTCGACCTGTCGGGGATGATCTTTTTAAGGTTGACCTCCGTAACGGTGCCCAGGCCACTGCAGCGCGGGCAGGCGCCGTATGGCGAATTGAAGGAAAAGGTGTTGGGTTCCGGCTCATCGTAGGAGATGCCGGAGACCGGGCACATGAGCAGCTTGCTGTAATGGTGCGCGTCCTTCTCCCCCGGCCGCATGACCATCAGCGACCCCTTGCCGGCCTTCATGGCCGTTTGCACGGCCCTGGACAGCCGCTGCCGCGACCGATCCGACTGTTCCACCTTCACGGTGTCGATGAGCAGCTCGATGTCGTGTACCCTGAACCTGTCGAGCTGCGTGCCGAATTCCAGGTCGCGAACCTCCCCGTCGACCCGTACCTTCATATAGCCCTGCCGGCGCATCTGTTCGAGGTTCTCACGGTAATGTCCTTTCCTCCCCCTCACGATGGGTGCCAGGATCATGATGTTCTCATCGAGGTATTCCTCCGTGAGCAGGGCCAGGATCTGTTCCTCGGTGTAACGCACCATCTTTTCGCCGCTCACATGCGAATAGGCATCCGCCACGCGGGCAAAGAGCAGGCGCAGAAAGTCGTAGATCTCGGTTACCGTGCCCACCGTCGAGCGCGGGTTCTTGTTCACCGATTTCTGCTCGATGCTGACCACCGGGCTCAAGCCCGTGATCTTGTCCACGTCGGGGCGCTCCAGGCTGCCGATGAACTGCCTCGCATAGGCCGAAAAGGTCTCCATGTAACGGCGCTGCCCCTCGGCATAGATGGTGTCGAAGGCAAGTGAGGATTTGCCTGAACCGCTCAGGCCGGTAAATACCACGAGCCTGTTCCTGGGGATGCTGATGTCCACGTTTTTCAGGTTGTGGACCCTTGCCCCGTAAACTTCAAGCATGGGTATGTTCCCTTTTTCACTCATCCCGATCGGCGATTATAATTCCTCAAATTCCAGGGTGTCGCCAAACACCATGGTTTCATCATTCAGTTCATTCATCAGGGCTTCGTAGTCGCGGTATTCCTCCAGCGGGATGCTCAGCAGGTAGGTCCTGCCCTTCCTGACTTTAAGGCTCTTATCCCTCAGCCAGGGGTTGAACAGCTTGAGCACTTTGTAGGAGATGCCCTGGTTTTTTGCATAAGCCACCAGGTCGGGGATATCGCTGTCGACGGTCACCGTGCGGACGGGGATCTGCGGATAGAAATCCTTTTCGCGCAGGAACAGCCCGTAGGCAGTGGGATTTTCGAACAACAACTTGGTGGCCAGTATCCTGTAGAGGTAACGGCTGGTCTCTTCATTAAGCAGAAGCTCATAGTAGGAACTTTCCTGCTGCTCGGCCATGGCCTCCCTGATGCGCCTGTTGCCGGCATTGTATGCCGCAGCCACCAGGGCCCAGTCGCCGAACCTGGCATAGGATTCCCTGAGGTAGCGGCAGGCGGCGGCGGTACTTTTCTCCACATGATAACGCTCATCAACCTGTTTTCCGACCTCAAGGCCATGGTCCTTTGCCGTGCCTTC
>JAXGTH010000220.1:0-3607 GCA_040775045.1 Bacteroidales bacterium
AATGCCGCATAACCCCAGTATGGTTTGATATAACTTAAAACTCTCCCGTATTTCTTCATCAGTTAAGGTTATATTGTTATGTTAAAAATATCCTTCATCCTTTGTACGTTCCCGGACCCTGTTCCCTCACCCGATGCCAGGCACACCTTGCCTTCCTCTTACAACCCAAGGCCTGCCGTCCAACGCCCAACGCCTACCGCCCAACGCCTACCGCCCAACGCCTACCGCCCAACGCCCATCGCCCATCGCCTATAATACATCTTTCCCCAGGTAATTATGCGGGCTGATGGTTTTCATCTCTTCCTTGATCGTTTTGCTGACCTTGAGCTTGTCGATGAAACGATGCAGGGTGTTTTTGTCGATCTTTTCGTTTTTCCTTGTCAAATCCTTCAGGAGTTCATAGGGATTGGGATAATTTTCCCGCCTGAGGATGGTCTGTATGGCCTCCGCCACTACGGCCCAGTTGTCGTCGAGGTCTTCGCTGATCCTCGCCTGGTTCACCTCCAGTTTTCCGAGTCCCTTGATGAGCGACCTCAGGGCGATCATCGTATGGGCTATGGGCACGCCGATGTTCCTGGATACTGTCGAGTCGGTCAGGTCGCGCTGCAGGCGCGAAACAGGCAGGTCGGCTGCCAGGTGCTGGAACATCGCGTTGGCAACGCCCAGGTTGCCCTCCGAATTTTCAAAGTCGATGGGGTTTACCTTGTGCGGCATGGCCGATGATCCCACCTCGCCCTTGCTGATCTTCTGCTTGAAATAATCCATCGAGATGTAGGTCCACATATCGCGGTTCATGTCGATAAGGATGGTGTTGATGCGCTTCAGGTTATCAAAGAAAGCAGCCAGGTTGTCGTAGTGTTCGATCTGTGTGGTGGTCTTCAGCCGCTTCAGCCCAAGGGTGTTGTTAACGAAGTCGTCGGCAAAGGACAGCCAGTCAATGCCGGGATAAGCGGCATAATGAGCATTGAAGTTACCCGTGGCACCCCCGAATTTAGCAGAGAAAGGAATGGTCTTGAGCAGGTCGAGCTGTGCCTTGATACGTTCGGCATACACGGCGATCTCTTTCCCGAGGCGGGTAGGGGAGGCCGGCTGTCCGTGCGTGCGCGCCAGCATGGGTATCTTTTTCCATTCCCTGGCACGTGCCATGATCTTTTTATGGACCTCGTTAAGCTGTGGGAGCAACACATCGTTGAAGGCCAGCTTGGTGGCATAGGGCACGGCCGTGTTGTTGATATCCTGCGAGGTCAGCCCCATATGGATATATTCCCTGTATTGCTTTAACCCGATCTTATCGAATTTCTTTTTCAGGTAATATTCCACCGCCTTTACATCGTGATTGGTCGTCTTCTCGATGTCTTTCACCTCCATGGCATCCCTGAAGGAGAAATCCCTGCTGATGCTCCTGAGCTCTTCGAAACGTTCATGATCGAAATCGCTGAGCCCCGGCAGCGGGATCCGGCAGAGCGCGATGAAATATTCGATCTCTACGAATACACGGTAATTGATGAAGGCTGCTTCGGAAAAATAATACGAAAGCGATTCTATCTGCTTGCGGTAACGGCCATCGATGGGTGAGATGGCATTGACAACGGAAAGGTCCATGACTTGATACTTTAGTGCCTTCCAAAATTAGAAAAGAAACAAGAAAAGTCAAGTTTTTCTTAAAAATATCGGAATGCCTGAATTTCTCAGGAGATAATGCTCCTGAAAGCATCCTGTATCACATCTCCGTATATATCGCCAAAAGTGACGAGGCACCAGGCCTGAAGGAGAACGATCTCATCTTTCTTCAGCAACTCGAACGACTTCTTCAGTTCTTTCCTGAAAAGGTCCCTGCTGAAACTCACTTTGCCCAGGACGGTTTTGGTGTATTCAAGCATGGAAGAACGGTTTATGGGTTATTTGCAGGAAGAACGGAAACAGCTCATGATTTAGTGTGTTAAAAAAGCTTAAGATATCAACAGGGGTTTATTGTTTCACTGGTTGAAACAAAACGGGATGATGGGTTCTGGGTTCTGGGTTCTGGGTTCTGGAGACTGGGGACTGGATACCGGATGCCGGATACCGGATGCCTGATGCCTGACGCCTGACGCCTGCCGCCTGTTACCTAATACCATGTAGCTAAAAAATCACTTTTCCATATTCCATATGCCATATTCAGGTTTCCTCTTTCACTCAAAAACCGTGCTCGCGTACCTGACAGAGTATGCCGTGAAATATCCGATCGCGCCTCCGCTGATGTTTCCGTTCACGTTGGCGGGCGGGCCGCTGAACAAAGGTGTGCTGAACCCTGTCTCCTCCTGCACCTGCCATACGAAATTGGCATATCCTTCGGTGATGCTGCTGGCCCTGAAGGTGATCACATCGCCGGGGCGCAGGCGTTCGCTCTTCTTCGACTGGTTGAGGTATCCCACGCCGATGCCGTTGGTGAACCCCCCGTCGTAGAAACGATCGTCGACCACCTGCTTTTCGTTGATGGTATCGGTCAGGAGAGTGTCATTCTTGAAGATATCGAACATGTAGAAATTCGCCCCCGGCGGATCCCAGTAATAACATTGCACGATATAGAAGCCGTCATCTCCCCAGTCGGGCTCATATTGCAGGCTGATATATACGGTATCCCCGATGCCCGGCGTTTCCGTAAAAGCATTATATCCGGTCTTGCCGTCGATGGCTTCGGCCAGTTCGATGTCCAGCGTATAGGTGCTGCCGGCGCTGGCCCTGAAACCCGCTGGCAGCTGATAGCGGCCCGGATCTTCTTCGGTAAGCAGGAAGCTGTTGCCCTCACCGTCTGAGATGGTCACGTCGGCATTGGTGACCGGCGGCGGTGGCTGGTTATAGAAGTAACTGCTCGACTCGGTGAGGATGACCGACTGCAGGATGGTGCTGTCGGTGCTGAGCTGTGCATCGACCACAAGCCGGGTATAAGTATCGTCGAGCTCTACATCGATGCGCTCGGTGCAAGCGTTGATGAGACCCAGGGCCATCACCATGATCAGGAGCATCTTCCGTTTATATGTTAACTTGATCGTCATCTTGGTCTCTAAAACTTGAAATTGAACGTCAGGGCCGGGATGATCCCGAAAAGGTATGTCTTCTCGGCATAGGTTTCGTATCCGCTATAGCCGCTTCCCGGTGTGGCATCTTCCTGCACGAAGTTGATGGTCCATGTGTTATGCCGGTTATAGGCATTGTACAGCGCCAGCGTCCACGAATGTTCCCATTTCCTTCCCGGCTTGTCTTTCCCGTTGAGGGTCACGCTCAGGTCGAGGCGGTGGTAGTCCTGCAGGCGGTATTCATTCCTGTCGGAATATAACGGGAGGATCACCCCGCCGATCACCGCCCTGCCGGTGGGGAAGGTCACGGGCTGCCCGGTAGCATATACCCAGTTGGCGGCCACCGTCCACCGTGCGTTGATGTCCCAGTTGGCCACGATCGAAACATCATGCGGCCTGTCGTAGGGTGCCGGGTATTTCATCCCGTCATTGATATCGGGGAACTTCCGCCAGGTCCTCGACCAGGTATAGCTCACCCATCCGCTCACCATGCCGTCGAGTAAGGGCAGGCCGTTGAGCCGCACCAGGGCCTCCAGCCCGTACGACCATGC
>JAXGTH010000221.1:0-3598 GCA_040775045.1 Bacteroidales bacterium
GGTCGCTTTTTCAGCAATCGCATCATCCAGGGGTATAAGGTCCATGGCGCAGATGGGGCATTTGCCCGGTTCGTCCATTCTGATCTGCGGATGCATGGAACAGGTCCAGATGGTGGCTGGCCCTTCCTCATGGTTGTGTGTTATTTCGTTCCTGTTGATCACTGCACTTTCATTGGCGGACCCGCCGGATATCAACCATCCGATGATTAAGCCAACGGTAAGGGTGACCAGCATGATAAGAATCTCTCTTTTCCTGAATTTTATCCATGTTCTCATTATTATTCCTCCTGGTTATTTACCCAATAAAAAGTTGACGAATGCAAAAGCTGCATTTTTATCAGCCCGGGCTTTCTCTGTTTCAAGCCGAAACCTCAGCAGTTGCCTTTCCATGCGCAGGATCTCCTCGAAATTTGTTCCCATCGTAGCATATTCCGTCTCGAGGAGTTTAATGACCTTTTCAGCTCTTTCAGCCTGTAACCTGTAAAGCGGCAACCTGCGGCCGGCATCACGATATTCCCTGCCTGTTTTTGCCTGCAGGGTTTCCAGCCTGTTGAGCTTCTCCTCCCTCTGGCTTGCAACGGCGTCCTGCATATAAACAGCCTCCCGAACCATCGATTTGTATTTCTTCCTGTATATCGGGATAGAAACACCTATTTTTGGAAAAATGATAGCATCCCGGCCCGAAGTATATGATCCCGGGAGAGGACCTTCACTCCTGCCGATCATAATATAGTCGATACCCACGGAAAATGAAGGCATCCCTGATTTCCCGGCTACATCCTCCTGTTTTAATAATGCCTGCTCCAGGAAATCCAGCCTTTTGATCGCGTGGTTGCCCTGACGAATGCTGTCTCTTATGGCAATCGATTCAAAAGCCACATCAGGGATGCTGAGTTCATCGGGTAATAACACCTCCCTTTCAGGGTCAACATTGAGCAGGTTATTGAATTCAACCTGCTGGCTGATCTTGAGTTCCATCAGATCGACAAGCTGGTTTTCAAGATCGGAAATTTCAATCTCGACCCTCAGAACATCAACTGCCGAAGCTGTTCCCGTTTCCAGCCTGTTGAGGGCCAGCTTCCGGAGTGTATTCAATATCTCCACATTTTCACGGGTAATATCGATGGAGCGTTCGGTGAGGTAAAGGTTATAGTATGCAACCTTAACCTCATAGGCTAGCTCTGACATGGCTTCTTCCAGCGCCTCCCTGCTGGCTTTCGCCTTTTCCGTCATCAGGTCTTCACGGGCACCGGGCATGCCGAACCAGGGCAACATCTGCGAAGCAGAGATCCTGAGTTGCTGAGGTCCGACACGTGTTTCCACCGGCTGAATAAAATAACCGAAACCGATCTCGGGATCGGGAAAAGCCCCGGCCTGCGGTATCTTTTCGAGTTCGGCCATGTAGGCATTATAGCTGGCCTTCAGCCCGGGATTATGCTCCGCAGCTTCTTTCAGGTAGTGGCCTAGCATATCCTGCCCGTGAAGCATGCCGAAAATGTTCAGCAGCAACAGGGCCATTAATGTTTTTATCCTGATCGTTCCTTTCATGATTCGGTGATTTGCTGGGTTTTTCTTTTTATTTGTCTCTCGCGCCACATGCTGTACAGGACCGGCACCACAAACATGGTCATCACCTGGATAGACATCCCCCCGAAGGACGGAATGGCCATCGGAACCATAATATCGGCCCCTTTTCCTGTAGAGGTCAGGACCGGTATCAGGGCAATGATGGTGGTGGCAGTGGTCATCATGGCAGGCCTGACTCTTTTGCTTCCGGCATCTATGACTGATCTTCGAACCTCTGCTATGGTTGCAGGCCTGTTCTTTTCAAAAACCTGTTTGAGGTAGGTGCCCATGATCACACCATCATCCGTTGCGATACCGAAAAGTGCTATGAATCCTACCCACACGGCAACACTCAGGTTGATGGTACCCATCTGGAAAAGGTCGCGCATGTTGATCCCGGAAAATGAGAAATTCATGAACCATTCCTGACCGTAAAGCCAGATCATCAGGAATCCCCCTGAAAATGCCACCAGTATGCCGGTGAAGACCATTGTCGAAGTGGTTACCGAACGGAACTGAAAATAGAGGATCAGGAAGATGATGATGAGAGATACCGGTATCACGACCATCAACCTTTTTGCAGCGCGCAGTTGGTTTTCATAATTTCCCGTGAACCTGTAGCTGACCCCGGCAGGCAATACAAGTTCTCCCGATTCGAGCTTCTCCTTGAGGAATTTCTGTGCATTTTCCACCACATCGGTTTCTGCCATTTTCTCTTCCTTATCAAAGATCACGTAACCCACCAGGAAGGTATCCTCGCTCTTGATCATCTGCGGACCGCGAACATACCTGACCGAGGCCAGTTCGCCCAGGGGCACCTGTGCCCCTGTGGGAGTGGGGATCAGGACTTCTTTCAGTGCTTCGGGATCATCCCTGAACTCGCGGGCATAGCGTGCCCTGACCGGGAATCGCTCCCTCCCTTCGACGGTCTTTGTCAGTATCATTCCACCGATGCCCGTACCGATGTACATCTGAATGTCCTTGATCGTCAGTCCATAACGGGCAATAGCCCGCCGGTCAATGTCGATCTCGAGGTAAGGCTTCCCAACTACACGGTCGGCAAATACAGAAGATGGATTTACTCCCGGCACCTCTTTGAGCAGGTTTTCAAGCTCCAGGCCGGCCTGCTCAATCGTTCTGAGATCAGGTCCGAAAACCTTGATGCCCATCGGTGCCCTCATACCGGTTTGCAGCATGACCAGTCGGGTCTGTATCGGCTGCAGCTTCGGTGCGGAAGTCAGTCCCGGAATTTTTGCATACTGTACGATCTCATCCCATATGTCGTCAGGCGACCGGATGTGGTCGCGCCATTGCCTGAAATACTTCCCGTTCCTGTCGGGGATCAGGTTTTCCCTGTCAATCAGCCGAAAGCCATCCGCAACCGGATCATAGAAAGAGCTATCCTGTAAAACAAAGGCCCCTTCATCATTCACTTTAAAGCGCATACGATGACCATCCTCATCAAGTATGTATTCAGGCTTGTAATTGATCACATTTTCAAACATCGATACCGGGGCAGGGTCGAGTGCAGAATTTACCCGCCCCCATTTTCCTACCGTTTCTTCCACTTCCGGAATGCTGTTTATCCTGGCATCCAGCAACCTGATCACCTCGAGGTTCTCTTCAATGCCGGCGTGTGGCATCGTTGTAGGCATTAATAGAAACGAACCTTCATCCAGGGCCGGCATGAACTCCTTTCCCGTTCCGGGAAATATGCCTGAAGCAGCGTTCCAGGTCCCTGTATTTCGCAGGTTGTATCCAAAATATTCAAAGGTCCTGGGGATGAAAGAAAAAGTCTTGTCGAACCCCTGCCAGACCACCAGGCCGAGCAGGATCAACATGACGGGAATGGAAAGAAAGGTCCATTTATTCCTGAGGCACCAGCCCAGTATGGATTTATAAAAGCGTACTATGGTCATCAAAATCCCAAGAACGAAAGTAATGATCAGCAGAACAAAGACCACATTCACGAATAGGCTGTTCTGTGCCCCCAGTGGCATCCATTCACGGGCCAGCAGATAAACAACCACCA
>JAXGTH010000222.1:0-3584 GCA_040775045.1 Bacteroidales bacterium
TGATCTATGTGGGTAAAAGCACCATGGAATTCTCCATGATCGAAAAGAAAATAATCGGGCTCCTGAAACGTTTAGTATCAGATATAGACAATCACAGCCGGAAGAACAAACAGTACCCATCCGATGAAAATATTTAGAAATTTCCTGTTACTGATCATCCTGGCAAGCATTTCCCTTTCGCATGCCAGGGCACAGAATGAGAACAATTTCGAGATATCGAAAAACCTCGAAATTTTCATTTCTCTTTATAACGAGCTGAACAAGAGCTACGTTGATAATATCAATCCGGGGGAACTCATGGTTTCGGGTATCGAATCCATGCTTGGCACCCTTGACCCTTATACCGTGTATATCCCGGAGTCGGAGATCGAAGATTACAGGATGATCACCACCGGGCAATATGGTGGTATCGGTGCCCTCATCCACAAAAGCGGCCCTTATGTGGTGATCTCGGAACCCTATGAAGGATTTCCGGCACAGAAGACAGGCCTGCGAGCCGGTGACCGGATCATCAGCATCAACGGTGAGGATATGTACGACAAGCCCTCTGATGAGGTGAGCAAATTCCTGAAAGGACAGCCGGGGACCACGGTGTCAATCAGTATCGAAAGGGACAGGGTCGATGAGACGCTGGACTTTGAAGTTAAAAGGGAAAATATCACCATCCCCGATATCCCTTACTACGGGATGCTGAACGAGCATATCGGATACATCAAGCTGACCGGCTTTACACAGCAGGCAGGCAACAAGGTGAAGGAGGCCTTTACCGAACTGAAAAGCAACCACGACCTGCAGGGAGTGATCCTCGACCTGAGAAGCAACGGGGGCGGGTTGCTCGGGGAAGCCGTTAACGTCACCAATATTTTCGTTGATAAGGGCCAGCTGGTCGTGAGCACAAAAGGAAAACTCAAGGACAAGAACCAGGATCATTATACCCGATTCAACGCCATCGATACGAAGATCCCGCTTGCAGTGATGGTGGACGCACACAGCGCTTCAGCCTCGGAAATCGTGGCCGGAGCCATACAGGACATGGACAGGGGGGTGGTGATCGGGCAGCGCTCCTTTGGCAAGGGGCTGGTCCAGAACGTAGTCCCGCTGAGCTATAATTCGCAGATGAAGGTTACCGTGGCCAAATACTACATCCCTTCGGGAAGGTGCATACAGGCCATCGATTATTCGATGAAGGATGAAGACGGCTATTTCACGAAGATCCCCGACTCGCTGGTAAGCGAATTCAAGACAAAGAACGGAAGGCCGGTATTCGACGGGGGCGGCATTGAACCCGACATCAGCCTCAAACCTCATAAATACAGCCAGATCCTGGCCAGCCTCGTCACCAAATTCCTCATCTTCGATTATGCCACAAAATATGCGGTTGAGCACCCCTCAATCCCGGAACCGGCAGATTTTGAAATAAGCGATGAGATCTACCGGGATTTTGTCGATTTCATTTCGGACAAGGACTACGACTATACCACACAGGGTGAACGGGAGCTTGAAGAGTTGAAAAGAACCGCCGTGAAGGACGGATATTTCGAAAAGATATCTTCGCAATACGATGCACTGAGATCGGCAATGATGCACAACAAGGAAGAAGACCTGGTCACTTTCAGGGACGAGATATGTGAAGTGCTGAAACTGGAAATCGCTTCGCGTTATTATTACCAGCAGGGAAAGATCAAGGCATCGCTCGGCATGGATCCCGAAATTGAACGCGCCATCGAGATCCTCGAAAATCCCGGGCTTTACCGTTCCATCCTCGAAGGTACATACACCGGTCAGAAGGCCGATTCTGAAAATACCGAAGCCAAAGGCCAGGGGTGAGACACCTGCCTCCCTTCCCTCTCGATGACAGGAAGATACGGGTTCCCGGTACATTTAGCATCACGGATGTAACCGTTGCGTGATTTTATCGGTATAACAGTATATATGGATAAGATGAAGATCAGGAAGATCCGGCTTAATTTCGAAGAATACGAATCAACGGAGGATTTATCGGTTGATGAACGGGAGTTGCTGCTTCATGCCGAAAAGGCCATGGAAAAAGCTTATGCCCCTTATTCCCATTTCCGGGTCGGGGCAGCAGTGCGGCTGACCAACGGGAAGGTATTCACCGCCAACAACCAGGAAAATGCGGCCTATCCTTCAGGGCTCTGTGCCGAAAGGATCGCCATGTTCTATGCCATGGCGGCATATCCCGATGAGGGCATTACAGGCATTGCCATAACTGCCAGGTCTGCCGATTTTGTCATCTCCGATGCCGTGACCCCCTGCGGTGCATGCCGACAGGTGATGGCAGAATACCAGTCGCAACAGGAAAACAAATTCAGGGTGATCATGAAAGGGGAAAAAGGGCCGGTCCTGGTCGCTCCGTCGCTCGAGGATCTTCTCCCCCTCATGTTCCACGCGGAGGAACTTAAAAGAAACCACTGACATGGACCTTGTTTCATCACAGATATGCAAGACCGGCGACATCGGTATCTACAACAACCTTTTCGGAGGCAAAATGCTTTCCTGGCTCGACGAGGCCGGAGGAACCTATGCGGCATCCATCTGCTGCACCCCGAACATGATCACACTGAAGATGGACGAAGTGGTATTCAAAAAACCTGTGAAGGTGAATGACCATATCCGCATCTACGGGGAGGTAAAACGTATGGGAAGGTCATCGCTTACCATAAACCTGGAAGCACGAAGGTTTAACTTTTCAGCCCATAATGAACAGCTTGTCTGCTCAACCACCATCACTTTTGTGAGGATCGACGAATACGGGCAGGCGGTACCCATATCGGAAGAGATCAGGAACAAATACAAACACCTGCAACAATGAGAAAATATTTACCAATTATCATCATTTTTTCCATGAGCCTGCTGGCAATGAAGTCCGATAAGCAAGCATACCGCTTCTTCGATGAAAAAGGCAGGCATGTGTCCTATGCGAAGATGTTCAGGCAGGCACTCGATGCCGATGTCATCCTCTTCGGCGAACTGCATAATAACCCGATCTGCCACTGGCTCCAGTATGAGCTCACCAGCGACCTGATAGATGAAAAGGGGGATAAGGTTTTCCTGGCAGCAGAGATGTTCGAACGTGACGAGCAGCTCATCCTGTCAGAATACACGCAGGGGACGATCAGTACCAGCAATTTCGAATCGCAGGCCAGGCTCTGGCCAAATTATTTGACCGACTATAAACCCCTGGTGGAACTGGCCAGGGAACACGATCTGGAATTTGTTGCCAGCAATATCCCCAGGCGTTATGCATCGGTCGTTTTCAGGGAAGGATTTGAAGGTCTCGACAGCCTCAGCGATCATGCCAAAATGTTCTTCCCTCCCCTGCCTATCCCTTACGATCCGGAACTGCCGGGATACAAGTCGATGCTCGACATGGGCGGTGGCATGGGCGGACACAGCTCCGAAAATTTCCCGAAGGCGCAGGCAATCAAGGATGCCAGCATGGCCTGGTTCATCCTGGAGAGCCTGGATGAAGGCGAGCTGTGCATCCATTACAATGGCACCTATCACAGCAATAATTTCGAAGGCATTGTGTGGTACCTCAACCAGTACAGGCCGGGACTCAA
>JAXGTH010000223.1:0-3565 GCA_040775045.1 Bacteroidales bacterium
GAGAAGGCAAAATATGATCCCGACAGGGTGAAGACGGGTGGCTACCGCCGGAAGGACGACGGTCTTATCCGCCTCAACAAGTACCTGGCCGATGCCGGCATCTGTTCCCGCCGCGAGGCTGATACGCTCATTACCAGCGGAGCAGTGAAGGTCAACGGCAAGGTAGTTACCGAGCTTGGAACCAAGGTATCGGCCACCGACAAGGTGATGTACGGGGGCGACACCCTGCGGCGCGAGAAGCTGCGCTACCTGGTGCTGAACAAGCCCAAGGATTTCATCACCACTACCGACGACCCGCAGGAACGAAAGACGGTGATGAGCCTGGTGGAAAAGGCCTGCCCCGAACGTATTTACCCGGTAGGACGGCTCGACAGGATGACCACAGGCGTGTTGTTGTTCACCAACGACGGGGAGCTCGCCAAAAAACTCACCCATCCCCGTCACGGCATCCGCAAGATCTACCACGTGGTGCTCAACAAGCAGCTGACCAAGGCAGACTATGAGAAGATCGCAGCCGGTATCGAACTCGACGACGGGCCCATCCGGGTCGACAGGATCGCCTGGCTCGAAGAAGGGAAGATCAGGAAGGAGGTGGGGCTGGAGCTTCACTCGGGCCGAAACCGCATCGTGCGGAGGATCTTCGAATCCCTGGGCTATAAGGTCGTCCGTCTCGACAGGGTGGTCTTTGCCGGGATCACCAAGAAGGATACGCCACGCGGTAAATGGCGCATGCTGACCGAAGCTGAAGTAAACATGCTGAAACGCCTTCCGAAGTAGTTCTGATACTTTCCGTGTTGGTCAACCCGCCCTGCTGATCTTATGCAGCAGGTCCTTTTTCAATAGCCTGATCATCTTGCCGTCTACCTCAATGATGCCATCCTCCGAAAAGTCGTGGATGATCTTGGTTACCGTTTCGCGGGAGGTGCCGATATAATCCCCAAGTTCAGACCGGGTTAGCGGGATCTCGATCACATTGCTGCCATAAATGTGTTGTGAAAAGTAAAGCAAAGTATCGGCAAACCGGGCCGACAGTTGTTTGTGAAGCTTGTCGACGAATATGCGGTAATGTTCCACGATGTCGGTGCTGAGCGTCTTCATCACTTCCAGGGCAAAACGTCCGTTATTTTCGATGAGGTGGCGGTAACCGGCATAATCGATGAAGCACGCCACCGTATCACTGAGCGCCGTTACGGCATAGCTGTGGATCTTGTTGGCAAACACGTCGGAAACCCCCACGAACAGGGGACCTTTATCGATCTTCAGGATCTCGTCCTTTCCGTGTGTGCCTGTCAGGTGTATCTTGAAGATACCCGACTTGATAAAGACCACGTTCTGGGTGAATGCACCCTGTTTGATGATGGGTTCATCCTTGCGAAAACATATCTCTGTGCTGTTTGTGCACAGGATCTCAAGTTCCTGTTCATCAAGGTTGAACACCGAACTCGATTTCACTGCACAGTCCCTGCAAAGGGGCCCTTTTTTCTTTTTTCCCTCTACCTGGTCCATCCCTGTTGTTCTTTATGCTAATATATAAAAATGTTTCATGTTTCACAAACAAGTGAAAGAAATTTATCATTAATAAGCAGGCTATTGAACATTGAAACCCTTGACATGGCTTCTTAAAAGTGCGTACTTACGAGTGTCTAATAATGACTTAACCATGAAAGCAGAAAAATCATTGCCCCGTTTCGGATCGATCGGCATGTGGTTGATTTACGGATGCCTCAGTGCCATGATCCTCACATCATTGGGATCACTGGTTTTCCTGGTCGTCATCTGCACATGCTGAGGACCATGACCAAATGATCCGACATTTTCCGTTTCGCTATCCGGCTGTGCCCGGAGTGGCAGATATCCTATAGGTTCACCAGGAACTGCACCCTGTAACTTTTTCCCGCATATTTTCCTTCATGATGTTATCTTTGTTCACTGTCCGTGAAGTAATTTTTTCAGGGTCCGATCGATCTTTTTTGCTTCCCGGGTGTTTACTGATATGTTAAGCCTTATTATGCACTCTTTAAACCAAAACAAATTCTGAAATCATGAAACAAAGGATTTACGCACTCAGCATTATGCTGGCCATTTTATTTTCTTTTTCCAACACCTTGCTGGTCGCGCAGACCGGCGATGATCCCAATCTCGACAGGATCCCCGACGACTTCCTGCAGCACCAGGCCAACAGGGCACCCCTGCCCAGCACTGTTGTCACTATCGACGGTTATGATAACTATTACCTCGGCATTGACTTTGCCGAAGGTCATATCAGCGAGGATCCCCAGGCCCCGGGCGATTATTTCGTGGCTTTCAATATCGATGAAACCTACTACACGAATAACGGGCACGACTGGTTCGGTTCCAATGTGAGCTGGGGTGGCTATAGTATCCGCGGCGATGTGCTCACCGCATACGATGGCGACGGTGTGCTTTACTATGAGAACATGTACGGGGCTTCCATCCAGGGTTGTGTGCTGGTACGTTCGACCGATAACGGGCAGACCTGGTCCACCCCGGTGGTGGCCATCGCCGGAAACGACAAGAACTGGCTCTGTGCCGACCAGACTGACGGCCCATACGCCAACTATGTATACACGACCATGACCAACAACGGCAAAGGCAACTTTGCCAGAAGCACCAACCAGGGATTATCTTTTACCAGCACTTTTCAGCCCACTACGCAGTCGCTGCCGGGCATGATGGTTTGTGTGGGTGCCTGGGACAACACCGACGGCGGTGCTGTTTACGTGGTCACAAATTCAGGTAGCTCCTTTTCTTCAATATATACCTTCTACCAGTCGCTCAATGGCGGGCAATCGTTCACATTGAAGTCGCAGCAGAGCTTTGCCGGCTATGTGGGCACCGACGTCAACGGGCGTAATTCGGTGAACAACATGCGTACACGCCCCTACCCCTTCATCACCGCCGACAACAGCGACGGCCCCTACCGTGGCAGGCTGTACCTTGTATATGCCTCCAACCAGCCGGCAGGCAACGGGAATAAGCCCGACATCTTCAGCCGTTACTCCGACGATGGCGGCGCCACCTGGTCGACGGCCAAGGTGGTGAACGATGACTTCCCCTCAAGCGGTAATTCACAGTGGCACCCGGCCACCTGGTGCGATTACGAAACCGGCAGGCTTTACGTGCAATGGATGGACACCCGCGATACACCGACTGCCGACAGTGCCCTCATCTATGGCACCTATTCCGATGACGGCGGACAGACCTTCGTGCCCAACCATGCCATCTCAAACGTGAAGATGAAGATCAACTGTACCACTTGCGGTGGCGGCGGTACTCCCCGGTACCAGGGCGACTACAACGGTATCGTGTCGAACCCGGTGACCTCTATGGCCACCTGGGCTGACTTCCGCAATGGTAATTTTGCCACTTATACGGCTTATTTCCCCGACTATGCTATGACAGTCTCGCCTGCCACAGCACCGACAGTCGGCAATGTAGCCACCCTGAATGCCGAAGTTCCTGATGTGAAAGCCTACGATAATGACGTGATCTTCACAGCCGAGGTGGAAACGCCCCCCATGGGTACTTTCACCGTGAACTATCC
>JAXGTH010000224.1:0-3565 GCA_040775045.1 Bacteroidales bacterium
GAGAAGTTCGGCCCGCGCGGGGTGATCCATTCGTGGGCCGGCGGGAAGATCGAAGATACGGGCCCGCTGACAAAGAAACGTATGGAAACCAGTGATGATGAAACCGTTGCTGCAGCAAAAAGATTCATCAGGGAAGCGGTGGAAGCCGGCAAGCCATTCTTCGTATGGTGGAATGGTACCCGCATGCATTTCCGCACACATGTCAAGGATGAACTTCGTGGCATTTCCGGGCAGGACGAGTATGCCGACGGCATGGTGGAGCATGATATGCACGTAGGAGAATTCCTCGAACTGCTCGACGAGCTGGGCATCGCCGACAATACCATCGTATTTTACAGCACCGACAACGGTCCGCATTACAACACCTGGCCCGATGCAGCCGCCACACCTTTCCGCGGTGAGAAGAATACCAACTGGGAAGGTGGATGGAGGGTGCCGGCCATGGTGCGCTGGCCCGGAGTGATCGAACCCGGATCCGTCAGCAATGCGGTTGTTCACCACATGGACTGGTTCCCTACCCTGGCCGCTGCGGCAGGCAAAGACGATATCAAGGGAGACCTGCTGGATGGATACACCTCACAAGCCCTTGACCGTGATTACAGGATACACCTCGATGGTTATGACATCACAGGGCACCTGAAGGATCCCGGTAATGTGCCCAGCCCAAGGCACGAGATCTTCTATTTTTCGGATGACGGCGACCTCACGGCACTGCGCTACGACGACTGGAAGATCATCTTCATGGAACAGAAGGCCGAAGGTACCCTGCGGGTATGGATGGAACCTTTCGTCCCCCTGCGTGTGCCGCTGATGCTCAACCTCAGGAGAGATCCCTATGAGATGGCCCCGGTAACTTCAAACACCTATTACGACTGGCTCCTCGACCATGCATACCTGCTGATCCCAGCACAGACCTACGTGGGTAATTTCCTGATGACCTTTAAGGATTATCCTCCGCGGCAGAAAGCAGCCAGCTTCAGCCTCGACCAGGTAATGGAAGTGCTGCAGAGCGGCGGCGGAGCACAATAAAATCATTAATTTTTACCGGCGGGCTTGCCCGCCGGTTTTTTTCCCTTATCAATCATGAAAAAATTTCATCCTTATCACTTATTATGGGCCATGCTGCTTATCCTGTTTGTGATCGTTTCCTGTGCACCGCAATCCGGTAACAGCCAAACAGGCAATCCTGCTTCCGACCCTCTTCCCTCATGGAATGACGGCCGGGCCAGGCAAACCATTATCGATTTCGTGGCCGCGACCACCGATACCAACAGTGCGGATTTTATTCCGGCCGGGGAACGGATCGCCGTTTTCGATAATGACGGTACCCTCTGGGGCGAACAGCCCCTGTATTTCCAGATGCAGTTTGCCATAGACAGGGTGAAGGCGCTGGCACCACAACATCCTGAATGGAATGACGAACAGCCCTTCAAAGCGGTGCTGGAGAACGATATGCATACACTGATGGCTTCGGGGGTCGAGGGATTGCTACACCTCGTGATGGCCACGCATGCCGGCATGAGCACGGAGGAATTCCAGGCTGTCGTAAAGGAATGGATCACCACCGCCCGACACCCTGAAACAGGTCTTTTGTATACGGAAATGGTCTACCAGCCCATGCTGGAACTTCTCGAATATTTAAGGGCAAACGGTTATAAAACCTGGATCGTTTCAGGAGGCGGCATCGGGTTCATGCGTCCATGGACCGAAGCGGTTTACGGGATCCCACCCGAGCAGGTGGTGGGCAGCATTATCAGGTATAAGTTCGAGATCGTGGACGGACATCCCGTGATCCTGCGGCTCCCCGAGATAAGCTTTGTCGACGACAAGGAAGGAAAACCTGTGGGCATCGAAACCCATATCGGGAGGAGGCCCGTGATGGCTTTCGGGAACTCCGACGGCGACCTCGCCATGCTGCGATGGACTGCCGCCGGGGAGGGGAAGAGGCTGATGGCCTTTGTCCATCATACCGACAGCCTGCGCGAGTGGGCCTACGACAGGAATTCGCATATCGGAAAGCTCGATAAAGGTCTTGACGAAGCCATAAAGCATGGTTGGCTGATCGTCGACATGAAGCATGACTGGAATCGCATCTACCCGGATCATTAGGCCTCCGGCTAATTTAGCCATGAAACAGTGAAACACTGAAGCCATCCCGAGTGCTCGGGATTAGTTCGACTGGGCCTTTTCATTTCGCTACGCTCATAAAAAGGCAGTCTCACTAATGAAACACTGAAGCCATGAATACCCCGTACCGCGTACCCCGTAACCCGCACCTCATCCCGCATACCCCAAACCCCGCACCGCACCCCGCATCTCATTCCTTTGCGAACTTCATCACGCTGTTCTTCCCGTTTTCGTTGATCCGCAGGAAGTAAAGTCCCTGTGGGAGTGTGCTGATGTCGAGAGTGTATGTATTGCCGCTGAAGATCTGCCGCAGCTGCACTTTTCCCGTCAGGTCGCTCACGATAAGTTCGGCGCCGCTGACCCTGCTGCCAGGCTCGATGGTGAGCTTTTCCCTGGCGGGATTGGGGTACAGGCGGAAGGAGGCCGGCTGCGGCTCGGCGATGTTCAGCAGCGAAGCGCAGAAGTCATCCCACTCCTGGCTCACCTCGCTCTCGGTCCAGGCCTGGTTGGTGATCTTGATGTTCGACACGAAGCCCGGTGAAGCTTCGTTGGCCTGGACAGAAGGGTGGTCCCTGAAGAAGATCAGGTAGTTGTCGGGCTCATGGAACTTGTATTCCTGGGTGCTGCTGTCGTCGTACTCGGCAAACTCGCTGCCGTTCACGTACACCTTGATCAGCCCCGAGGCATCCCTGACGAGGATCAGCTGGTAGAAGTTCTCAGTATCGAAGAAGTCCGTTTCGCCTACGGTGCCGTATGGCCAGAAGTCGAGGGTGCCGTTGGTCGGTGAGTTGCTCAGGTAGATATAGATCCCGTGGTCGTCGGTATGGGTGAAGCTCAGGATCCTGACCCAGGCGGGCGGGTAGATGAGCTCATCCACCTGGAAGATCATCGAGAGCGAATAGGATTCGCTGATGAAGCCTTCGGGACAGTTGAACTGTAACCCGGCATCGTCCTCGAAGAAGTACCCGCCGGCCGTGCCGCCCTGCTCGCAGGTGGTCGACGGCACCGTGCGGGTGGTGAAATCGCCGGTCAGGCCGCCATTGTTGGGGATCTGTACCAGGGCCGGGGCCCCGGCCACGTTGGCGAGGAAGTTCTCGCTCAGCTTATACACATAGGTCTGGGCATGTACCGGCATGACAAAAGCCAGCAGCAAGGATGCCAGCACAAACAGGGTAGCTTTCCTTTTCATGATCATTGATGATTAAAATTGGCCTATTAAAATTACGGCAAAAAAAAGGCGAAAGCAAGAAAACGGGAATATATCTTGCTTGGGAAGAGGAGGTTATGAGCAGTTGAACTCGGAACTCTGAACTTTGAACTCTGAACTCTGAACTTAAAAGTACAAGGTATTACGTACCACGTATTACGATCCGGGATCTGGTATCTGGCATCTGGCATCTGGTATCTGGCATCTGGCATCCGGTATCTGGCATCTGGA
>JAXGTH010000225.1:0-3513 GCA_040775045.1 Bacteroidales bacterium
CGGCTCACCCGCTTCCTTTTTCCTGCCGAAGCCGAACCTGAAATTGAAGTTGATGATCATGAAGACCACCAGCACGAAGACCAGGAGGAAGATCGTCCCCGGGGGACCGATAAAACCGTCGAGATAGTTGTTGATCTCATGCCCGAAGATCCCGCCAAGGATGTTCAAGGGTGCATGATTAAAGACGAGGGCAAAAGCGACCGAAAACCATAGCAGGGCTACAAACGACCAGCGAAAGGTCTTCCATACCGGCAGGACCTGCCTCCTGAACAGCAGGCGGTAACCCCATACGAACAGGAAAAGGCCGATAAGGAGCGAAGGGGCGCCGAATCCCCTCTTGATGAAAAGACCCGAAAGCGCAGCGCCCAGGCGTCCGCCCCAGTTGTTGGCCGTGATGGAGTCGTCGAAAAGGATGTCGCGAAAGGCCGTGGCCGTGAAGAGGTCGTCACTTCCACCTGTAAACCAGTTGATGAGATATGAGATGAATGATATCAGCAGGTAGAAAGAAAGCAGGACAAAGGAAAACCCGGTGATACGCTGAAATTTTTCATCTCTGAAAAATCCGAATGCAGACACGCTTTTCCTGCCATTGCGTTTCTGCTTGTTCTTTTTGACCGACGACCTGCTTTTGCCGTTATTGGTGGCAGTATCGCTTTTCTTTAGCTGGTTTGTCTTTATGGGCATATCGTTCCTGTGATCGCGGCACAAAGGTAATAAAAAAGCCGGTGGTTAACCGGCTCGCTACTAATTTCATATCACGACGCATTGTCCAGGCTGACCGCTCATCGGTTTACATGCCGCCACCGAACATCTGTTTGATCTCTGCAGAAGTTTTTTTAACGTATCCCTCAGGAATTTCGAATTCGGAATCGGATACACTTTTCTTGTCAACAGAAGTGGCTTCCATCTTCATGGTGCCGGTCCCGGTTGCAATTTCAAATTCGAGCATAGCACCGGGAATTTGCTTGAAGTAGGGATTATCGAGGTTCAGCGAGGAATTGCCGATCTCGTCGGTGAAATATACGGTGAAGGTCATCTCGTCTCCGCTGTCGTTTACGGTGACGATGGCTTTCGTGCATTCATAACCTGCAATGTCCTTGGTTTCGCTCGTGATATCCACATTTACGTCTTCGCCCTTGTCGGCTTCCGCGGTGATCTCTTCCTCGGTCTGCACATAATAGAACTTCTGTCCCATCATGTTCATGAGGGTAGTCACAGTTTTGGCATCACCATCGATGATCTGCATCTGCGATCCCATCTGTCCCATGCTGATCTCGAACTTCGACATGGTCCCGCTGATGGTCATCGTAGCCATCTTAGGCATCATGGCTGCCATTGAAGGATCGATCTCCATGCCCGGATAGGAGATCTTATAGGTGATGACCCCTTTAAAATCCTTGCCCAGGGCCGAGGATGAAATACCCATAATGATCGCTGCGACCATTACGATGCTGAGAAATCTTTTCATTTTTCTGATTTTTGGATAGGTTAATAATGGCAAAAGTACACTTATTTTACGAGCCTGAAAATTTTATTCCACCTGATCTTTCCCTGGAAGAGGCTCTTGTCGGGGTCGAGCGACAGCCACACGAACACGGCCTTCCCCACAATATGGTCCTCGGGCACGAAGCCCCAGAAACGTGAGTCGGCGGAGTTATGCCTGTTGTCGCCCATCATGAAATAGTAATCCATGGCAAAAGTGTATGTGTCACGTTCCGTCCCGTCGATGAAGATTTTGCCATCTTTCACCTCGAGTTCATGCCCTTCATAGGCATGGATAACCCTGCGGTACAGGTCGATGTTGGCGGGGCTGATGTCGACGGTTGCGCCGGCTTTCGGAATATACAGGGGCCCGAAATTATCGACGCTCCAGCCATAAACGGGATTATAAGGGAAGATCCGCTTCAGGTCGTCAGGATTGTTGGCCGGATGCCTGAGCCTGGTCACCGATTTCACAATCGGCGTCTTTTCCAGTTCCCGTGCAGACTCTTCATTCATATATGCATAACTGATGCCCGGGTTGCCCGACTGGATCACCTCATGGATCTCCAGCTTGTCGATCAGGTGTTCGCTCAGCCTGGAGCCATCGGTGACTACCTGGTAGCTGAACTGGGCGTACCTCGGGTTTTCGAGCGCTTCACCGTTGATATGCACCACCTGGTCGATGATCTGTACCGTATCCCCCGGAAGGCCGATACACCTTTTGATGTAGTTTTCGCGCTTGTCGACCGGCCTGGCAATGATATCGCCGAATCTCCGCTTGTTGTTCAGCACTTCCCTGCGTCCGTAATTCCTTACGAGGCTGTAATAGCTTTCGTTGCTCTGGTAAAGGGTGGAAAGCGTGTCGCCGTCGGGGTAGTTGAAAACCACCGCGTCGTATCTTTCGATCCCGCCCAGTCCCGGATAACGGTAATAGGGCAGTTCGATCCATTCGAGGTATGATTTCCTGGTCTTGCTGAGCGGCATGGTATGATGAACGAAGGGGAAGGACAGAGGGGTCATGGGGACGCGGGGACCGTAGCTCACCTTGCTGACGAAGAGAAAGTCGCCGCGCAGCAGTGATCCTTCCATCGACGAGGTCGGTATGGTATACGCTTCAATGAAAAAGGTCCGGATAATCGTGGCTGCAACGACCGCAAAGATGATGGCATCGACCCATTCGCGCACGGCCCCTTTTTTCACTTTGGGCCTTTTATCGGGGTCAGTGTATTGTTCTTTTGGCGCAAAGCCCAGGTAGGGGAGGTAGAAGAATGGGAAGATCACCCCGAGGGCCTGTGCCCCGATTCCGTCCTTGCCGAAACATTTTAATATTTCGACCACCATGAGCAGCAATACGAAGACATTGATGAAAGGCACCAGGATGAAGATATACCACCAGAGCGGCTTTTTGATGATCTTCAGCCAGATATAGAAGTTAAGGAAGGGAATTACCGCTTTCCATCCGGGATGCCCGGCCTTTTCGAATATCTTCCAGAGGCCTGCCACCGACAGGATCAGGAAAACGTAAACAACTATGTCATATCCACTCATAGTAACCGTTATTTTGAGCCAAAGTAAAGGTAAATTTCAATAACCCTGCCTGCATGCCTGTTAAATATTGTTAAAGCATGTTTTAGCCGTTCCCCGTGTCGTAAAGCATATCGGCCATGCCAAAACACCCTTTCCTGCCCGGCAGCCATTCGGCTGCAAGCACGGCACCCATGGCAAATCCTTTCCTGGAATGAGCGGTGTGCCTCACTTCGAGACTGTCGAAATCGGAATCGTACCTCACCAGGTGGGTTCCCGGCACCTGGTTCCTTCTGATCGAGATGATCTCCAGTTCGTCGGATGTGGTGGCAGGTTTATTTATCCATCTTTTTTTCAGGGGGTGGCGTTCGATGATATCTTTGGCCAGGGTGATGGCCGTTCCGCTGGGAGCATCCTTCTTGCCGGCATGGTGGATCTCCTCAATGAGGATACGGTATTCATCCCTTTGACCCATTAAGGTGGCCAGCTTTTTGTTCAGCTCGAACA
>JAXGTH010000226.1:0-3508 GCA_040775045.1 Bacteroidales bacterium
GTCCATGGCCATGTTCCGGTCAGCCTCGAACATATCTTCATGATGGTCGGGGACCCCGGCACGTTTGGTCATATCGACCTCGACAATGGGGTATACATGGCCGGCAGGGAGGGATTTGGCAATCTCGTGGCCCTTGAGTTGAACTCCATGCAGCTTTTTACTCAACAAAACCTCGACATGTAAGGCCCGGGTACAGATCCTTGTCACGGGGTGATCACTCCATTATTGTTTTTGCATAACTTAGTATCAAAATATTCTCCAGGTATGGAAAAGATCCCCGAAATATCCGTTGTCATCCCTGTATTCAACGAACAGGAGATCCTCGATGAGTTATATGACAGGCTGACCAGGACCGTGGGCAGTATAACATCCGACTATGAGCTCATTTTTGTAAATGATGGCAGCCGCGACCTGAGCCTCTCGAAGATCATGGCCCTTGCCGGTCAGGATGAAAAGGTGTATTACATCAACTTCAGCCGCAACTTCGGCCATCAGCTGGCCGTCACGGCCGGTCTTGACCATTGCCGCGGCAGGGCGGTGGTGATCATCGATGCCGACCTGCAGGACCCGCCGGAGCTGATCCCCGAAATGTATGCGAAATACCGTGAAGGTTATGAGGTGGTATATGCCCGCAGGACCGGAAGAAAAGGGGAGAGCTGGTTTAAAAAGGCCTCGGCCAGGATGTTCTACCGGATGCTCCGCCGCATGACCAGCATCGAGATCCCCCTCGATACCGGCGATTTCAGGCTGATCGACCGAAGGATCGTCGAACAGCTGAAGCTGATGCCCGAGCAGAACAAGTTCCTGCGCGGCCAGATCGCCTGGATGGGATTCAGGCAAACCTTTGTGGAATTCGAACGTGATGCCCGGAAATACGGGAAGACAGGCTACCCGTTTGGCAAGATGCTTCGTTTTGCCCTTGACGGTATCACGGGATTTTCCGATAAACCCCTGAGGTTCGTGACCAACGTGGGGATACTGGTGTCGAGTATCGCCTTTATCATCATTATCTATGCGGTCATATCACACTTTTTCCTGCACTGCACCATCACAGGCTGGACATCACTGATCATCAGCAGCATGTTCATCGGTGGCATACAACTGGTTTCCATCGGCATCATCGGCGAATACATCAGCCGCATCAATACCAATGTGCGGAACAGGCCACTTTATATCATTGAAAAAACGAACATCATATAATCCATAAACCATGGACCGGCGAATGACAATCAAAATGGATCGCAGGCTCAGGCTTGCCCTTATTATTGTTATGGTGCTCCTGCTGGTGGCCGACCTGGCCTATTCGGGATACCAGTACTACCACCAGGCGCTTGAAGGAGATATTGCCGGCATCGTTCTTCCATCGGAAGGCTACACCAGGGTGCTGGACGACCCTTTCGGAATCTCTGTGTTGACGGATGGGGAAACGTATCCTGCAACCAACCGTTATTTCGCGCATGCCGCCATGGCCGGGTGGTTCAGGACCATGCCTTTTTTGTTGCAAAATTTCATGGAACCGCTCGACAGCATATATTTCTCCGCTGCCATGGCCAAGCTGCTCATGCACCTCCTGTTGCTGTTGATGCTCGGGATGTATGTGAGCGGGAGTACCCGTATTGCCGGCTTCGACCTTCTGCTGGGCATGGTCCTGGTTACTCCCCTGTTCCATAACTGGGGGAGCGGCATGTATATCGGTTTCATCGATTATTCGGTAACCTATGCTTTCTTCTATGCCCTGCCCATGGGCCTGCTCATGCTGTTTTTCCTCCCGTATTTTCTTGAAGGGTTCCATGGAAGGAAAGGAATGTTCAGGCCCCATACCATTGTCATGCTTATGATACTGGCCATTGTTCTGGCCTTCAACGGGGCACTGGTAGCTCCGGTGGTGCTCATGGTTTGCCCGGCAGTGCTGATCGTCAAAGCCTGGAAGATCTTCAGGAGGGAAGGCGGAGGAATGAGCCTGAGAAGCGTCTTTTCCCCTTTAAGGAGGATGCCTGCTCACTATAGTCTGGTATTCATGTTTTTCATATTGCTGAGCCTTTATTCCTATTACATCGGCCGTTTTAATTCAGAGAACTTCTTTGTCCAGCTTCCGCTGGCCGAGCGCTACGACCGCCTGCCTGAAGGACTCAGGATGCTCTTTACCGAAAGGAGCGGACTTTACTGGCTCTTATTCATGATGGCAGCCAACCTTGCGATCCTGGCCCACAGGAGCGTGCCCCGCCAGGTAAGGAACGACGCCATTGGCCTGCTGGCGGTAATCATTTTTTTCAGCATTGTCTATATCATTTTGCTTCCCCTGGGAGGATACCGTGAGTACAGGCCCTTCATCATCCGCGAGGATACGGTAATGCCGGTATTGCTGGCACTTGTACTCTGGTATGGCGTCACGACATTCATGCTGCTGCAGGCACTCAGGCCCTTCAGAAAAGCGATATATGGTGCTGTCGTTGTGGTTTTCATTTTCGTTCTGACGAAGAACGACCCCGCCCATTTCGGCCACTATGCATGCGAACGGGCAGCACTGGAACAACTCATCGCATCCGAAGAAAAGATCGTTAAACTCGATGCCGGCTGCCCGATCATGGCATGGGGACCCATCAACAAGGCTGAACTGTCCGTTATCAATTGCCGCATGCTGTTGTACTGGGGAGTGCTGGCGGAACCAAAGCTATACTACCAGGCCGTTGATCAGGCGAACCCGTAAACTTGTGCTTTCTTTGGCCATGTTTCCAATGCAATTAAAAGTGACAACCTGGTGGAAGAACCATGTCAGTATCCTGCTTATCATGATCAGCCTTTCAGCATTTTCATCATGAAGTGGTCACGTACACAGTGGGGCAGGAATTGGGCAAAACGCAGCAGAGGGTTGTTGTTCACCCTGTAATACCTTCGCGGATTTTCTTTTTTGAGCGCTTTCATCACCACGCTTGCAACCCGCTCAGGATTGATAATCCTGCGTATCTGACGTGGGGCCTTTGCTGCGAACTTGCGGAGGTGATCCGAATAATAGCCCTGACCTATCCTTTCCTCCAGGCTATAAAGGTCTGCAAGCAAAGGAGTATCGATGGCCCCTGGTCTTACTATGCAGAGGCGTATGCCAAGCAGGGCAAGCTCGTTACGCATACTCACGCTCAGGGCCTCCAGGGCGGTCTTGCTGGCGGCATAGGGATGGAAGGCTGCCGGCAGGCGCACGCTCTCGCTGCTGATATTGATCACCCGGCCCCTGGTTTCTTTCAGGTGCGGAAGGAAAACGCGTACCATATTCACCGCACCGAAAGCATTCACGGCAAACATCCTGTCAAGCGATTCCTTATCTTTTTCACTTACCGGATAAAAATCGGAGATGCCGGCATTGTTCACAACAGCCCATGCCCTGATATCTTCGCTTTCCAGCGTTTGCTTCACGGCGGCGATGGATGATTCACTGGTAACATCCATGGCCATAATCAATGCGTCATCACCAAAAAGCGAATCGGCCGGCAAACTGATATCCGTTGCCACGATA
>JAXGTH010000227.1:0-3496 GCA_040775045.1 Bacteroidales bacterium
ATCACCAGGTCGTTCTCCTTCCTGGTGTCAAGAATACGGACCGTTTGCCCCTCATTCACCAGGATCCCTTTGTCCCCTGCCTGACCGCCGGATTCGGCATAAAAAGGCGTTCTGTCGAGAACAAGTTCGAAATATGACCGTTTCCTGTCGTTCACCCTGCGGTACTTAATAAGTCGCACCTCTGCTTCCAGGGTGTCATAACCCAGGAACGCTGTCTGCTGTATATTATTTTCTCCAAGTATCACCCAGTCGCCCTTGTCGGTCTCAGCAGCCTGGCGTGAGCGCATTTTCTGCTGTTCGAGGCCTTGCCTGAAACCCTGCATGTCGACAGTCCACCCTTTCTCCCTCGCCATCACTTCTGTCAGGTCGACAGGAAACCCGTATGTGTCGAAAAGTTCGAAAGCAAAGGAGCCTTCGATGACCTTATCAGGCCTTTCAGCGGCAATATACTGCTCGAACCTCCTGATCCCCTGGTCAAGCGTACGGAGGAACGACTGTTCTTCCTCATGGACCACCTTTTCGATGAGCGAATGCTGGGCAATGAGCTCGGGGAATGCGTCCCCCATGATTTTTACCAGCGTATCGGTGAGCCGGTATATCACTGCCCCTTTCACATCTAGGTAAGTATAGGCGTACCTCACAGCCCTCCTGAGGATCCTCCGGATCACATATCCTGCACATGTGTTTGAAGGCAGTTGACCGTCGGCGATGGAAAACGCGATTGCCCGTAAATGATCGGCAACCACCCTCATGGCAACATCCCCATGGCCGGAGGCCCCGTAGCGGTGCCCGGTCAGTTCCGATAATTTCATGATCAGCGGGCTGAAAATATCGGTATCGTAATTCGATTTTTTGCCCTGCAAAGCCATACACAGCCGCTCGAACCCCATACCTGTATCCACATGTTTCTGCGGAAGCGGTTTAAGGCTGCCGTCCTTCATCCTGTTGAATTCGATAAAGACCAGGTTCCAGACCTCGATCACCAGCGGGTGCCCCTTATTCACCAGCGTGCTGCCTTCAACCTTGCTGCGTTCCTCATCCCCGCGCAGGTCGATATGGATCTCCGAGCAGGGCCCGCAGGGGCCCGTATCGCCCATCTCCCAGAAATTGTCTTTCTTACTTCCGAAAAGGATCCTGTCTTCCGGGAGAATCCCCCTCCAGTATCCCCAGGCTTCCTTATCGGGGCCAAGGCCCTCCTGTTCATCTCCCCCGAAAACCGATGTGTAAAGGCGGTCAGGATCCAGCCCGTAAACCCCGGTAAGCAACTCCCATCCCCATTCAATGGCCTCTTTCTTAAAATAATCGCCAAACGACCAGTTCCCAAGCATTTCGAACATGGTGTGATGATAGGTGTCGTGGCCAACCTCCTCAAGGTCGTTATGCTTTCCCGAAACCCGGAGGCATTTCTGGGTATCCGCGATGCGCGGATGATCGGCCTTCCGGTTCCCCAAAAAAATATCCTTGAACTGGTTCATCCCGGCATTGGTGAACATCAGCGTAGGGTCATCCTTCACCACCAGCGGTGCTGAGGGCACGACCATATGTTGCTTTTCCCGGAAGAAATCAAGAAAGGTTTTTCTTACTAGCCTGGAATCCATATATTAAGTTATTAACATTCAGTTTGTTGAATATTTGCGGAAATTACTGGCCGCAAAGTTAGTTTAATTAATTATTTTTGTGGTACCCAAGCGGGATATTTCATACTGGATCCCGGGTTTTTGCGTTATTCACAATCATGGGAAAAGTACATTATTTTTATAATCCGAAGACACTCACTTATGAAAAGCGGCGGAGATCGGTCATTGCGATCATCCTCAGGTTGTTTCGCTTTTTAATTACCTATGTGGTCTTTGCCGCTGTTGGCGTTCTGCTGGCCTACTCATTCTTCGATTCGCCCAAAGAAAGGATGCTCAAGCGGGAGATCTCACAGTATGAATTCCAGTTCACCCTGCTCAACGACAGGCTGGAGCAGATAGAGGCTGTGCTGGGGAATCTCCGGGATAAGGACGACAATATCTACCGGGTGATCTTCGAAGCCGAACCCATACCCCTTTCCATAAGGGATGCCGGATTCGGGGGCGTTGACAGGTATGCCCGCCTCGATGGTTACAGGAACTCCCAGGTGATCATTGAAACCACAAGGAGGTTCGACAGGATCACCAGCCAGCTTGTGGTACAATCGAAATCATTCGATGAGGTTTTTGAACTTGCCAGGAACAAATCACTGATGCTGGCCTGTATCCCGGCCATACAGCCCATTGAAAGGGGCAAGGGAAGAATCGTCAGCGGGTATGGAATGCGCTTCCACCCCATTCTGAAATACAGGAGAATGCACTGGGGGATCGATATCACCGCCCCTTCAGGCACACCCATATATGCCACGGCAGACGGTACGGTAAACTTTAACGGACACAAGGGCGGCTATGGCAAAACCTGTGTGATCGATCATGGCTATGGTTACCAGACCCTGTACGGACATATGAAAACCATCACGGTGCGGAACGGTCAGAAAGTGAAAAGGGGTGAGATCATTGGCTACGTCGGGAGCACAGGGCTGTCGCAGTCACCGCACGTGCATTATGAGGTTATTTACAACGACAAGAAAGTAAACCCGGTCAACTATTTCTACAACGACTTCACACCGGAAGAATTTGAAAAGGTGCTGGAGATCGCTTCCAGGGATACGCAAGTGCTGTCTTAGGCGATGGGCGTTAGGTGATGGGCGATGGGCGCCAGGTATCATTAACCAGTAACCAGCAACCAGCAACCAGAAACCAGTAACCAGGATCCAGAATCCAGAATCCAGAATCCAGTAACCGATTGTGAGCGATAACTCAAAACCCAACCCCCAAAACTCAAAACTATATTTCTCGATCGGAGAGGTAGCGGGTATGTTCGATGTGAACACTTCCCTCGTCCGGTTCTGGGAAAAGGAATTCAGCATCATCAAGCCCAAAAAGAACAAGAAGGGCAATCGGCTCTTCACACAGGAGGACATCCGTCATTTCCGGCTTATCCACCATCTTGTCAAGGAGAAGGGGTATACCCTGAAGGGCGCCAAAGACTTCCTGAAAAAGAACCCCGAAGGGATCGACCGGAAAGCAGAGGTACTCGATTCCCTGAACCGCATCCGGGAACAGTTGCTGGAGATCAGGGAAGGGCTGGGGAGTGGGGCGGACTCTGAACTCTGAACCATTGCTGTCCGGTTAAATTTTAAATACAGAAAACTGCGTGCTTGAAAAAGCCGCTCGACTTCGCTCGCGGTGACAAATCAAAGTCAATAAAATAGGAATACGGGCGCGGCACACCAATGAAATCAAGTTATTGAGTGCCGCGCCCGTATTCCCTAAAAAAACAGTGCCTTGTCATGCCGAGCGGTAGTCGAGGCATTGCCGACAATAAAACATCAAAGCAGGCTCTAAACAGTCTACCCTCAACAAAGCCCTTCCAATAAAGGACTATATCGCTTTACAATAAATTATCCCGGACAGCAATG
>JAXGTH010000228.1:0-3490 GCA_040775045.1 Bacteroidales bacterium
AAAGATGCTGAAAGGGACCAGGATTTTTTACTGCAAGGAAAAGGGAATATGGTAAATGGAACAGGGAAAAGGGGAATGCGAGAAGCGGGAAGGGGGAAGGGAAGGCCTGCTTTCGGCGGGTGCAACCTCCTGCGGCGGGCCTACCTTCCGGCAGACGCTGAACCGCGCAGCGGTTCATGAATTGTAGCAAGCGTAAAGACAAACCCATAAATCCCAAGCGCGTAGCGCTTGCTCAATCCATGGCGGGCCCGGATGAACCTTTACATAAACAAAGTGATGAACCGGCCGGCAATGGTGAGGCCCAGGGGTGTCCGTTTGCGGACAAAAGTGAACGTTTTGGGCTGGCGGACAATCATACGGCATGTCCCCGTGCTTTACATAAGTTCCAGAATGACAGTGATCTGTATACGGGATGTCCGGAATGGCACAGCTTTCGTACATACGGATGCAAACTTTACCAACAACCAAAAACATTACTTATGAA
This sequence comes from Bacteroidales bacterium, assembly GCA_040775045.1. Classification (GTDB taxonomy): domain Bacteria; phylum Bacteroidota; class Bacteroidia; order Bacteroidales; family B18-G4; genus B18-G4. Next base: position 485 of record JAXGTH010000228.1, read on the forward strand.
AAGGACATTACTGTTTGCACTCTGCCTGCTGGCTTTTGGCGCGGGATTCTCACAGCACTCACTCTATGAGCCCAGGGAGATACAAAAAGCCTACGAAAATGGTACGCGTTCGCGTAGCGGCCTGCCGGGTGAAAATTACTGGCAGAACACGGTCAGCTATGACCTGAAAGCTGATTTTGACCCGCAAAGCCGTATCCTCAGGGGCAGCGGCACCATACAATATACCAACAACAGCCCCGACACCCTGAGGTATATGGTCGTTAAGCTGCTGCCCAACATCCACCGCAAGGGTGGTGCACGCGATTTCAACGTGGGTGAAGACCACCTGAACGACGGCATGCGCATCGACAGCATCGCCATCAACGGTACACCGAACGATATCAACGACCAGCGCAGGTTCAGGGAGTACGGGACCAACCTCTATGTGATTTTAGGCCGGCAGGGCGGGCTCGCCCCGGGGGCTGAAACGGAAATTTTCGTGAGCTGGAACCATGAGGTGGTGATGAACGGTATCCGTAACGGGGCCTTCACCGACTCGGCATTCTTTATCGGCTACTGGTATCCCCAGCTGGCCGTATATGACGATGTGTACGGCTGGGACCGCGAAGATTACACCGGCAAACAGGAAACCTATAACGAGGCGGGCACCTATACTGTGGAAATCAACCTGCCGCCCGACTATGTCGTTTGGGCTACGGGCGACCAGCTGAACGAGAAGGATGTTTTTGCGGAGCAGACGCTGGAACGCATGAACGACTCAAGGAACTCATCCAAAACCGTCCGTATCCTGACCCCCGAAAGCTACAGCGGCGACGGGATCTTCCGCAAAAGCCATAAAGGTACATGGAAGTTCAGGGCGGAGAGGGTCCCCGACTTTGCCTTTGCCTGCAGCAACTATTATTGCTGGGATGCCAACACCCTCAGCCTTGATGCCGGCGACGGAAAGCAGGTATGGATCAATGCCGTTTATCCGCCCGATGCCGTGACCTTCAACAGGGTGGCCGATGTAGCACACCAGGGCATCGCCTACCTCTCGGAGGTCTTCCCCTGCATCCCGTACCCTTTCAACAAGCATATCTCTTTCAACGGCATCCATCATGTGGCGGTGGAATACCCCATGATGGCCAACAACAGCGACCATGCTTCGCCCGAGATGTATACCGAGCTCACCGTACACGAGATCGCCCACAATTACATCCCATTCTTCATGCTCAGCAACGAACGCAGGCACGCCTGGATCGATGAGGGCTGGGTAAAGCTTATCGGTGAACTCTACGGGGAAACCCTCGGGGTGGCAAGGGCCGATAAGGAAGCCCTCAACACCATACAGGTGTATGAGCGTTTTGCCGGGACCTCCGACGATGTGCCCCTCATCGTGCCCAGCGGTTTCATGACCGTGACCCATAATTTTTACCACTCCTATGCCAAGGCCGCCAATGCCGACAAGTTCCTGCTCGACCTGATGGCGGAGAAAGGCATCGGCAACCCGCTTAAAGCTTTCCTGCTGGCCTGGGAAGGGAAACATCCCACACCCTATGATTTCTTCTACTTCATGGACGGCCTCACCGGTGAAGACCTGTCCTGGTTCTGGGAACCCTGGTATTTTAATTTCAGTGCCCCGGACCTTGGCATTGCTGCGACCGGGGAGGAAGGCCGTGTGCTCATCACCAATCACGGGGGGTTGCCCCTGCCCGTGAAACTGACGGTGGTCTATGATGATAAAAGAGAGCAGGTGATCGAAAAGAGCCTGTGGGAATGGTCAGGCGGGCAACAGGCCATTGCCGTGGAAATCCCGGAGTATAAGCATGCGCAGATGATATACCTGGGAGCTCCGGAAATACCGGATATCGAAGAGGGGAACAATGTGCTGGTTCTGGGAACACCTGCCGATTAGGACCCGTAAAGTTTTTCCAGGCTTATGGCCCGGGGCTTTCCATCGCCGGAATGCATAAACCCTTGGAGGTCGATCACGTGCCTTACCGGTGATCCGTCGGCGATGAAATATACTTTTCGTTCCGGAATATCATAAACCAGCTGCCACTGAGTATCCTCCTGCCTTACCTCGTCGAGTATTGCGAAGCAGGACCTTTCATCAACTGTGCCGGATGCCTCACCATCGGCGAGGCATCTGGCTATCCTGACAAAACGGTCGCAGGATGCAAGGCTCTCGTTCGCCGCGAGGTCACCGCCGAAACCTTGAAAAGAGGCAAGATAGCGCAATGATGATTCATAGGTGTTGTTGCTCAGGACAGGATAGGGAAGGCTGTCGCCGGCAAAGATGACGGCCCTGCCGGCCTCGAACCTGATCACGGCCACCTTCCCCGTCGCATCCGTGATGATATAATGCAGATAGAATTTGCCGGGTACCAGGCTGAGCGTATCCTGGCTCGCGATCACTTCCCCGACGGAGGCACAGCGGTCGAGGTGGTACCTGACCCATCCGAATTCATCAATGCTTGTCCTGCTGCTGTCGCTGACCGAAAAGAAAGGCTGGCAAGATAATTCCTCGATGCATAGTCCCTTTTCATTCATGCCCCCCAGCGGGCAGCATGGGTTTTCGTAGCAAAAACTGATGCTGCCATACTTCGATACCCACGAAAGCCCGTTTACACGACCTTCGTGCACCTCTCCCGGAGGGGAATAGCACAGCAGCCCATCCACCTTCTCGTAGTCGAGGTTCTTGCAGAGGAACACCTTTTCTCCTTTGCAGATGCAAAATGCCGTGCAGGCAATGCAACTATTTCTTCCGGCAAAAAGCAGGGAAAAAGTGAGACAGATGAACATGAGCCTTTTCATGATGTGGTTTAATTAAAACAACAAATGATCAACGATTGAAATTCAACTTGGTATAACTGCCATCGCTGGAACCTGTCTGGAAATACATCATGGGCTCTTCATCCAGCAGCATGATGGAAGTGCCATAGGTTTCACTATTCAGCACGGGATGTTCGGGCGGCTCCCTGAGCCTCAGCATCTGCCTGATGAAAGGAACGTCCACCGTGGTGT
>JAXGTH010000229.1:0-3481 GCA_040775045.1 Bacteroidales bacterium
ATCCGGAAAAGGGAACTCCGCAAATATATCTTCATCCTTTCATTCCTGTTGGCCTACCTGGCCATCCTCGCGCAGAGCTCCTTCGCACTCTCGGAAAGGTTCCACCTGCCGGCCCTGCCCTTTCTGGTCATCCTAGCGGCTTACGGCATTACGCAGGTCGATTATAAAACAAAACGCTATTATATCCCATACCTTGCAGCTCTGGTACTCGTGATCATCGCCTGGAACATGTTCAAGCTGGCCGGAAGGGGAAGTTTTTAGTTCATGATAAGCCCATGCATATCCTTTTTGTAAGCCGGGCCAAGGCAGGAACAGGGATCAGCCCCATCGTGCAGAAACAGGGGGAGTCGCTGGAGGGATTTGCAATGCTCTCTTACCTGGCCATCACGGGCAAAGGCATTGGAGGATATTTTAAAGGGATAATGAAGATCAGGGCCTTTGCAGTGAAAAATGATATCGACCTCATCCATGCCCATTATTCCCTGTCGGGGATCACGGCCGCATTGTCGTTAAGCAGGCCCGTGGTCTGCTCCCTGATGGGCAGTGATATCCAGTCAGGGCCGCTGATTCGTTTTCTGATCAGGTTCTTTGCCCGTTTCTGCTGGAAGGCCACCATCGTGAAATCGGAAAGGATGAAGCAAAAAACCGGCCTGATGCATGCCCGGGTGTTGCCCAACGGGGTGGATATGGAAATGTTCAAGCCCATTCCACAGGAAGAGGCGAGGAAGGCACTCGATCTCAAGAAGGACAAGAAATATGCCCTTTTCCTGGCCGACCCCGCCCGCCCGGAAAAGAATTATGCCCTGGCCGAAGCGGCCTGCCGCATCGCCGGGCGGTCGTACCCCCTGGAACTGCTGGCCCTGAAAGATATCCCGCACGAAAAGATACCATTGTTCCTCTCTGCCGCCGATGTGCTGCTGCTGACCTCGTATTTCGAAGGCTCCCCCAACGCTGTGAAGGAAGCCATGGCCTGCAATTGCCCCGTTGTTTCAACCGATGTGGGGGATGTTAAGGACGTGGTCGCCGGTACCGAAGGCTGTTACATCACCTCGTTTGTTGCGAAAGATGTGGCGGAAAAGATAAAAAGGGCCATCGCCCCCGGCAAAAGGACGAACGGAAGGGAGAAGATCGCATGGCTGGATGAGAAGATAATTGCACAGAGGCTTGTTGAGGTATATGAATCCATACGAGAATGATGGCTACATGGCTATACGGTTATATGGCTATATTTTTTCAACTAAACAGTTCAACGACTAAGCGAATAAGAAATGAAAGAGATTAAAATAGGCGACAAAGCTACGTTTACTAAAAAGATTAATAGCGAAGACATCTATGCATATGCAAAGGTTTCCGGTGATGATAATCCCGTGCATACTGATGAGGTATATGCAAAGCAGTCAATTTTCGGTGAGCGCATCGCACACGGCTATCATGTAGGCAGTTTCATCTCGGCTGCCATCGGGAAATACCTTCCCGGGAACGGCAGCATCTACCTGTCGCAGACCATGAAATTCCTTGACCCCGTTAAGGTCGGCGATGAGATCACGGCCACGGTGGAAGTCAGCGGTTTCCCAAAGGATAACAGGGTGCTGCTGAAAACCGTGTGCACCAACCAGGACGGCAGTGAAGTGATCACGGGCGAAGCCCTGGTGATCCCACCCGAAGGTACCATTTTGATCAGATAAGCTATGGCAAAACTATTCGTTAAATCGGCCCAGAAGCACCTGGGCTCTGCCCACCTCGAGGCGGAAACCACCGGGGCCCTGTTCAAGTCGTTCTTCAGGAAGCTGCTGCAGGTGATCGCCATGACGCGCCTGCCGGTAGGCTCCCGCTTCCGCTGCACCATCGAGCGCTGGCGTGGCGTGAAAGTAGGCAAGCATGTCTTCATGGGCGGCGGTAACGTGCTCGACCGTGCCCGACCCGACCTGATCACCATTGAAGATTATGTGTCGCTGGCCGGCAACGTATACATCCTCACCCACTCCAACCCCACGGAGCCCATCCGCGAGCTGCTGGGCGAGGAGGCCACAAAGATCGCACCGGTGCATATCAAACGCGGTGCCTGGATAGCCGTGAGCGTGGTGCTGCTGCCGGGTGTGACCATCGGCGAAAATGCCATTGTGGCGGCAGGCTCGGTGGTCACCAAAGACGTGCTGCCCCTTACCATCGTGGGCGGATCGCCGGCAAAGGTGATCAAGGAGATCGAACCCAAGGAAACAGCATCGGGAAAGCCTTCATGAAACTGTTGTTCTATTGCGGCCACCCGGCCCAGTACCTTTTCTTCAGGGAAGCCATCAGGCAGCTCACTGCCAAGGGGCACGAAGCCCTCATCCTTATCAAGACCAAGGATGTGCTGGAGGACCTCGTAAAGGCCGACGACCATACCTATATCAACATCCTGCCGCGCGAGCGGAAACGAACGAAGGCGGCCATCATCCTGAGCCTGCTGAAGAGGAATGCCAGGATGCTGCCCATCATCCTGAAGCACAGGCCTGATATCCTCATCGGCGGCGACCCCTCCGTGTCGCAACTCGGGTGGCTGCTCCGTAGGCAGCGCTTCACCCTTACCGAAGACGATTACCCGGTAATCAGTACCCTGGCACGGCTCACCTTCCCCTTTGCCCAGTCCATCGTTACCCCGGCGGTGAACAATGTGGGCAAGTACGAACATAAAAAGGTGGGCTATAACGGCTATATGAAGCTCGCCTACCTTCATCCCAACGTGTTCAGCGCGGATTCGAATGTTCCGGCAAAATACGGCATCGAAAGGCCCTATGCCCTGATACGGCTGGCACGCCTCACGGCGCACCACGACTTCGGGGTGAAGGGGCTGGTAGAAGGCCTTCCAGAAAGGATCATAGGGATGTTCCGGGAAAGAGGAATACGAACCTATATTTCGGCCGAAGGCCCCCTGGAGGAAAAGTACAGAGAACACCTGCTCAGCATCAGCCCCGCCGATATGCACCATGTGCTGGCCCATGCCAGCATGCTGGTGTCCGACAGTCAGAGCATGAGCATGGAAGCCGCCATGCTGGGAGTGCCCTCGCTGCGCTACAGCAGCCTGGCAGGCAGGATCTCAGTGCTGGAAGAACTGGAACACCGCTACGGCCTCACCTTCGGCATCCCGGCAGGGGATGAAACAAAACTTTTAACAAAGCTGACGGAACTCCTCTCCAGCGAAAACCTGCAGGAAACCTTCCGCCAGCGCCGGGAGAAAATGCTGATGGAGAAGATCGATGTAACGGCTTTTCTGGTGTGGTTTATTGAGCATTACCCGGAAAGCATACGCAGGGTGCAGGAAGGGACGGTTGGACGACCGGAAGGATAAATTGTAAAATAGCTTGCCTCGAAACTACGGGGGTTAAATGGTTTCAGTGTTTCAGTGTTTCATGGTTATGTGTGAGTTTGGGTGTGAGCCCTGTAACGAAGAACCCCCGTGTTCTCTGAAAGCCGTGAAACCATGAAACCATCCCGAGTGCTC
>JAXGTH010000230.1:0-3466 GCA_040775045.1 Bacteroidales bacterium
AACCACCTTGCCGTTGACCTTCACTGCTCCGCTGGTAATGAGCGTATCGGCCTCGCGGCGGGAACAGATGCCGGCATCGGCCAGGTACTTGTTGAGGCGGATAAGACCGTCGTCCTTCCTGCGGTAGCCACCCGTCTTCACCCTGTCGGGATCATATTTTGCCTTCTCTTTTGTGCCGCCGGATTTCTTCCTGGCACCAGGTTTTGGCTTTTTGTAGAAGGCAGAATAATCGCCGTGGCGCTTGCGCTTTTCACCACCCTGTTTCTTTTCGTCCATGGTATTTGTGAATAGGGGGCAAAGATAGTCTTTAAAGTACAAAGTATCAGGTATTACGTATTAGGATGATTGAGTTTGTAATTTTTTTTTATAACTCGTAATACCTTGTACCTGATACATAATACACCAATTACAATTCTCCGGAATCTATAAAGTTGGATAATACGCATCCTCGATATGGCTGATGCTCACCTTGCCGTTGGCGATGAGCACGGAGATGATATCAAAACGGGCTTCCAGGTCCAGGTTATGAGCGTGGATATAGGCATTGGCTGCCCTGATGGTCAGCTTTTGCTTCTTCTTTGTGACAAAAAGCTGGGGCTCGCCAAAGTACAGGCTGCTCCTGGTTTTCACCTCGGCAAATATGAGTGTTCCCGATTTCATGGCGATGATGTCGATCTCGTCATTCTTATGCCTCCAGTTGCGCTCCAGTATCGAATACCCTTTTGCCGCGAGGTATTCGCTCGCGTGGTCTTCACCACTTTTACCCAGTTCGTTGTGTTCGGCCATGCTCCTTCATTTACATTGCCCCCTAACTATTAATACCGAAAAAGGGGAAATGTCGCACCTGCAGGCATAAAAATTTTGAGAAAAACCATCAAAGGTGGGATCAGAATTTCAGTGAGCAGGTTTCCCCTGCTTCCATACTGACTCCGGCACCCATGATCAGGCCCATATTTTCGGGCGTATGCCCGCTCCGGAAGCCATAGATGACCGGAAAATGATAGGATGAAACGGCTTCGGCAACGATCTCATATGCCGTTTTCCCGAAGGGGATCTCATTGTCGTTCATCTTGTTCATGCCACCTACGACCAGCCCTGCAAGGCCTTCGAGCCTGCCCGAACGTTTCAGGTTCATCATCATCCGGTCGACATGGTAGAGGTATTCATCGAGATCCTCGATGAACAATACCTTTCCCTCGGTATCGATATCCGTGGCCGTGCCGGTCAGGCTGTAAAGCATGGAGAGGTTGCCGCCACAAAGAATGCCCTCGGCCCTTCCCTGCCTGTTGAACGGGTGGGGCTGCACATGGTATTCGGGTGATCCACCCTCAAGGATATCCTTCAGGCTCCGGATGCTGCTGTTCATCTGCCTGTCGGCCGGAAAATTGATGGGCATGGCGGCGTGAAGGGTCTGTACCCCGCAATGCCGGTTTACATGTGAATGGAAAACCGTGATGTCGCTGTATCCGACGATCCATTTGGGGTTTTCCATGAAGATGCTGAAGTCGAGCCTGTCGATGATGCGCACCGAACCGTATCCGCCCCGCCCACAGAAGATCGCCTTTACATCGGGATCGTCGAGCATACGCTGGAAATCGGCCGCACGTTCGCCGTCGGTGCCCGAGTACTGGTGCCAGGCACCATGAAGATGTTCACCTTCTGCCACCTTGTAACCCCACTGCCCGATCATGTCGATGGCGGGGGCCATATCCGCGGGGCTCACCTTGCGGGCCGGTGCCAAAATGCCGATAGTATCGCCGGGAATCAGGCTCGGTGGTCTAAGCATTTTGTTCATCTTCAGTACAATAACTTTCTTCCGGTCTGTTTGTTTCTTATGACATTCCTCCGCCGTTGATACTCCGGAGGATGAAACAAATTTATATCTTTGCATGCAATTCAGCGGGAAAAATGGAAAAGAACTTTAAAAAATACAAAAGATATACGGTCACCTCGGCGCTTCCCTATGCCAACGGCCCAATCCATATCGGGCACCTGGCGGGGGTTTATGTGCCTGCCGACATCTATGTGCGCTACCTGCGGCTGAAGGGCGTGGATGTGCTCTTCATCGGGGGTTCCGACGAGCACGGGGTGCCCATCACCATCAAGGCACAGCAGCAGGGTATCAGCCCGCAAGAGGTAGTCGACAAATATCACGAGATGATCAGGCAGTCGTTTGCCGACTTCGGCATCTCCTTCGATGTGTATTCCAGGACTTCTGCCCCCATCCACCACCAGACGGCATCGGAATTTTTTACCACCCTTTATGAGAAGGGAGAATTTATCGAAAAGACGAGCCTTCAGTACTATGATGAGGATAACAAGCAGTTCCTCGCCGACCGCTACATCACAGGTACCTGTCCGCGTTGCGGCTACGAAAAGGCCTATGGCGACCAGTGCGAGAACTGCGGCACCTCGCTCAGCCCTTCAGAGCTCATCAATCCGCGGTCGGCGCTTACCGGCAACGTGCCTGTGCAGAAAGAGACCAGACACTGGTACCTCCCGCTCGACAAATACCAGGGCTGGCTGCGCGACTGGATCATAAAGGGGCACAAGGACGACTGGAAACCCAACGTCTACGGTCAGTGCAAGTCCTGGCTCGATCACGGGCTGCAGCCGCGGGCCGTCACCCGCGACCTCAACTGGGGAGTGGAGGTTCCGCTGGAAGGTACTGAAGGCAAGGTGTTGTATGTATGGTTCGATGCCCCCATCGGCTACATCTCCGCCACGCGGGAATGGGCCGATACGCATGGTACCGACTGGGAGCCCTGGTGGAAAGACGATGAAACGCGCCTGATCCACTTCATCGGCAAGGACAACATCGTGTTCCACTGTATCATCTTCCCGTCCATGCTCAAGCATGAAGGGAGCTATATCCTCCCCGACAATGTGCCGGCCTTCGAGTTCCTCAACCTCGAGAACGACAAGATCTCCACATCGCGTAACTGGGCCGTTTGGCTGCACGAATACCTGGAGGAGTTTCCCGGCAAACAGGATGTGCTGAGGTACACCCTTACGGCCAATGCGCCCGAGACCAAGGACAATGACTTTACCTGGAAGGATTTCCAGGCCAAGAACAATAATGAATTGCTGGCTATCCTGGGCAACTTCGTGAACCGCACGCTGGTGCTCACCCATAAATATTTCGATGGAAAGGTGCCTGAACTGAACGGGACCACTGCCGTCGATAAAAAGGTTATGGAAGAGATCAGGACTTTCCCGGCAAGGATCAGCGACAGCCTCGAAGCCTTCCGGTTCAGGGAATCGCAGGCGGAGATGATGAACCTGGCGCGTCTGGGGAACAAGTACCTTACCGATTCTGAACCATGGAAGGTTTATAAGGATGATCCCGAGAGGGTGAAGACCATTTTGAACATTTCGCTGCAGATCTGCGCCAACCTGGCCGTGCTCAGCGAGCCTTTCCTGCCTGTTACTGCCCGCAGGCTTTCGCAAATGCTCAACATGGAGC
>JAXGTH010000231.1:0-3442 GCA_040775045.1 Bacteroidales bacterium
ATGGCAGGAACCGCCCTACTGCGGAATGACCTCCCTCCTGCCCTCGTTGAAGATGTATACCAGGCGCAATGAGATCACCTGGTTGGTCTGCTTCCTGGTAAAGCCTTCCTGCCCGTATTTGGGAGGGAAATAGCGTTCCCGGATCGGAACCAGCGATTGCGAGTACCGCACACCGATGTGGAGGGGTTTCCATATCCTCACCCTCACATCCACCAGGAAGCCCCAGTCGTTATTGTCGAAAGCCACCGTGTCGATATAAGGCTCCTGCTTGCCGCTGTGCTCCTGCTCGCGGGCGCTCACCAGCCTTCCCCAGTAGCCGCCCAGCCCGAAGGAAAGCATATCCTTATCGGTATAGGACACATATACCGGCACCTCGAAATAGTTGAGTCTCAGCCTGTATTCATCGGTAAGGGAATCGCTTTCGAAACGCTTCTTCTGGAATGATCCTTTCTGGTTGAACAGGGTTTCGAGGTTCACGCCCCAGTTGTTGTTCTTCCCGAAAGGGATGATGGCTCCGACGCCTCCCACAAGGCCTGCCTGGCTCCAGCCCTTCAGCTCATCGCCCTCGACCTGCGAAAGGTTGCCCCCGGCGATCACGGTACCCCTGATGCGCTGGCCGAAGCCTTCGCTGCTGGCCAGCAGGATCATCAGCAGGAGCATGAAGCTGTATTGTAAAAGTCTTTTTATGGTCATGGTTTATCGAACTCTCAGATTAACGCTTATGTGCCGGTAAATATTTTCTCCGCCGTATCACCCGGCCATCATTTGATATTCTTCATCGAAAGCTGTATGCGTTTGCGTTCCAGGTCGACGCCGATCACCTTCACCCTCACCTTCTGGTTCAGGCTCACTATGGTGTTGGGATCCTTCACATAGCGGTCGGCCATCTCGCTTACATGTACCAGGCCGTCCTGGTGCACGCCCACATCCACGAAGGCGCCGAAAGCAGTGATGTTGGTCACGATGCCGGGAAGCACCATCCCTTCCTGCAGGTCTTCCAGGTTGTTTACTCCCGCCTCGAACTCGAACAGGTCGAATTTCTCCCTCGGGTCCCTGCCGGGCCGGGCCAGCTCGGCCATGATATCATTGAGGGTGGGCAGGCCGGTCTTTTCCGTAACGAATGCGTTGAGGTCGACCCCGGCGCGCAGCGATTCATCCTTCATGAAGGCCTCCAGCGTGGCACCGTATTTCTTCACGATCTTTTCCACCACGGGATAGCTTTCGGGATGCACGGCGCTGCCGTCGAGGGCATTCTCCCCATCCCTGATCCTCAGGAAGCCGGCGGCCTGCTCGAAGGCCTTGGCCCCGAGGCCGGGAACGTCCATGAAAGCCTTCCTCGTCCTGAAAGGCCCGTGTTCCCTCCGGTGGGCCACGATCTTCGCTGCCAGCGAAGGGCCGATGCCCGAAACATATGACAGCAGCTGCTTGCTGGCCGTGTTCACCTCCACACCCACGCTGTTCACGCAGCTCATCACCGTGTCGTCGAGGCTCCTGGCCAGGGCCGACTGATTCACGTCGTGCTGGTATTGTCCCACGCCGATCGATTTAGGGTCGATCTTTACCAGTTCCGCCAGGGGATCCATCAGCCGCCTGCCGATGGATACGGCACCCCGCACCGTAACATCGTAGTCGGGGAATTCCTCCCGGGCCACCGGTGAGGCCGAATACACCGAGGCCCCGCTCTCGTTGACCATCACCGCCATCAGGTCGCGGCTGAACCTGATGCTCTTGATGAACTTCTCGGTCTGCCTCCCGGCAGTGCCGTTGCCGATGGCGATGGCCTCTGTTTTGTAGGCATCCACCAGCGATTGTATCTTCCTGATCGCTTCACGCACTTCGTTCTGCGGCGGATGGGGATATATGGTCTCGTTATGCAGCAGGTTGCCCTGCCTGTCGAGGCATACCACCTTGCAACCCGTTCGGAAGCCGGGGTCGATGGCCAGCACCGTTTTCTGTCCCAGGGGTGGTGCCAGCAGCAGCTGCCGCACGTTCTCCACGAACACTTCTATGGCCTTGCTGTCGGCACGCTCCTTTGCCGCAGCCTTCATCTCCGTCTCCATGGAGGGCTGCAGCAGCCGTTTATAGGAATCCTCGACGGCCATCCTCACCTGCTCCGACGATTCGTTGTTGCCTTTCACGAAGATCCTGTAAAGCGTGTCGAGGGCTTCTTCCCTGCCGGGCTCTACGCTCAGGCTGAGGAAGCCTTCCTTCTCGCCGCGAAACATGGCCAGCACGCGGTGTGAGGGAGCGCCCGACAGCCTTTCGCTGAAGTCGAACCACGACCTGAAGTTCATGCCGGCATCTTCCTTGCCCCTGATCACCCGTGAGTGGATCATGGCCGAACGCGAGAAGAGCTTCCGCATGAGGTGTCGGGCATGCTTGTGCTCGTTCACCCATTCGGCAATGATGTCGCGGGCGCCGGCCAGGGCGTCCACCACCGAGGGCACTTCCTTCTTTTCATCGACAAAGCGCTGCGCAAGCTGCTCCACCGCCCCGGCATGCTGTGCCATCAGCATTTTGGCCAGCGGCTCGAGGCCGCGGGCCCGGGCCACCGTGGCCCTGGTCTTCTTTTTGGGACGGTATGGCAGGTAGAGGTCTTCAAGCTCCGACAGTGTCTGGGCTGCCATGATCTGCTGTTCCAGCTCAGGGGTGAGCTTTTCCTGCTCACGGATCGACTGCAGGATGCTCTCCCGGCGCTTGTCGAGGGCTTCCATCTGCTCAAGGCGGTCGCGGATATGCATGATCTGCTGCTCGTCGAGGCTGTCGGTATATTCCTTGCGGTAACGGGCGATGAAGGGCACCGTGGCACCACCCTTCAGCAGCTCGGCAGTGTTGGCCACCTGGTTGGCCCTCACACTCAACTCCCGGGCTATCTTTTCAAAATACTGTGCTAACATGTCCAGTTCATTTCGGCAAAAAGCAAAAATACCAAAGTTTTGCTGCATCCGCCACCATTATTGTGCCGCGGCCCTTTCAAAAACGATGATCCTGTTGGTGATATTCTCACGGATCCTCAAAATGCGCGTCGAGCCCTTCAGCGCCCTGAACTGCTTCTCCAGTAAGTCAGCCTGTTCCGAAGCCCTGTGGTTATATACCAGCTTGTTGAACATCACCATCCCCCCCGGGGAAAGGAGACGATACAATCCTTTGACAAAATCTTCGGTCTCGCAGGATGCCGGCACCTCGAAATCGACATATACATCCACAACGATGAGGTCGAACAGCTCATTCCCTTCTTCCACGAAGTCTGCCGCGTCGCCGCATATGAGTTCAAGACCGCCGAAGCGTGCCGTGTTGAAGTGCGCCCTGCCCAGCCTGATCACCTCTGGGTCTTTTTCCACTGCCGTGATGCGGCAGTCGATGCCCAGCTCTTCCCTGAGGATGGCTGCCACACTACCTGCCCCGAAGCCCAGGATGAGCACCTTTTCGGGCTTCCGCTCCG
>JAXGTH010000232.1:0-3436 GCA_040775045.1 Bacteroidales bacterium
CGACGCCGGCGCTGTCGAGTTTCCTTTCCAGAGTACTGTAATAGTACATGGAGTCGTAATGGATGATGCCGGAAGCCGGCACGGCGCCCACACCTTTGTCGCTGAAGGCCCTGACAAGGGCGTCTCCCGCTTCCACCCGTTGCTGGTTGTCGATGAACTGGGGCACTACCAGCACATTGTGCATGGGTTTCTTCATGAAGCGTGCATCCAGCCAGGTACCCGTTACCTGGGCCAGGGCAATAGCCTGGCAAACGATGACTGCAAGCAGGCTGATGGTGAGCTTTTTCATAAGTCCTGTCAGTGTTATGGTCCTTGCCGTAACGCCGGCTGCGAGTAAATATTTCCTAGCGAAAATAGTAATTATATATGGTATTGCCCGACCCTACGATCATATTGAGCTGGCCGTCCCTGCGAATGCTTCCGATCAGCAACTGTGTTTTCCCGACATGGTCGGGGGTGCTGAGCAGGTTACCCTGACGGTCGAAGAGGTATATCTTGCCGGTAGCCCCCGATACGATGCCGATGATCTTCTCCCTGGCCGACACGGGGATGATCACGGGTGTGGACCGGATCTCATTTTCGAACTCCCAGGCAAACATCACATTCTTGAACCTGTCGTATACCGTAAGTTTGTTGCCGTCGAGAAAGATGAAATCCTTTCCTCCCCTGTTGTCGAAATCCTCGTACAGAAAGTAGTGTTCACGGCTGAAATCCCCAAAATCCGTGGTTTCGATGCGGCCGTTGGCCTTGATGTATGTCAGGGTGCCCTCAGCGTCGGTGGTGAGCAGGATCCCCTTGCTGTTGGTCTCGTTCACGTAAAATTCGGAGTGGAGGCCGTTCACGAAATCATCCTTCAGGTTTATCCTTGCATTTCCCCGCCGGTCGGTGATCTTCACATTGCCCTCGCTGTCGGTGATCACGATATAGTCCCGTCCCCCTTCACGGAGGTGCTGCACAGGGCGCCCGACCCTCGCCTTTGACAGGGGATCCTTCCAGCCATCGACCTTTTTCCCGCGGATGTCGAAGTTATAGACCCTGTTATCGTCGAGGGCCAGCATGATCCGATAATCCCTGTTATTATCGTAGTCGAACACGGCCAGCCCGTTGGTTGCCTTTTTCCTCAGGATGACGGGGTAACCCTCCACGTCGCGCCCGAGCAGGTCGATAAGGTAAATGCGGTTCTCCGTGTTGAAGAGATACTGGATCTTGCCATTTTTGTAAAAGTCGACCGTATGCACATCGCTGATCACGCGTTCGCCGATATTGAGCTTCCACGCGATGTTGCCGTCGTGATCGATCAGGTACATATTGTTGAGGGTATCGAAGGCCACGATCATAAGGTCGTTGGTCCTGTGGTCCTTCACGAAGTAAGGCTGTCCGTATACCGGCGCGTCGAGGTATGCTTTCCATATCGACAGATCCTCCTGGATATAATCGGGATTATGCCGCACGTACAGGCTGGTGAAGAACATGTTGTTCAACGCCTTGAACTGCACTGCCACGGCCTCGAAATTCGAAGCCAGCGCATGGTTGTCGCGGAAAAAGTCCCCGAGAGGCCCTTTCAGCATGCCGGGGAGCATACCGGCGGCATTCCTGATATTGAAATAGCAGAAGATATTGGAACGGTCGGAAACATTATCGGTAAATTGCTTGAAATTCTCATTTTGCTTCAGAGTTTTTCCCGACAGGAAAATATTGATAAAATTCTCGAGACTCGCCGATGAATTGGCAAATACGATATAATCCTCTATCCTGGCATAATAGTTATGTTCGATACCTGAAAACATGCGGCCATAGACCAGGGATACCAGGTCGGGGATGGTGATCCGCCGTATGGTATAGTCCCTGTACTGTGTCGTGTACTGGCTCGACGACAACTCCCCGAGGTACCTCATGGCCTGGTCGATATCTGCTGCATGAACGGCCAGGAAAGTGTTGGGCCCGGCATCATTGAGATGCGGGTTGATGACAGCCAGTGCCATCTCCTTTCCCACCCAGGAGGTCATATATTCTTCGAGCCGGCTGCCAAAACGTGCTTTCAGGTCACTGAGCCGGCCTTCCCTTTCGGGAAAAACCTCTTCGCGATCCATGAAGGCGGCATAGTCGCGATGAAAGTCCCCGAACTTATCGAAGCCGATATCAAGGAGAAGATAAGTATTATAGGGCAGGATCCTGGTGATCTCGATCTTTTGTGGTTCCTGCATGCGGAACAACGAGAGGAAATGACTGAGCGAATCGGCTGCCTCGGTATAGCCGTTCATCAGCAGCTCATCGTTCTTGATGAGGAGGTCGATCTCCGACCATGCGGCAAACGCGGGCAGCAACTGCCTTCCCTCCATGAAGGAAGGATTGAAAATGTAGCCGGACAGTTGCGGCAGGCGGCTGAAATTGATGTAAATGTTGGCATTGACATTCCTGCCGGCCGTTGCGGCCACCTTCCGGTACAGCCTGTCGAAAGGCAGGGGTTCGCGGCTGTCGATCCTGCCGGCACAGTCGCCCATGATGCGTTCAGCATTTCCGATCACACAGAGCCCCTTGTGGATGAAATAATGCGCCACCGCACCGCTGCTGTCGCTGAGCGTAAAGCCGTCGATATAGCCAAATCGGGCCGGCGACCTTCTCAATTTCGTTTCCGCCATTTCGGAAAACGTTATCCCGATCCTGCTTTCGCTTACACCATATGGCCAGTTGAACATGAGGCAGGTTTCCGGGCCTGCACTGTCGCCGGCCAGCACCAGGAACACACGGCCTTCGTCAAGGAGTTCGGAAAAACCATCAGCCGACAGCATGGAGTCAGCCTTTACAAGATCTTCAAGGAACGAGCCCGTTCCTTCGGCAGAAAAAAGATCAAACCAGATCGCATTGTCCTCCGACAGGTCGCGGACGAGGGCACCCGGCCTGTCGATGACGGCATACGCAATGGTGGAAGCCGGCAGGGCATCCTCCGGGTTTATACTGCGGCTGCCATACTTATCATAGAGGTAATAACCACCAGCCAGGAGGAGCAGGACGATGATGACCAGCAATACATAATTGATCAGGCCAGAAGTCTTTCGCATATCCCAGATCCTTGTATTTTCAAAAGTATAACAAAAAAAAGCGGGGAATATTTGATCAGGGCAAATTAAACTAACATGGGGGTGTTAATTGTTTCACGGTTTCACGGTTACATGGTTTCATGCCTGCCCCGAGAACTCGGGGGTTTCATGGCTTCAGTGTTTCAGTGTTTCAGTGTTTCATTAGTGAGACTGCCTTTTTATGAGCGTAGCGAAATGAAAAGGCCCAGTCGAACTAATCCCGAGAACTCGGGAGTGTTTCATGGTTTCATGCCTGCCCCGAGAACTCGGGGGTTTCATGGCTTCAGTGTTTCAGTGTTTCAGTGTTTCATTAGTGAGACTGCCTTTTTATGAGCGTAGCGAAATGAAAAGGCCCAGTC
>JAXGTH010000233.1:0-3377 GCA_040775045.1 Bacteroidales bacterium
CCCGGTCTTCCACCCCCCAGAAGCAGTAATATTCGTCATAACCCCTGATCTCTTCAAGGTGTTTGCGGGCAACCAGGTGTACACCCCCCTTTCCGCCCTCCGCTGAGCAGGGGAGGTTTTGCCAGTTGCTGGCCACGACCTGTTCAAGCTTGTTTTTCTCCCTGGGAAGGAAAAATACTTTGCTGTATACCTGTGTGTTCTCGGAAGCTTTTTCGGCCAGTGCTTCAAGGACTTTCGGGCTATAGATCAGGTCAATATCCCCAAATAGGATATATTCGTTCTGTGCCAGCCTCACCCCGCTGTTCAGGGCGTGGGCACGGTTCCAGGGCATGCCGGTCGTATGGTTGTAATAGTACCGGGCAAAGGGATAAGATTCAACCAGGGGCTTGATCGCATTTGAAAAATGTTCATCGCTTCCATAATCAATTAAAAGGACCTCGAAATCCCGATAAGTCTGCATAACCAGAGAGTCAAGACAGTTCTTTACCCTCTCTTTCTCACGATTGCGGTAACCGAAAACAATTGAGATTTCTTTGGTCATTATTTATCTTTTTCAGGCTTATAGCTATTAATAATCTTTTTTATAATGTATTTCGGCCTGTTTTTGGCCTGTTCCAGCGTACGCCACAAATATTCCCCGATAATGCCAAGCACCAGCAACTGCAATCCCGAAAACAGCAGGACCACGATCATCAAAGGGGCCCATCCCGTAAAAGGTGATCCCCCAACGAAATAATTGATCACGATAATGATGGAATAAATGATCCCCAGCAGGAAGCTGATGATACCCAGGAGCGAAAAGAACCGCAGGGGGGCGTAGGAATAATTCAATACGCCGTCCAGCAGGTATTTGAGTTTTTTCGAGAAGGTCCACCGGGAAGCACCGATCTCTCTCTTCAGGCGTGCATACGGGATGAATTTTACGGGGTAGCCGGTCCACAGGATCTGCCCCTGCCAGAAAGGGTTGCTTTCGCCCAGCTCAAGGATCTTGTCCCTCACCTCGCTGGATATCAGCGCTACATCAAAGCCACCGTCCGGCATGTTGGCAAAGCTCAGCCTGCGCATCAACCGGTAGAAAATACCCGAGGTGACTTTCCGGTAACGGCTTTCATCCCTGTCGGTACGCTGGCCGAGGATCACCGGGGCTTCCCCTTTCCGGAAATCCCCGATCATCTCCCTGAGCAGCTCTACGGGTTCCTGCAGGTCGGCGGCGATGTTCATGATCCCCGCCCCCCTGGCGATCTCGTAACCTGCATAAATGGCAGCCACCTGCCCGAAATTCCTGGTGAACTGTAAGGCGGTAATATGGTCATGCATCTCTTTCAGGCGCATGATCTCAATAAATGAATGGTCGGAAGAGCCGTCATCCACGAAGATCACCTCGAACTCCAGTTCCGGGAAGGCTTCAAAAATCTCTTTTTGAAGCCTTTCGTAAGTGGGCATGATGCTGCCCTCATTGAAATATACGGGAATGATGATTGAAATATCCATGATTCTCAGGATTTGATTTTCTTTGCCAGTTCAATGATGTTTTTCGAGCGGTCGCCGATGCGTTTAGCCGGTATGCCTGCATAAATGCCCCAGGGTGACAGGGATCGGTTGACCAGCGACATGGCTCCCACAGCCGCTCCCTCGCCGATCTCGGTTGATGGGAAGATGGTACAGCCAGCCCCCACCTGGACGAATTTCCCAATAACCACCCTGCCCCCGCTCACCCGGGTCAGTGCTTCAGGGACCATGGGCCCCACCATATGTTCCCCGCTGAAATCATCCGTGATACTGAATACTTTACACCCCGGCGAAAGACCGCTGAAATCCTGCATCTCGATGCCCATGGCACCGTATAGGGCGCAGTGGGCTGAAATATGGATATGGTTGCCGAGGGTAATACTGCCCGACAGGATACAGAAATCGTCTATTCTGACATGGTTCCCCAGCGAGATCTCCCTGATGTTATAAAAACTGGCCTTCCTGCTGACGAGCACATGTTCGCCGATATATTTGAATGGCATTACGGCCAGTTCCTCCGGGCTCAGGAATGAATTGTCATTTTTTTGCATATTGTGTGATGAGGTTGGCAATGTGATCGACCGTCGACAGTTCAAGGTCGGGATATATGGGCAGGCACAATACCTTCGAAGCCACATCGTGAGCAACGGGAAGGTTTTTCCTTGCTGCGGATGCAAGTTTCTTATAGGGCGGGAAGGCGCTGATGAGCGGATAGAAATACCTGCGTCCATAAATGTTATGTTCTTTAAGCTTCTCATAAAGTTCATCCCTCGATATTCCGTATGATGCGTGATCGACCAGGATGGGGAAATAGGCGTAATTGTGCTTCACGCCCCGCATATCCCCGAGGGTTTTTATGCCGGGGATGCTGGCAAACCGTTCCCGGTACCTTTGCGTGATCGCCTTTCGTTTGCTGATGCAGTCGTCTATGCTTTTAAGTTGCAGGAGTCCATAAGCAGCTTGCAGTTCGTTCATTTTGGCATTGATCCCCGGCTCCACCACCGTCACCTCGTCTTCGAACCCGAAGTTCTTCAGATGGTCGATATGCCTTTTCATGGCTGCATCATGGCTCACGATGGCCCCCCCTTCGATGGTATTGAACACCTTGGTGGCATGGAAGCTAAGCACGGAAAGATCTCCATGCAGGAGTACCGACCGGCCGTTAAGCTCCACGCCAAAAGCGTGGGCCGCATCATAAATGACCTTCAGCCCGTGCTTTCTGGCGATCTGGTCGATCTCATTCACCTTGCATGGGTTACCATATACGTGTACCGGCATGATCGCAGTGGTCCGGGGTGTGATCGCCCTTTCAACGGCTTCCGGGTCGAGGGTAAAATATTCGGGCTCAATATCTGCAAAGACCGGCTTCAGCTTGTTCCACCACAGGGAGTGAGCTGTAGCTACGAAGCTGAATGGGGTGGTAATCACCTCCCCCCGGATGTTGTGTGCCTGGAGTGCCGATAATAGGGCCAGGGTGCCATTGCTGAACAGGGAAACCTGTTCAATACCCAGGTGTTTGCCTAAAGCCCTTTCAAATTCGATATGATAGGGGCCATTGTTGGTAATCGTCCCATCGTCCCAGATTTGCTTTAAACTTGATAAAAAGCATTCTAAATCGGGTAGTACAGGCCTTGTAACAAAAATTTTTGTGTGTGTTTTAACCATTGACTTTTGATGAATATCTTGAAGGCGAATAACGGTATCTATTCATTAAGTTTGATCAATTCCCGGGTTAATATGTTGTCATCCTCTTTGTATATTAGCATCTGTTCAAACCCAAATTCCCTGGCTTTTGAGATTGGGTTGATGTCATTGTCTGGATGGTAATAACCTATGCTAAAGTATTTAAATCCTGAATCAAATAGATA
>JAXGTH010000234.1:0-3331 GCA_040775045.1 Bacteroidales bacterium
CCGTCCTGGTAGTTTTCCTCGAAACCGAACTGGGCGATGCCCTTCATATAGTTGAGGTCGGCCCCGGCGCAGAACGACTTTCCGCGCCCGCGGAGGATCACATAACGCACATCCTCCATGTCGTTGACCTTTTCGAAGGCATCCACGATCTCGCCGATCATCTCCGCACTCATAGCATTGTGCACTTCAGGACGGTTGAGCCAGACAATGCCGGCATTGTTGGGTTTTTCGAATTCGATGTGATTATAGCTCATTTCCATTCTCCTTCAGCAATGTT
Source organism: Bacteroidales bacterium (assembly GCA_040775045.1). Classification (GTDB taxonomy): domain Bacteria; phylum Bacteroidota; class Bacteroidia; order Bacteroidales; family B18-G4; genus B18-G4. The sequence goes on from JAXGTH010000234.1 coordinate 278, forward strand.
GAATACTCGTGTTGTTGTTTCCTGTTTCAGCATTTTACCATCAAAGTGTGATTCGATACACTTATTTTAAAACCTGTACCCACCCAGCACCTGGGGTCCAGAACCCTGGACCTGAATTACATCCTGAACACCCCAAACTTCTGATCCGGGAATGGGTTGTTGAGCGACATGGCGATGCCCATGCCGATCACCTTGCGCGTATCGACAGGGTCGAGGATGCCATCGTCCCATAAGCGTGAAGTGCTGTAATAGGCCGAGCCCTCGATATCGTATTTCTTCTCGATGCTGCTGCGCATCTTGTCGATCTCTTCCTGCGGCATTTCCTGCCCTTTGGCGGCATACTGGTCTTTCTTCACGGTCACCAGCACATTGGCCGCCTGCTGCCCGCCCATGACCGAGATCTTGGCGTTGGGCCACATGAAGAGCAGGCGCGGATCGTAGGCCCGTCCGGCCATGCCGTAGTTTCCGGCACCGAAAGATCCCCCGAAGAGGATAGTGAACTTGGGCACATTGGCATTGGCCACGGCATGGACCATCTTGGCACCGTCTTTGGCAATACCGCGATGCTCGAAATCTTTCCCTACAATAAAGCCTGTGATATTTTGCAGGAACACCAGCGGGATCTTGCGCGAGGTACAGAGTTCGATAAAGTGCGTGGCTTTTACGGCCGATTCCGGCATGAGCACCCCGTTATTGGCCAGAATCCCCACCGGGTAGCCCATGATGCGGGCAAAGCCGGTGACGATGGTGGGAGCGTAGTTTTCCTTGAACTCATGGAAGCGGCTGCCGTCGACGATACGGGCGATCACCTCGCGCGAGTCGACCGCCTTCTTGAAGTCGACCGGGGCGATGCCGTAAAGCTCTTCAGGATCGTAGGCCGGGTCTTCGGGTGCGACCACATCCAGTAACTGCTTTTTGTTCTCGTCCATGGATTCGAAGATGTTGCGGCAGATCTGCAGGGCATGGGTATCGTTTTCGGCCAGGTGGTCGGCTACGCCGGATATGCGGGTGTGCACTTCTCCCCCGCCGAGTTCTTCCGCCGTCACCACCTCGCCCGTGGCGGCCTTCACCAGTGGCGGGCCGCCCAGGAAGATGGTGCCCTGGTTCTTCACGATGATGGTTTCGTCGCTCATGGCCGGCACGTAGGCGCCCCCTGCCGTGCAGGAACCCATCACGATGGCGATCTGGGGCACGCCCATGGCCGAAAGCCGGGCCTGGTTGTAGAAGAAACGCCCGAAATGGTTCTTGTCGGGGAATACCGTATCCTGCTCGGGCAGGAAAGCACCGCCTGAATCCACCATGTACACGGTGGGCAGCCTGTTCTCCATGGCGATCTCCTGGGCACGCAGGTGCTTGCGGATGGTCCACTGCATATATGTGCCTCCCTTCACGGTGGCATCGTTGGCGATGATCACAGCTTCGCGGCCATGCACCACCCCGATACCCGTGACGATGCCGGCCGAAGGGAAACCGTTGTCGTACTGGTTATAGGCAGCCAGCTGCGAAAGCTCCAGGAATGGCGTGTTGGGATCGATCAGCTTGTTGATCCGCTCGCGGGCAAGAAGCTTGCCCCTTTCCTTGTGCTTGCTGATGGCACTATCCGAACCACCCCTGGTCACTTCGGCGAGCACGCTTTTATAGTCGTCGAGCAATTTAAGAAAGGCTTTCCTGTTTTGCTTGAACTCCTTTGAGTTCACGTCGATCTTGGTCTCTAGTTTGAACATCTGAAGGCTTTTGTTAAATAGAAGGTAAAACGAACAATCTGGTATTTCTCAAAGCAATAGCATGCAATGATAATTAAAATTTTTCTCTTATAAAAATTTAGTTTCAGGCATATGAGAGGGGGCTGATCGCCTCATATGAAAGACATTTTTTTACATATGTAAAAAGATGTACACAATCCTTGGAGAAAGGCGAAAAATTGCTATATTAGCGAAGGAAAAAACGCAATAAACTGATTCCCTTTTTATTAATCTGAAATTGAACATCTTCAAATCGTATATAAATAAAAACTAAATATTCATCATTCAAAACTAACCCCATATGAGCTTCAATTATCCGAAAAAAGTACGCATAGGCGATATCACCGTAAGGGACGGTTTTCAGCATGAAGAAAAGTTCATTCCCACCGAGGCCAAGCTGTGGGTGCTGGAACAGTTGATCCTGGCCGGCTTCAGGAACATCGAATCGACAAATTACGGTAACCCGAAGGGGATGCCGCAGTTTAAAGATGCCGATGAGCTGATGATGGGCCTTCACAAGAGCAAACTGGTTAAAGATAAGCTGAACGACGTGACGGTTACGGCCATCACCATCCGCGAGCGCGCCATCGACAGGGCCATACAGGCAAAGAAGGACGGTTACGGCCCCGACCGCATCCTCGTGATGGTTTCCACTTCCGAGTCGCACCAGAAGAAGAATTCGGGCATCACCATCGAGGAATATTTCAAGATGTGTGAGGAGTATATCCCGAAATGCCACGATGCCGGCATCCTGGTGAACGGCACCGTGAGCACCATCTGGGGCTGCCCCATCGAGGGGCCCACCGAGATGTCGAAGGCCATCGAGTTCACCAAACGCTTCCTCGACATGGGCGCCGACGACATCGAGCATGCCGACCACGACGGTTCCGCATCTCCCGACAGGGTATATCAATATTATTCCATGCTGCTGGATGCCATCCCGAACCCTGAAAAGCATATCGCCCATTTCCACACCACCCGTGGCTGGGGGCTGGCCAACGTGCTGGCAGCCCTGCAGGCCGGCATAACCAATTACGAGTCGTGCATGGGCGGCATCGGCGGTCAGCCTGCCAACTTCGTGAGCGGGGTGCCGGTGGCCGGAACGGGAAGCTACTATTACAAGGACCCCAACATCGTCGGGCTGGTCTCAACGGAGGATATGGTGGTGATGATGGACGAGATGGGCATCGACACGGGCGTGGATGTCGACAAGGTGCTGGAGATCGGCCGCATGGTGGAACGCATCTGCGGCAGGCCGCTGCGTTCCGAAGCCATCAAGAAAGGGAGGATACCGAAGGAGCTGAGCGGGAGG
>JAXGTH010000235.1:0-3277 GCA_040775045.1 Bacteroidales bacterium
ACCAGTTCTTTGGGCCCTTTCCGCTTTTCAATATAATGATAAAGGACCTCGTCGAGGATATCGTATTCCGGCAGTGAGTCGCTGTCCTTCTGCCCGGGCCTGAGCTCGGCCGATGGCGGTTTGGTGATGCTGTTTTCGGGGATCACCTCCCCTTCCCTGTTGATGTATTCAGCCAGCCCGTAAACTTCAGTCTTGTAAACATCGCCAAGCACGGAGATACCCCCGTTCATGTCGCCGTAAAGGGTGCCATAGCCCACCGCAGCCTCGCTCTTGTTGGAGGTGTTGAGCAGGATACAGCCGAACTTGTTCGACATGGCCATGAGGATGAGCCCGCGCAGCCTGGCCTGGACGTTCTCTTCGGTGAGGTCGAAGGGCAGGTCGCCGAACACCGGCTTCAGGCTTTCATCGACGCTGTCGAAAGCATGTTCGATGCTGATAATGTCGAAGGGAGAGCCCAGGTTCCGGGCCAGGGCAAGGGCATCCTCGACTGAATGTTCCGACGAGAAGGCCGAAGGCAGGAGCACCGCTCTTACATTTTCGGGACCGAGCGCCCTGGCGGCCAGCACCATGGTCACCGCACTGTCGATGCCCCCCGAAAGGCCCAGGATGGCCTTTTCGAAGCCCAGCTTTGAAAAATAATTACGGATACCCATGACCAGGGCATCATGGATAAGTTCCGTCTTCCCCTTCATCAGCCCCAGGGGGTTGCTGCCGGGCAACGGGCGTGCCTGCATAACCTCCTCCAGCTCGTACACCCTGAGGTCTGGCCCGAAATAACCCAGTTCGTCGAGGATAAAGCCCGATGGTGCTGCAACCAGCGATCCGCCATCGAACAGCAATTCCGTCTGCGCACCCACATGGTTCACATAGAACAGCGGAAGGCCGTACCTGCGTACGTTGGCCAGCATCACCTCCTTGCGGTCGCGGGCCTGGTCGTAATGAAAGGGCGAAGCGGCGATGTTGATCATCAGGTCGGGCGATTGCTGCATGAGCTCGTCCATGGGGCTGACCGTATAGAGCGGGTCCTCGCCGATGTCCCAGATATCCTCGCATATGGTAAGGGCAATGCGTTTGCCAAGGTACTCGATCACCCTGAACTCGCGATAGGGCTCGAAATAGCGGTACTCGTCGAAAACATCGTAATTGGGCAGCAGCGACTTGTGGGCCACCGCCGTCACCCTTCCGTCGGACAGGAACAGGGCCGAATTGTGCAGGTCCTTGCCCTTGATCTCTTCCCTCCGCGTGGGCGACCCCACGATGGCGGCAATGCCATGGCAATGGGCAGCGATCTCATCTACGGCAACATAGCACCTGTCGATGAAGTCGCCGAATTCCAGGAAATCGCGGGGCGGATATCCGCTCACCGCAAGCTCTGCAAAGACCACAAGATCGGCACCACCTGACTTGGCCACACCGATGGCCTCGATGATCTTTGCCGTATTGCTGTCAAAGTTCCCGATATGGTAATTGATCTGTGCAAGCGCTATTTTCACCCTGTAAAGTTAAAAAACGATCCCGATATCGAGCGAAAGATAATTCGCATAGGCCTTATTATTGATGGCAGGGTTCCTGGCATTCTCCCCCTTGAGGATATCCATGAAGCCATTGTTGAACACGATACCGGCCTTTAGCACAGTAGACCCTCCCAGGCTGTATTCCGCCCCGGCCCCCACGATCAGCGATTCATACATAAAGGTGATGTCGCTGTATATATCCGCCTCATCGCTTACGGGTTCACCCGAGGCAGGCATGAATGTATCATCGGCCTTTGCAGCGATGAGGAAGTTCGTGCCCAGACCGATCTGTCCGAAGATCCGGAACTTACCCAGCTCGTTGGTCCTCATCTTCAGGGTAACGGGCAACTGAATGTATTTGAGCATGTATTTACGGCTGAGGGTCCCCTCCTTCACGATGGCGCCATCCGGCATTTCATGGGGTATTTCGAGGGCCCCGTTCAGGAAAACCACGTCAAAGCCCGTGACAATGCTATAGTTCTCCATGAGAAAGAAATCGGCAACAAAGCCCCAGGAGAAGCCGGCCCGCATCCCGTCGCGCTCGTAACCTTTGGCATCGGGCCTGAGCCAGCCGAGGTTCGGCCCGGCCTTAAAGCCGAACACGAAGGGTTTCTGTTGACTGAATGCAGCCGGGTGTCCCAGGATCATCGACACCAATAAGATCAGTATGATTTTTTTCATGCTCTCCTCACTATAAAGTTCATGAATGTTTGCCTAAAGATATGACCATTACGGCAAATGCTGAGCGACGACAACCATAAGTTTTTAAATCGGGCATGTTAATAATTAACCGGCCGTAAGACGACTTGTTCGGATGCAAGACTTATCTTTGTTTCAAGGAACAATATTTCATTAACCAAAGAAACCGACATGAAACGCATACTTTTATTATCCGGACTGCTCTTCCTCACTACGGCGGTCTTTTCGCAGTTCACCATAGGCCCCAAGATCGGGCTTACTATGAGCAAGTTGCCCAACAACTTCCCCGAAGTGAAGGAAGATATGAAGGCAGGCTACCTCCTGGGGGCATTCGTCCGGGTAGGAAAGAAGATCTATATACAGCCGGAGGCGATGTTCGCAACCAAAGGCGGTATCATTAAAAGCGAGGCCGGAACCAGTACAAAGACCACGGTGAATCTCAAAACCATGCAGATACCCGTCCTGGTCGGATACAAACTGCTCAACCTGAAGGTGGCCAACCTGAGGATCATGACCGGTCCCGCCATGTCGTTTGTCATCGACAAGGAGATTACCGTTAGCTCGGGAAATATTGAAGAAACCATCGACGACAACAACATCAGGGATGCCATATGGTCGTGGCAACTGGGTGCAGGTGTCGATGTGCTGATGTTCACCCTTGATGTGCGCTATGAATGGGGGCTGAACAATATCTACGATCCCGAGGGAGGAACGTCCTACGACATGAAGAACAACCTGTGGAACATCAGCCTGGGTTGGAAAATTTTATAGCCTGATCGCCCTCCGGGATAATATTTTCCTGCGATTACCGTATTTATTGAGGCTGCCACAAAGGTCTTTGTTAAACTTAGTGTTGCCCATTGTGACCTGCGTGGCTATTATCAAGGATATTGATATGAGAAAATTTGTCTTCCTGCTCTTTGTAATGCTTCTGATCACCTCCTGCCGGGATGGCAGGGGAAGGCTGGACGCAGACCTTTCGGGCATCCCCGACCCTGAGATCAATATTAAACGCTACGGGCACGACCTGTTCAGTACCGATCCCGCCAGGCTCGGGGAACAAT
>JAXGTH010000236.1:0-3275 GCA_040775045.1 Bacteroidales bacterium
AGTATGGGCTAAAATATTAAATTAGCACAATAAAATATACCTGTTTGAAACCTAAGCTGGTTGGCATATTGTTGTTCTTGTGTCTGGTGGCCCCCCTGCTGGTTACCTTCACTTACCTGCACCATCAGAAGGTAGCGGTGCGGAAGGAGCTTAAGTACCGTATGATCGAAGGTATAAGCCTTGATCAACTGGTGCTCCTGAAGTTTACCTTCGGGGAGTCGCAAACCAGGCTTCACTGGCATCATGCAGGAGAATTTGAATACCACGGACAGATGTATGACATCGTCCACAAAGAGATAAAAGGAGATACGATCCATTACTGGTGCTGGAAGGATGACAAAGAAACAGAGCTCAACAGGCAGCTTGACGATCTTGTCGCCAAAGTGCTCGGAAACAACCCGCAGAGAAAAGACAGGCAGGATAAAACGGTCGATTTCCTGAAAAAACTGTATTTTAACTATCCATTGAATTTCACCGTGTCAATGAATGAACTCGTGGTGGATCATCCCGATTTCTCCGGGAATTTCCCTGTAGTCTATAACGCTCCTCCTGTCCCCCCTCCACGCCTTGGTTAAGTAAATAAGCACACATGTCGCACACCCTGCCATTCCATATATAGGGCGGGTTTAACTTATTTATTTAACTCAAAAGAAACGTAATGAAACGAATCATTCTATTATGCCTGCTGGCAGTCTGGGCAGGATGGTCCTGGGCACAGACCATCACGATCACGGATCAGCAAACCAGCCAGCCCCTTGAGGGGGTGGTGCTGATGAGCGAGGCTTCTCAGGCGACAGCAGTGACCAATGCCAAGGGTCAGGCCGATATCTCGGCATTCAGGCAGGCAGAAAAGGTCCTCATCCGCTCCCTTGCCTATAAGCCTATACTTATAAGTTACAGCCAGATCCAGCTTTCAGGTTTCAATATTGCAATGGAGCCTTCGAGCCTGATGCTCGACCAGGTGGTCATTTCAGCCACGCGATGGCGTCAATCCTCGGGCAACGTGCCATCGAAAATCATTTCAATAACGTCCAAAGAAGTTGCCCTGCAAAACCCGCAAACGGCGGCCGACCTGCTGGGCATTTCGGGCATGGTATTCATCCAGAAAAGCCAGCAGGGCGGAGGAAGCCCGATGATCCGTGGCTTTGCCACCAACAGGCTGCTCTATTCAGTGGACGGGGTGAGGATGAACACGGCCATTTTCAGGAGCGGGACCCTGCAGAACGTCATCAGCCTCGATCCTTTTGCCATCGAGAACACGGAGGTGCTTTTCGGTCCTGAGTCGGTTGTCTATGGCAGCGATGCCATTGGCGGTGTGATGAGTTTCCAGACACTGACCCCCCAGTTATCGCTGACCGACAAGCCACTGGTGAAAGGTAAGGCCGTTATCCGCTATTCCTCAGCCAACAATGAAAAAACGGGGCACTTTGATGTAAATGTCGGCTGGAAAAAATGGGCTTTCGTTACCAGTTTCAGTTCCTGGGATTTCGACCATTTACGCCAGGGCAGCAATGGCCCCGACGATTACGTCAAGGACATCTATCCCCGGCGCCAGGACAGCACGGACGTAGTCATCACACAGGACGACCCCCTGCTCCAGATCCCGTCGGCCTATTCACAGATCAACCTGATGCAGAAGATCAGGTTCAGGCCGAATGAAAAATGGGATTTCCAGTACGGGTTCCATTACTCCACCACTTCCCCTTACGGCCGTTACGACAGGCACAACAGGTACAAGAACGGCACCCTGCGTTACGCCGAATGGAACTACGGGCCCCAGAAGTGGATGATGAACAACCTGACCATCACACACCAGGGGGATAATGTCGTGTACGACCAATTGAGTTTACGCCTGGCCCTGCAGTGGTTCGAAGAAAGCCGCATCGACAGGTCGCTGAACAGCAACGAGCGGAATACCACTGACGATAAGGTGAATGCCTACTCGGTGAACCTCGATTTTACGAAGAATACCGGATCGAAAAACACCCTTTATTACGGAGTGGAATATATTTTCGATGATGTTATCTCAACGGGTACACTCACGGACATTTCCAGCGGCACCGATCAAAAGGGACCTTCCCGCTATCCGCAATCCACCTGGACTTCCATTGCCGCTTACGTGAATGATGAATACAAGTTATCGAACCGGCTTACCCTGCAGGCAGGACTGCGATACAACCAGTTCATCCTGGATGCCGACTTTACCGACAACCTCGAATTTTACCCGTTCCCTTTTACGTCCGCAGAGATCAATAACGGGGCGCTGACCGGGAGCCTTGGAGGCGTTTACCGCCCTTCGGAGAGCTGGGCCGTCAGGGCCAATTTCGGTACGGCTTTCAGATCCCCCAATGTGGATGATATCGGGAAGGTCTTCGATTCGGAACCCGGATCTGTTACTGTACCCAACCCGGACCTGAAGGCCGAATATGCTTATAATTTCGACCTTGGTATTGCGAAGGTCTTTGGAGAGGTTGCAAAACTCGACGTCAGCGCATACTATACCATTCTTCAGAATGCAATGGTGCGCAGGGACTTCCGGTTGAACGGGCAGGACAGCATCATGTATGATGGGGAGATGAGCAAGGTACAGGCCATACAAAACGCTGCCGTAGCAAATGTATACGGTATCCAGGCCGGGATCGAGATCAAATTGCCGGCGGGTTTCACGTTTCTGTCAGACCTGAATTACCAGGTTGGGGAAGAAGAGCTGGATGACGGAACCACAAGCCCTTCCCGTCATGCAGCCCCTTTGTTTGGGGTCAGCAGGTTACGCTACCAGTTCAGGGACCTTACACTTGAATTCAATGCCATGTACCAGGGTGAGCGCAGTTTCGAAGACCTTCCCGTAGAAGAACAGGGCAAGGACGAGATCTATGCAAAGGATGCAGACGGCCATAATTACTCGCCCGCGTGGTACACCCTTAACCTGATGGCCATGTACAGGCTAACCGAAACATTCAGCATCAGTGCCGGGATGGAAAACCTTACTGATCAACGGTACAGACCATACAGTTCAGGGATATCGGGCCCCGGAAGGAATTTTGTCCTCTCCCTACGGGCTGATTTTTAGATCATTGATAAAATGAAAGGCGAAAGAAACGTGGTTGAGTATTTACCGCATGGGGTTCACCCCTGTGCATACCATCGCTGCTGATGCTTTATATGAAAATACCTATATTAAAAAGGCCCCGAAATTCGGGGCCTTTTTTTATTTTACCTTCTCAACGATCGCCTTGAAGGCATCCGGATTGTTCATGGCCAGATCGGCCAGGGTC
>JAXGTH010000237.1:0-3275 GCA_040775045.1 Bacteroidales bacterium
AGGTATTGATCCATGGGATGTGTTTTTGACCTGCAAAGGTATTAAAAAATGGCATTGCGCTAATATTAAATAGTGTTAAAGAAATGGGGACGGATGCAAGATGCATGATGCCAGATGCCGGATGCCAGATGCCGGATGCCTAACGCCCATCCTTTCTTTCCATCCAATACTTTAACTTTGCATTGAACGTTAACAGATCAATGGCCAGGCAATTTGCTTTTGTAATCATATTGGCCCTTGTCGTGGTTTCGGCCAGGGGACAGGCGGTGCATTACCTGCATTGCCTGGACGTGACGGAGCAGGGCGGGGTGAACCTCTATTGGGAACCTGCAGGCAGCCAGGCCGAATTTGTTGCATACCATATCTTTCAAAGGGTTCCACCGGGCAGTTTTATCGAGGTGGCTACGATCAGTGATCATGGCACCACCACATATTTTCACGATATCACCATAGCCAACCAGCAACCGGTGCAGTATTACATACATACCGAACAGCTTGCCCCCCCGGGCATTTATTCCGATACCCTTTCAAGCATGCACCTCACCGTTACGCTGAACAGTGCCGATCCCATCATAGCCTTACTGAACTGGAACCCAATGCATGCAGCACACCTTCCGGGTTTTAACGGCTATTATTACATTTTTATGCATGGCACCGGCAGCGACGATTTCATGCTTATCGATTCAACGGTACTTACACAGTTCACCATGCCTGTCGAGGTGTGCCGCGATACGCTCTTCTTCAGGATCGAAGCGGGCGCAACGGGCTGTATTTCCCGCTCAAATGCAGCCTCCCTTTACTTTGAGGATATCACCCCGCCTCCAATGCCGGTACTCGATTCGGTCAGTATCGACCCCTTCACCGGTGAGGCGATCCTGGGCTGGAGCCCCAGCCCTGCCGGAGATGCTGCAGGATATGTGATCTACCACGTGAAACCGTCACTCAATGATACGCTTTACTGGATCCCGGGCCGCGACAGCACCTTTTGCCGCGACCTCTCCTTCGACCCCTGTGCCGGCAACCGTTCCTATGCCATATCCGCTTACGACAGCTGCGGCAACATCAGTCCGGGGAGTTACGATATCCCTCAAAGGACCATATGGCTCGAAGACGTGGCCTTCGATCCCTGTATGATGGTCAACACGCTCGGCTGGACGGAATACATCAACATGGAACCTCCCCTGGAGGGTTACCGCATATACTGTTCAGTCGACGGGAGTGCATTCAGCATCCTGGGTAACGTGGCGGCCGGCATCACCACCTTCGACCATACCGGCCTCGATACCGGCAGGAATTACAGGTATTTCGTCAGGGCCTTCAGCCAAGGTTCGGAGGTCACTTCATCTTCCTGTATCAGGGAAGTGAACACATGGCAGTACCGTCAACCGTTGGACAATCGTCTGGGGAATGCCTCTGTTGAGGAAAGTGAATATGTAACCCTCATGCTCCTGCCTGATACCTTTGCCTGGGTCCCGTTCCTGAACATCTATCGTGCGGATGATGCAGCGGGCCCGTTCGATCTGCTCGCTGAACTGGCCCTGGCCGGCGAGGAACAGTTATATTACGACGATCTTGCAGCGGAAGTGAACAGCAGAAGCTACTATTATTTTACCACGCTCACCGACAGCTGTGGCAATGAGGTGCTTTCATCACTGACGCTCAGGACCATCCTCCTTGAAGGCATGAAAGGGGAGGGACGGTTCAACGAATTGAGCTGGAATGCTTTCGAAGGCTGGCCCGCAGGCGTGGAAGCTTATGAGATTTACCGGGCAGTGAACGACGAGGCGTCGTTTGTGATGACCGGACAAACGTCAGCGACGGTGCTGTCATACCAGGACGACATTTCAGACCTTTCGTCGGGACTGAGCAGGCTAAGGTATATTGTAAGGGCCGTAGCCGCAGGGAATACCGATCTTTACAGCCAGTCGAATGAGATCCTGCTAGAATACACACCCGAACTTATGCTTCCCAATGCTTTCACCCCGGGGGGGAGAAACCCGGTATACAGGCCCGCAGGCAGTTTTGCAGCGTTCAGCGAATACCGGATGGATATCTATAATCGCTGGGGCGAGATGATCTTCACCAGCCCGGATTTCGGCCTTGGCTGGGACGGCACCCTTGACGGGGGCGATGCACCCGCAGGTGTTTATGTATGCGTGCTGAGCTATCGCAGCACGACGGGCGAGAACACGGTGCTGAAATCCACGTTTGTGCTGATAAGGTGAAAAGGACGGGCGATGGGCGTTAGGCGATAGGCGGTAGGCTATAGGTACCGGCTCCCGGGCTTTCTTGCAAACGGGAACAGGGATTGGATCTGCTACCAGAACATCTTCTCCTTCATTCAGCGTGGATGAGATCGATTGATTGAGTTGTTCAATAAAAGGATTTAGTCTTTTTCATCGTCTTTTAAAATTGCTGTGATCGATTAAGTTTGGAAAGTCTCTGGCATGATCACTTTGCAGTTTACCCCGGAAGCAACAATCACTTTCAATACCAGGACTTTCTGCTGTTATGCCTAAAGCAAAAATCTTGCAATCAGATATCTTAGGTCTTTTACTATAGAAAAAGAAATTTTCAAAGGGATCAATACGATTTAAAGATACGGATTTGGTGATGCAGAAAAAATTGTCGGAATTTAATTTAAGTTATGCATGACAGAAGTGTTTTCGTTGCGAAATAAACTACTTATATATTAATTTACAACATATTACATAACTTTTTTTATTTTAAATACTGCCATTTTTTTTTAAGATTAAAAAACCTACAACACGTTATAATAATTAAGACTGGATAATTTTTATAATAATATTTGGAAAGCGGTCACATAATCCTTAATATTGTCAAGACGAAACCAAGGGTGCTTTAGGCATCACCCAGAATAATCTCTGATTTCCAAATCTTTATAACGCGCTAAATAGACGCGGAAAAATCTCGTATTTTTCTTATTAATGTATTAGTAATCAATGTAATAGAATCGTTGTAAATCTAAAGATATGAATAAATATTTACCACTTAAAGGAATCATTGCATCTCTTTCATTATTCCTTGTTCTTGCTGTTGCAGGTCCGTTTCAGGCTTTTTCTCAGACTGGGGCCGTTATTGGCAACTTCGGTATAGATGCTGATCAGCTAACCGACACACTAAAATTTGGCAGCCTGGGCGCGGGAAACGGGACCATTGACTGGTTCAAGGATACCAGCCTGGTACTGGGCAGCGGCAAAATGATCATTGATACAACAGGCGCTCAATCAATTACCGGCCAGTTACAAGGTGAA
>JAXGTH010000238.1:0-3266 GCA_040775045.1 Bacteroidales bacterium
CAATAACTTGATTTCATTGGTGTGCCGCGCCCTTATTCCTGTTTTATTGACTTTGATGTGTCACCGCGAGCGACGTCGAGCGGTTCTAACAATTACGCGTTTTTCGCTGCTTAGAAATATCCCGGACAGCAATGATTTCAAATATCAAATATCAGAATTCAGATTTCAAACGGCCCGCGGATCAGATTTAAGCGGCAACTTCAACATTCTGTCCACCTCGATGCTCGGAAACCCAAACTCCTCCACGATCTTACCGTAGAGTAAATAAACCCCGTTCCCTCGGAATGGATACTTTTTCAGCGTATCCGGAAAGTGGGTGCTGTCGAAGAACTCGCCGGTGTCGTCGAGGAAGGCGGCGAAGTGCATGATCTCTTTCTTCACCGTGCGCACATACTTTACCGTGACCAGCAGCCCTGCCATCTGCACCCTGCGTCCAATATATTTCATCATGTCGCCGGCCCTAGCCACCCCGTTCACGGGTTTCTGCAGCATCTCGAACCAGCTCATGCTTTGCGGGAAACCGATGAGTTCCAGTTCATCGTACGCGTCTTCCAGCCTGCTGCTTTCCAGCTGTGGCAGGGAATATTTCTTTACATCCTGCATGAAAAGGGTAGGACCGGAAGGTTTTACACTGTTCTTACCAAGGTGCAGGTGCGCTTCCCAGAGCAGTTGCGACTTCTCCCTGCCCGTGAAGGTGAAGGCGCCTGCCCTGATGAGCAGCACCAGCTGCTCGATGCCGGTATGTACCCGCCTGATGAAGTCTTCCAGCGAACGGAAGGGACCGTTCCTTTCCCGCTCCTCCGGGATACCTTTCCCGATGGTCCGTTCCAGGTTTTCGATATGGATAAAACCGGTATAGATCCTTGTCCCGAGGATACGTGTTTTGTAATTGCTATGATTGACACAGGGCAGCATGATCTCTGCTCCCCATCGACGGGCCTCGTTGAAATACACCCATCGCTGGAAGAAGCCCCCGAAGTTGTTGATCACGGCCACCATGAACTCCAGCGGGTAGTGGGCCTTGAGGTAAAGGCTCTGGAAACTTTCCACGGCATAGGAGGCCGAATGGGCCTTGGAGAAGGAATAACCCGCAAAACTTTCGATCTGCCGCCACACCTCCCTGGTGATCTCCTCCGGGTAACCGTATTCCCTGCAATTGCTGAAGAATTTGTTCACGATGCGATCGAACTCTTCCCTCCCCCTGAACTTCCCGCTCATGGCCCTGCGCAGCACGTCGCTGTCGGGCAGGTCAAGGCCGGCAAAGTGGTGGCATACCTTGAGCACGTCTTCCTGGTACACCATCACGCCGTAGGTTTCTTCCAGCTGTTCCTTCATCACGGGGTGAATGTATTCGAAATCACCGGGATGGTGGAAGCGGTGGATGTATTCCCGCATCATCCCTGATTTGGCCACCCCCGGCCGTATGATCGAGCTGGCCGCCACCAGGCGCAGGTAGTCGTCGCACCTGAGCTTCTTCAGCAATCCCCGCATGGCCGGGCTCTCCACATAGAAGCAGCCGTTGGTCTCGCCCCTGCGGAGCAGGTCCTTCACCTTCTCGTCTTTTTTGAAGAGGTCGGCCCGGTGTACGTCCACGCTGATGCCCCTGTTCTCCCTGACGATGTCGGCACATTCCCTGATATGCCCGATGCCCCGCTGGCTCAGGATGTCGAGCTTCTCGAAGCCGATATCTTCGGCCACGTACATATCCCACTGTGTGGTGGGGAAGCCCTTGGGGGGCATATCCAGGGCCGTGTAAGCACAGACGGGCTCCTCCGAGATGAGGATGCCACCTGCGTGGATGCTGCGGAGGTTGGGTAACCCGGCCATCATCCCGGCCAGGGAATGTATCCTGCCGGTGATGTGGTTCTTCCCTTCCGGGTCGTCCGGATGGTGCACCAGGCGGTCGATCTCAGTCTTGGGGAGGCCGTACACCTTGCCCAGTTCACGGTAAATGGAACGTCCCCTGAAGGTCGACATGGCACCGAGCAATGCCGTATGCTTCCTTCCGTACCTTTTAAAGATATAGTCCTGCACCTCATCCCTCTCCCGCCAGGAATAATCAATGTCGAAGTCGGGCGGAGTGCTCCTGCGGGGGTTGATGAAACGCTCAAAGTAAAGGTTCAGGTCGATGGGGTCAACGTCGGTGATCTTCAGGCAATAAGCCACCACGCTGTTGGCGCCGCTCCCTCGGCCCACATGATAGAATCCCCGCGACATGGAGTAGCGGATGATGTCCCAGGTGATGAGGAAATAGGTTGCAAAGCCCAGGCGGGTGATCAGGCCGAGTTCATGCTTCACCCTCGTTTCAGCTTCTTTGTTTTTTCTCCCGTAGCGGTACTCCAGCCCGTCCATGGCCAGCTTCTCGAGCAGCACCTTGTCGTCGTAAAGGCTGCCGGTGAAGGTCTTCTTGTTCTTGATCGACCGGAAGTCGAATTCGATATGGCAGTCGGCCACCATCCTTTCCGTATTCCGCAGGATATCGGGATAGTATTCGAAGGCTTTCAGCATCCCGTCATGCGTGAGGAACATCTCGTCGGGCCTGCCCATGAGCCGGGGGTCGAGCCTGGAGAGCAGGGTGTTATGGGCGATGGCCCGCAGGTGGCGGTGAAGCTCGTAATCGCGGCTGCCGGCAAAGCTTACCGGCTGACGCACCACCAGCTTCGATTGCCTGTGCCTGAAAGGGGAGGAGAGGAGCCTGCCCGAATCGAAGGGGCAGATGCCGATGTATTCATTGTCGGCAAGCCTGTCGGGATAAAGGCCCTCGAAAGGATAAACCACGTAACAGTTTGGCAATACCGGTGCCCTGGCGGGAAGTGTCTTTTTCCCCAGGCGGTGCTCCGACAGGAATTCGTTCAGCTCCCTGAAACCTTCGTTGTTGCGTGCAATGCCGGTATACAGCACCCGGTCACCCTCATGGAACGCTATCCCGGCCACCGGACGTATGCCCGCCTTATTGCATTCCCTGATAAAGTCCATCACCCCCGTGGAGTTGTTGATATCGGCAATGCCCAGGGCCTCTATGCCCTTGCTTTTGGCCAGCTTTACCAGGGCTTCAGGACTCAGCGTCCCGTAGCGGAGGCTGTTGTATGTGTGGCAGTTATAGTACAAGGTATTAAGTATTACGTATTAGGTATTACGACTTTTAATGCCCCGCACCCCCTTAACCCCCTGCCCCCCATTTCCCCCTCTCCCCGGGGAGAGGGGGCCAGGGGGTGAGGGGCAATAAAACATTTGAATTTGACTCATTGGAATTTATTTAGAATTTA
>JAXGTH010000239.1:0-3263 GCA_040775045.1 Bacteroidales bacterium
GGAACACCGGCGCCTGGCTGTAGAGTGCGGCCAGCAGGGCAAGGCGTATCGT
The DNA here is from genome assembly GCA_040775045.1 of Bacteroidales bacterium. Classification (GTDB taxonomy): domain Bacteria; phylum Bacteroidota; class Bacteroidia; order Bacteroidales; family B18-G4; genus B18-G4. The sequence continues at coordinate 53 of JAXGTH010000239.1, forward strand.
CGGGAAGCCCGACGGCCTCATGCGCATGAATTTCCAGAGGTAGCCGGCCACCGGGGCAAGTCCGTGTTTCTGCGCCAGAAAGGCATGTTCCTTTTTCAGGCTGTTGGGATATTTGCCGTAAAGCCTGGTATTGAGCAGGCCCGACTGCCCGAGGAAGAGTGCTTCAAGCTGGAATGGGTTGTCGCGGTATTTCATCACGACCCCCGAGGGCAGGCTGCGGGCCAGCATCAGGAAGGGTTGCCTGTTCAGCCTGGCCCCGAACTGCCCCGCCAGGGCCCGGTAGCAGCACTCCTCCCAGTCCATGCGGAGATGCATCAGTTCTTCCCTCAACGCTTCGGCCTTTTCGTGCAGCCGGCCGATACCCATGGCATTGAGCCTGGCGGTGACCTGCATCCTGCCGACACGGCCGATCATGCGCTCGCAGGGGATCCACAAGAGGTTATGGATGATCTCCTGGTAGCAATCCAGGAGCTGGTGGCTGAAGGCATTCCCAACCACCAGGGTAGGGATGGCTTTCCCATCTGATGTCATGGCTTCAGCATCATTTTCGGCCACCACGTGGAGGATCACGTTGTTGTAGGCCCCGTCGCGATGGTGCCCGTGCCTCAGCCAGTCGGAAGCACGCACATGGATCTCGACATTGCCTGCCCATAAGGTGTCGCCGATCCTGACGCGTGCACACAGGAAGTCAGGACCGGCATCGCTGTTGTGCGTCCCGGGGTGAATGACCTCTGCAGGCTCCCCGTCACCGGTAAAGAGCCTGCGGCTGAACATTCGGTATTTCCAGAGATAGTGGAAAAACGCTTCGGGGATGTTACTGTGATCATCGTGCTTCATTTCATCAGCCCTCCTATATGATTAATACCGGAAAAGCAGAAATGTCACACCTTACTTTAAGCGGGGGACCCTATCTTCCTGAAAAAAATGAATTTAATTGTGTCCGATCACTTGCAATTGCATCATAATTTCTTATTTTTGTAAAGAATTATTTGCTTATCAGGCTTAATGGAGCAGGCTAAGGTTTTAGTTTCCAAGATTAATGAGCAGGTTTTGGAACTGCTTGGCCGGCACCGGGCAATGAAAGAAGAAAATGCTGAGCTGAAAAACCGGAACGCTGATCTTCTGGACACCATTGAAAAACAAGAAAAGGAAATAGAACTTTTAAAGGAGCAGATTGTTAAATTAAAAATTACAAGATCGCTGACAGATAAAGAAGGTTCAACAGAAGTGAAGGCAAAAATTGATGAAATGTTGCGGGAAATTGATAAGTGTGTGGGACTTTTAAATCAGTAGAAAAGCCTTAATTGGATGAGACCTGATGGATGAATTAGCCATTACAGTGAAGATTGCCAACCGTCCATACAGGATGACAGTCAGGGCTTCAGAAGAAGAGATCATAAGGAAAGCTGCCAGGTTAATTAATGAAAAGATAAACGAATATGCAAATACTTACGCTTTTAACGACAACCAGGATTTGCTCTCAATGGTGTCGCTGTGGTTCGCCACAACGTCGTTAAAGGCTGAGACCACGCTCAGCTCCGATGAAAACGAGCTGATCGATGGTTTGATGAACCTGGAAAAACTGCTTTCGGAACAAAAAGAGGGATAGTCCCCGCCGAGCGTTCTTTGAAAATATTAAGATATACCCGCGTTAATTCATTTTGGTTTGTAAACTCAACATTACTTACATCAGGGTTTGGCTCAAAGGCTACTAGAACGGGCCCCGATCCGCTCCGGCGGATTTCCCGCTTGCGGGAACAGGGGAAGTTCGAACAGCCAGGCCGCCCTATCCGTGTCTTTTGGGGTTTCGTAAAACCCACGAATTAATGCGGGTTTTTTTTTGCCCTCCGCTGCTGCTCCCTTTTAATAATGTTTAATTAAAACGCTGAGATGATGTTAGATATATTGTACCTCTCTCTCGCAGTTCTGGCCGGTTTGGCTGTGGGGGTGGTGATCACCTCAACCCTGCTGCGCAAAGCGGTGGAAAAGAAAAGTGAGAAATTCCTGCTGGAGGCCCAGGAAAAGGCGGAAGTCTACAAGAAGGACAAGATCCTTCAGGCCAAGGAAAAGTTCCTGCAGCTCAAGATCGAGCACGAAAATGTGATCAACGAAAAGAATGCAAGGATACAACAGAACGAAAGCAGGCTCAAACAGAAGGAAGCAAGTATTTCGCAGCGGCTGGAAGAGCTGCAGCGAAAGCAGAAGGAAGTTGAAACCATAAAGAACAACCTGAACAACCAGCTTGAGGTGGTGGCCAAGAAACAGCAGGAGCTCGACAGGTCCGTTAAGCAGCAGGTTGAACAACTGGAGGCCATTTCCGGTCTGTCGGCTTCCGAGGCCAAGGCCCAGTTGAGCGAGACCCTGCTCGATGAGGCCAGGGCCGACGCCCAGGTGTTCATCTCCGAGATCGTGGATGAGGCCAAGCTTACCGCCAACCAGAAAGCCAAGAAGATCGTCATTGAATCCATCCAGCGCACCGCCGTCGAGCATGCCATAGAGAATACGGTTTCGGTGTTCCACCTCGACAACGACGAGATCAAGGGACGCATCATCGGCCGTGAAGGCCGCAACATCCGGGCCCTTGAATCCCTTACGGGCATAGAGATCATCATCGACGATTCGCCGGAGGCCATCATCCTGTCGGGATTTGACCCCGTCAGGCGCGAGATCGCCAGGCTGTCGCTGCACAAGCTCGTCACCGACGGCAGGATCCACCCTGCCCGCATCGAAGAGGTGGTGGCCAAGACACGCAAGCAGATCGAGCAGGAGATCGTTGAAACAGGCAAGCGGACCGTGATCGACCTGGGCATCCATAACATGCACCATGAACTGATCAGGATGGTGGGAAGGATGAAATACCGTTCGTCATACGGTCAGAACCTGCTGCAGCACTCCATAGAGGTGGCTAATCTCTGTGCGACCATGGCAGCCGAACTCGGCCTCAACCCCAAGATCGCGAAGCGCGCCGGCCTGCTGCATGATATCGGCAAGGTGCCCGACAACGAACCCGAACATCCACATGCCATCCTCGGCATGAAACTGGCCGAGAAGTTCAAGGAGAAGCCCGATGTGTGCAACGCTATCGGTGCGCACCACGACGAGATAGAGATGGAATCGCTTATCGCACCCATCGTGCAGGTGTGCGACGCCATCTCTGGTGCCCGCCCCGGTGCCCGGCGGGAAGTGGCCGAAGCCTATATCCAGCGGCTCA
>JAXGTH010000240.1:0-3240 GCA_040775045.1 Bacteroidales bacterium
AAAGCCCTTCCAATAAAGGACTATATCGCTTTACAATAAATTATCCCGGACAGCAATGAAAACTCAAAACTCAACACTTAAAACTTAAAACTTAAAACTCAAAACTACATTTATATTTGTATTTGAACGGAACAATCCCTAATTTTGCAGCCCGAATTTTTTTGGGGTCAGTCATGAAGGTGTTGAAGGAATATGAAATCCCCTTTGTGGGGCTGAAGGAAGGGATGCATGATTATCACTTCACGGTTGACCATAAGTTCTTTGCACAGTTTGAATATTCGGAGGTACAGCAGGGCATGCTGGGCGTTGATGTGAACCTCGAAAAGCGAAGCCGTATGATGGTGTTCACTTTTCGTATCGACGGCAGGGTCGTGGTTCCCTGCGACCGTTGCCTGGCCGATATGGACCTTCGGCTGAAGGGTGAGCAGCGCCTCATCGTGAAGCTCGGCCATGAATGGAAAGAGGAGACCGATGAAATCCTCATCATCCCCGACACGGAATCCCATATCGACATCAGCGGGTTCATCTACGAATATATCATGCTGCTGTTGCCTTACCAGCGGATGCACCCCGAGGGGGAAGGCCTGTGCGACGAGACGATGATCGAAAAGCTCGAAAAACATGAGCCCCACAGGGAGGATCCCCGCTGGGATGCACTGAAGGAATTGAAAGATAACAAGGATATTACTTAATACTGAATAACAATGGCACATCCAAAAAGAAAGATCTCCAAAACCAGGAGGGACAAGAGGAGGACACATTACAAGGCCAGCCTTCCCACGCTGGCAAAATGCCCGACAACCGGCACCATTCATATTTACCACAGGGCCTATTATGTCGATGGCGACCTTTATTACAAGGGTAAGCTTGTGATGGCCAAGAACGAATAACCTGAACACTTCGGCTTAACGATCGTTTAACTCGTCACGAATTTTTGCTAAAATGAATATCGGACTCGACATCATGGGAGGCGACCATGCGCCTGATGCAACGGTCAGGGGTGCTGTGCTTGCCTTATCTTCGCTTGAGGCTTCCGATAGTCTTTTTCTCTTTGGTGATGAGCAGCTCATCCATGAAAAGCTGTTCGCTATCGGTGCAGACCCGGGCGATTTCACCATCGTTCATGCCCCCGATGTGATCGGCATGAGCGACCAGCCCATCAAGGCCTTCACGCACAAGACAAGCTCAAGCATATCCACGGGCTTCCGCTTCCTCAAGGAGGGGCGCATCGATGCTTTTGCCAGCGCGGGCAACAGTGGTGCCATGCTGGTGGGTTCCATGTACAGCGTGGAGATGATCAAGGGCATCATCAGGCCCTGTACGGCCGTGGTGCTGCCCAAGGAGAACGGCGGCCATACCTTCCTGCTCGACATCGGCACCAACCCCGACCCCAAACCGGAAGTGATGTACCAGTTCGGCATCCTCGGATCTTTTTATGCCAAACATGTTTATGGCGTCGAAAGTCCCAGGGTGGGGCTCCTGAACATCGGTGAAGAGGCCGAGAAAGGGAACCTCCTTACCCAGGCCACCTATAAGCTGATGAGAAATTCGAAACATTTCAACTTCATTGGCAATGTGGAAGGACGCGACATCCTGCTCGACACCGCCGACGTGGTGGTCTGCGACGGCTTCACCGGCAACGTGCTGCTCAAGCAACTCGAGTCGATGTACAGCCTGCTGAAGAAGCGGAACCTCTACGACGAGTTCGTCGAGCGCATGAATTATGAAAACTTCGGCGGTACGCCCATCCTTGGCATCAACTCCACGGTAGTGGTGGGCCACGGGATATCCAATGATAATGCGATCAGGAACATGATCCTGCTCACAAAAAACGTCCACGAAGCCAACCTTTCCTTTAAAATTAAGGAGGAGCTTCAAAAACATTCGTAATTTTACCGCCCAAAAAAACACCTTATGGGTAAAATAAGAGCAGCAATTACCGGCGTGCACGGCTGGGTACCCGATTATGTACTGACCAATGCCGAACTCGAGAAAATGGTGGATACCACCGACGAGTGGATCACGACACGCTCGGGGATCAAGGAAAGAAGGATACTGAAAGGTGAAGGACAGGGCGCTTCGGTCATCGGTGCCGAAGTGGTGAACGGCTTGCTGAAGAAGACGGGCACAAGGCCCGAAGAGATCGACATGCTGATCGTGTCGACCGTTACCCCCGATTATGCATTCCCGGCCACGGCCAATATCGTTTCCGACAAGTGCGGGCTGAAGAACGCCTGGAGCTACGACCTCAACGCGGCCTGCTCCGGATTCTTGTTTGCCCTCACCACCGCTTCCAAGTTCATCGAGACCGGCACGCACAAGAAGGTGCTGGTGGTGGGCGCCGAAAAGATGTCAATGATGATCGACTATACCGACCGGGCCACCTGCGTACTGTTCGGCGACGGCGGTGGCGGCGTGCTGCTCGAACCCACTACGGAAGAATTCGGCATCATGGACTCAAGGCATTACACCGACGGCTCGGGGAGGCAGTACCTCTATCAGAAGGGCGGCGGTTCGGTGAAACCGGCCTCTTTCGAGACCGTGGCCAACAAGGAACATTTCGTGACCCAGGAAGGGCAGTCGGTATTCAAATTTGCGGTTAAGGGCATGGCCGACGTCTCGGTGGAGATCATGGAACGCAACAACCTCACTTCCGACGACATCGCCTGGCTGGTTCCCCACCAGGCCAACCTGCGCATCATCGATGCCACCGCACGCAGGATGAAACTCGACCCAGGCAAGGTGATGATCAACATCCAGAAATACGGCAACACCACCACCGGCACCATCCCGCTCTGCCTCTGGGAATGGGAAGACCAGCTCAGAAAGGGCGACAACCTCATCCTCTCCGCCTTCGGCGGCGGCTTCACCTGGGGATCCGTATACGTGAAGTGGGCGTATTGACGGGCTTCAGGCGTCGGGCTTCAGGCATCGGGCTTCAGGCATGGCTTTAGTGTTTCAGTGTTTCATTAGTGAGACTGCCTTTTTATGAGCGTAGCGAAATGAAAAGGCCAGGCCGAACTAATCACGATTCCGAGACTTCGGGAGAGTGATCTCCATCCAGGTGACTTACGGTGAATTAACCGTCCAGCCGTCCAACCATCTTCCATTCCCCTAACCAAATATTGCTTACATTTATATCCGAAACCACCGATCATGAGTCTCCGTTTATCGAAATCCACCTTCCTGAAGGGGCTGCAGTGCGAAAAAGCCCTTTACCTCACCAAATACCACCCGGAG
>JAXGTH010000241.1:0-3205 GCA_040775045.1 Bacteroidales bacterium
GTACGAATCAGAGCGTATAAAGAACGAGCTCTTCGAGTTCGAACACGACCTCTGGGAATTCTAAAAAAAAGCCCTGCGAAAACCGCAGGGCTTTTTTTTACTTCTTTTCTCATCTATCATCTTCGAAAATATTCGATCTTACATAGCTTCGAATATCAGATATCAGGTATCAGATATCGGATATCATTTAATACTATATTTGTATGAAGCAGCAATGTCATGCAAAAAATCCTCGACACACCCATTGAATACCTCAAAGGCGTGGGGCCCAAACGTGCCGCCATGCTGAAAAAGGAGATCGGGGTGCATACCTTCGGCGACCTGCTGCAATACTACCCGTTCAGGTATATCGACAGGTCGAAGATCCATACCGTTTCGGAGATACGTTCCGACCTGGCTTACGTGCAACTCAGGGGCACCATCAGCAACGTGAAAAAGCTTGGCAAGCCGGGGTCGCAAAGGCTCAGCGCCATGCTCAGCGACGAAACGGGTTCCATTGAACTGGTATGGTTCAAAGGAATTAAATGGCTGGAAGGAAAATTCAAGCACGGGGTGGAATATATCGTATTCGGCAAGCCGACCCTCTTCAACAATAAATACAACATCGCCCACCCTGAGGTGGAACTGCCCGATGAGGACAACCTCAGCCTGGGCCAGGTCCTGGTGGGCCATTACAGCGAAACGGAAACCCTTCGGAACCGGGGGCTTTCGAGCCGCAACATCAGCAAGCTCATGCGCACCCTCCTGCTGCGGCTCCAGGGTGAGCTTCCCGAGACCCTCCCGCAGGAGATCACCGGCAGGCTCGGGCTGATCACCAGGGAAGGAGCCTTTCAGAATATACATTTCCCCGGGAACCAGGCGTTCCTGCGCAAGGCACAGGCCAGGCTAAGGTTCGAGGAACTTTTCTACATCCAGCTCCGGCTGATCAAACAGAAGCTGGTCAGGCAAAAAGACATTGAAGGGCATGTTTTCGGCAATGTGGGCAGGCACACGAACGATTTCTACAAACAGCACCTGACATTTGAACTGACGGGAGCCCAGAAAAGGGTGATCAGAGAGATCCGTGCCGACCTCGGATCGGGCAAACAGATGAACCGCCTGCTGCAGGGCGATGTAGGCAGCGGCAAGACCCTGGTAGCCCTGATGGCGATGCTCATCGCCCTCGACAATAGTTACCAGGCCTGCATGATGGCCCCCACCGAGATCCTGGCCAACCAGCATTTTGCCACCATCAGCGGGATGACAGCCCCCCTGGGCATACGCGTGGAACTGCTCACCGGTTCCACCAGGGCCGCGAAGCGGAAGGAGATCCTCAGGGACCTCCTCAACGGAAACCTGCACCTGCTCATCGGCACCCATGCCCTGCTCGAGGAAAATGTGCAATTCAGTGAGCTCGGACTCGTGGTCATTGACGAACAGCACCGCTTCGGGGTGGCACAGAGGGCACGGATGTATTACAAGAACGATGTTCCACCGCACATCCTCGTCATGACGGCCACCCCCATACCCAGGACACTGGCCATGACGCTTTATGGCGATCTCGACCTGTCGGTGATCGATGAGATGCCCCCGGGTAGGAAACCCGTAAAGACCTATCATTTTTTCGATTCAAAGCGCTTGCGCCTCTTTGGTTTCATGAGGGAGCAGATCGCCCTGGGCCGGCAGGTGTACGTGGTGTATCCCCTCATCCATGAATCGGAGAAACTCGACCTCAAGGACCTGATGGATGGTTACGAAAGCCTGAGCAGGGCCTTCCCGCTACCCGAATACCGCATCAGCATCGTTCACGGCAAGCTCAAGCAGGAAGTCAAGGATTTTGAAATGCAACGCTTCATCAGGGGAGAAACACACATCATGGTGGCCACCACCGTGATCGAAGTAGGGGTCGATATTCCCAATGCCTCCGTGATGGTGATCGAGAATGCCGAGCGCTTCGGCCTTTCCCAGCTCCACCAGCTGAGGGGCCGTGTGGGCCGTGGCGCCGACCAGTCATTCTGCATCCTGATGTCGGGCAACAAGCTTACGGAGGAGGCACGGACGAGGCTGAAGACCATGACGGAAACCACCGATGGGTTCCAAATCGCCGAGACCGACCTTCGGCTCAGGGGGCCAGGCGACCTGGCAGGCACCCAGCAGAGCGGCATCATCGACCTTAAGATCGCCAACCTCCTCCGCGATGAAAAGATCCTGACCTATGCACGCAACCTGGCCATGGAGATCCTGGAAGATGACCCGCAACTGCAAAAACCAGGTAACCTCATCCTGGACAGGACATTGAAAGCCATGAACAAATTCAGTCCCGACTGGGGGTCGATCAGTTAGAAAAAGGAAATTCCTTACCTTTACCCGGTCATTGAGTATACCGGTTCATATCAGCCGGGAATCAGCCGGTTTATTACCGGCAATGTATTGCTAACCAAAGGAAAACAAAGCAGGATGAAGATCTCATACAACTGGCTGAAACGCTACGCCGATCCTGGAGTGAGTGTGGAAGAACTCAGTGAAATGCTTACCAACAGCGGACTTGAAGTTGAGAGCATGGAAAAGTTCCAGTCGGTGAAAGGCGGTCTCGAAGGGATCGTCATCGGGAAAGTGCTGAGTTGCACAAAGCATCCCAACGCCGATAAGCTGAGCCTGACCACCGTGGATATCGGCGGGGATGCCCCCCTGCCTATCGTTTGCGGGGCACCAAATGTAGCTGAAGGCCAAAAGGTTGTTGTGGCCACGGTTGGCACCACGCTCTATGCAGGCGAACAATCGTTCGAGATCAGGAAGGCAAATATCCGCGGGGAGGTTTCGGAAGGCATGATCTGTGCCGAGGATGAGGTGGGCCTTGGCAGCTCACATGATGGGATCATGGTGCTTGATGATGACGCCGTTCCCGGCACACCGGCAAAAGAGTACTTTGGCGTTACCGAAGATATAGTTTTTGAGATCGGGCTCACGCCCAACCGAACGGATGCCACCTCGCATATCGGCGCGGCACGCGACCTCGTAGCAGTGATAAACAGCAGGCAGGGGAAGGGGACCGTCCGGCTCAATATACCCTCCGTTGATGGTTTCAGTGCCCCCGACAGTAAGGCAGAATTCCCTGTAGAGGTGCTAGACACCACTGCCTGTCCGCGGTTCAGCGGCCTGACCATCAGCAATGTGAAGGTGAAGGAATCACCGCGATGGATGCAGGACCTGCTGCTGGCGGTCGGCA
>JAXGTH010000242.1:0-3203 GCA_040775045.1 Bacteroidales bacterium
CATCAGGAGATAGTAGTTGCCATAAAAAAGGGAAATATGGATCGGGCCATCCAGATGACCCTGGAACATATATCCAAAGGCCTTCAAATTGTGCAGGAAATCATCATCAAAGAAATGAATCAGGCTATTCCTGCTGGAACGGAGACTCACTATACACCCCAGGCAAAAAATATGAATTTCATTGCGGATACAGCTGGATTTATTTAAAGTGCTAATAGTCTGTTTATTTTGTTGATTATTCGTAAATCTCAGCATAAATCGAATTCAGGCTCTCTATAGAAAGCCTTTTCGAGTCATCACTACTGTTTTTGTGGAAATTGTTATTTGTAGTTAAGTAAAGGATCTGTTTAGCAAATGTTATACAATATTAACATCACATTATAATGGAGGTTTGGACATGAAAAAAGTCTTTCTATTTTGTTTGGTAGTTTCATTGCTGGCTTTCTTTCTCGTGCCTACGGGTGCTTTAGCTGCAGCAAAGTCCAAGATGCACCTGAAATTCAGCACCTGGCATCCACCTGCCAGTAGAGAAGTGAAAACCGTATGGCAACCGATGCTCGAGGAGTTGAAGAAGAAGAGTGATGGACGTATTACCTATACTCTCTATGCAGGCGCAGCCCTGGGGAAAGGCCCGGAACATTATGATATTGTGTCAAAGGGACTTTCGGATATGGGATATTTCACCGCCACCTGGACACCAGGCCGATTTCCTTTAAGCGATGTACTATCCCTTGCAACCTGGGTCGATGGGAAAGATCTGGCTGTGGATATTGGCAACAAAATGTACGAAGAAGCACTTTCGAATGAGTTCCCTGGTGTCAAGATGATCGAGCTTAACGGCTGCATCCAGGCATTCCTCTGGACCCGGAAGCCGGTGAAAACCCTGGAGGACTGTAAAGGTCTGAAAATCAGGGCGCCAGGCGGTCATCAAACCAATTACATCAAGTCCCTGGGCGCAGAACCCGTATTTATGCCACTGGGAGACGTCTATCTCGCTCTGGAGACAGGAACTATTGACGGATTAGTCACTTGCCCGCCCCTGATATTGGCCTTCAAACTCTATGAGGTCGCAAAATACGGTGTGATCGCCACCTTCGGTTGTGTTACCGAAGGCGTAATCATGAACCAGAAGAGCTGGGACAATACCCCGGATGATTTAAAACCGATCATTATGGAAGTATGCAGCAATCCTTTCAGGACGACAGGCGGCTTGAACCGGGATGTCTACAAGGTCATGATAAAAGAAATTGAAGATAAAGGAGTCACGCTTTACGATTTGCCTGCCGAGCAACAGCAGAAATGGTTCAAGGGTTTCCAGGATGTAACCGAAAAGTGGGTAACTGACCTGGAGGCCAAAGGCCTGCCTGCCAAAGAGACCGTCATGAAATATAATAAGGTGACGGAAAGCATAGGCGCGAAATCCGTGGCAATACCTGATAAATGGAAGTAGCGGGGTATTGAAATATCCTTGAATGGCGGAGTCAAAAACGATGCTTAGAAAAGTCATACAACGTTCCACACTGTACTTGAGTTATGTGGGTATGTTTTTCCTGATCCCCATGATGCTGATTACCAGCGGGGAAGTGGTAGGCCGGGCTGTCTGGTCCCGGCCTATCCCGGGTTCCATGGAGCTTTCAAGCTATATGCTGGTAATATTTATCCTGCTGGGTGTAGCCTACACCCACCAGGTGAAGGGACATGTCCGTGTTTCCATGCTGGTTTCCAGGCTTCCCGAGAAAATTACTTCGACGCTCGATGTATTAACCATCCTGCTGAGCCTTTTCATCATCGGGATTATGGCCTGGCAGGGATGGGTGGTCGGCATAGAAGAACGGACGGTCTCGGATATGCTCCGAGTTCCCCAGTTTCCTTTCAGACTGCTTGTGAGTGTAGCGGGTGTTTTTCTCTGTCTGGAACTGTTGATTGATCTGGTGGACACCCTGAAAAAATTCAAGAGGAGATGACAGTGGATCCTGTAATTGTAGGCGTCATAGGTACAGTTCTGGTCTTTTTGCTGCTTTTTATTGGAATGCCTATCGCCTTTGCTTTGATGCTTGTCGGTTTTTTGGGCGTAACATATCTGTCCAGTGCCGGTGCAGCCCTTCCGATGGTTGCAAGAACGGTCTATGAGGTTTCAGCCTATTTTCCCTATACTGTAATACCACTCTTTATTGTGATGGGGGGATTTGCAGGGAGTTCAGGAATGACCAAGGAGATGTATTCCACTTTTGACAAATGGCTCCGGAGACTCCCCGGCGGGCTGGGTATTGCAACTATCGGCGCCTGTGCGGGATTTGCCGCCGTTTCGGGGTCATCGGTCGCCACGGCGGCCACCATGGGTACTGTAGCTCTGCCCGAAATGAAACGATATAATTATCATCCCAGGATCGCAACAGGGAGTATTGCCGCCGGCGGGACGCTGGGCTTTCTTATTCCTCCCAGCATTGGGTTTATCGTTTACGGCATGCTTACGGAGCAATCCATCGGAAAACTGCTTATTGCAGGAATACTCCCCGGAGTGACCCTGGCCGTTGCCTATATCCTTATTGTGGTTTTCATGGTCAAACTGAATCCGAGTCTCGCTCCTGCAAGTCCCGAGAGTGTGACGTGGAAAGAAAGATTTTCGTCACTGCTGGGGATCTGGGAACCCCTGGTCGTCTTTTTTCTGGTCATGGGTGGCATCTATGGAGGATTTTTTACCCCAACTGAGGCAGGAGCCATCGGAGCAACGATTCTGTTCATCTTTGCCATCATAAAGAAGAAACTGAACACAGAAAACCTGATAGAGGCCCTCCAGGAGGCGGTACGTATTTCCGTTATGGTGCTGTTTCTTGTAGCCGGCGCAAACGTCTTTAGTTATTTTCTCGCACTTTCAACGATTCCCATGAGGGTTGCCGAATGGGCAGCCGCTCTCGCGGTTTCCCCATATCTGATTCACACGATCATTGTCATTATCTACCTGTTCCTGGGCTGTTTTTTGGACGCGATTTCCATGATGGTGCTGACTATGCCTGTGATTTACCCTGTGATTATCGCTCTCGGTTTCGATCCCATATGGTTCGGGGTCATCGCCGTATTGATGATGGAGGCAGGGTTGATCACGCCCCCCATGGGACTCAACATATTCACTGTTGCCGGGGTGGCAAAGGATATACCTGTGGAAACCATTTTCCGCGGAGTGGCACCTTTTCTCTTTGCCATAA
>JAXGTH010000243.1:0-3193 GCA_040775045.1 Bacteroidales bacterium
ACCCGTCGAATACGGGCAAAGGATCAGCAGGTTCAGGGTCGAGATACAGGCAGAAGAAGGATGGATCCCGGCCTTTGAAGGCACCACCATCGGCTACAAGCGACTGGTCAGGATCCCGCCAGTAACCACATCCCGGGCCAGGCTGGTGATCCTGGAGGCCAACAATACCCCCGCCCTTTCGCAGACCGGGCTTTTCAGATCGGCCGGCCACTGACTTCACGGAGCCCTGATCGCCTTTACTTCTGCTCTTTTCCGGTATCTTCAGGCCTGGTATATACCACCAGTGTTTTCTTGCATATCTTTGCACGGCAATCACTAAAAAAACTTTGCGATGGACAGTGCACAGATCAGCGAATTCATCCGGGAGATCGAGCTTTTCAGGGGCCTTACGCCTGACGAATTGCAGGTTTTATCCGACAATACGGGGGAACAGGTGTACCAGAGGGGAGCCTTCCTCTTCGAGGAGAATGGCGAGCGCCGCGACCTTTACATCATTTACCAGGGAGAGGTGGAGCTTTTCAAGAAGAATGTTTATGGCGAGGAGGTCCGGCTGTCGTATTTTACGCGGGGCGATTTCCTCGGGGAAGGAAGCTGGTCGGGCGAAAGCAGACATTCGACCAGCGCCCGGGCCACGGAGAAGACCCATGTACTGACGGTGAAGAACGACTATTTTGCGCAAAACGGGCAGGCTTCGCTCAAGATCTTCTCCAACATCGCCAGGGTGATCTCGCGGCGGATGCGCCACGCCAACAACAGGATGGTGAATGCCGCGGCGCAATATGAAGAAGGAGAAACGCGCGAAGAGCATGACCTGCTTGGAAACAGGAAAGTCCCCAACCAGGCCTATTACGGCATCCAGACCCTGCGCGGGCTCGAGAATTTCAACATCAGCGGGGTATCGCTCAACTTTTACCCGGTGATCATCGAGGCCCTCGCCATGGTAAAGAAGGCAGCAGCCATGGCCAACCACGACCTGGGACTGCTTGACGACCACCTGTCGGCGGCCATCATCATTGCCTGTACGGAGATTCAGAACGGGAAATATCATTTCCATTTTGTCATCGACATGATCCAGGGAGGGGCCGGGACCTCCACCAATATGAATGCCAACGAGGTGATCGCCAACCGTGCGCTGGAGATACTGGGTAGGGAAAAGGGGCAGTACCAGTATTGCCACCCCAACAACCATGTCAACCTTTCGCAGTCGACCAACGACGTTTATCCCACTGCCGTCAAGATCGCCATATACAACAACAACCGTAAACTTGTTGACGTACTTCGGGAACTCATCGCTTCCTTCAGGGCGAAGGGTGAAGAGTTCAGCCACGTGCTCAAGATGGGCAGGACACAATTGCAGGATGCGGTACCCATGACGCTGGGTCAGGAGTTCAGCGCCTATGCGGCAACCCTCGAAGAGGAGGTTCAGCGGCTTGAAGAGAATGCCCGCCTCTTCCTCGAGGTCAATATGGGCGCCACGGCCATCGGCACCGGCATCAATTCCGAACCCGAATATGCCGGCAAGGTGGTTGATCACCTGAGAAAGGTTACCGGGCTGGACCTGAAAAATGCAGAGAACCTGGTGGAAGCCACACAGGATACCGGATCTTTCGTGATGTACTCTTCGGCCATCAAGCGGCTGGCCGTGAAGCTTTCGAAGATATCCAACGACCTTCGTTTGCTTTCCTCGGGCCCCCGCACCGGGTTCAACGAGATCAACCTGCCGCCCATGCAACCCGGATCATCCATCATGCCCGGCAAAGTGAACCCCGTAATCCCTGAAGTGGTGAACCAGGTGGCCTTCAAGGTGATCGGCAACGACCTTACAGTGACGCTTGCCGCAGAAGCAGGGCAGCTGGAGCTCAACGTGATGGAACCTGTCATCGTGCAGAGTATCTTCGAATCCGTTGAGATGCTCAAAAGTGCAATGCGCACCCTCAGACACCGCTGTATCGACGGTATCACCGCCAACCGCGAACGCTGCCTCGAAATGGTGCAGAACAGCATCGGCATCGTCACGGCACTCGTCCCCGTGCTGGGATATGAAGCATCGTCATCCCTCGCGAAAGAAGCACTTGAGACCGGAAGGGGTGTTTACGAAATGTGCATTGAAAAGGGATTGATGACGAAAGAGGAACTCGACAGGACCCTGTCACCGGAAAGGATGATCAGCCCCCAGAAAATGAAGTGACCCCTCGGGACAAATGCTTCGTCCGGAAAAAAAATGCCATGGTTAAAAAACTATAATCGGCATATACCAAGGCTTTCATCTGGCAGTCCAGTATCACAGCAATTTTTTTTTGTTACTTTTTTTCGTTTCTACGTCAATACAGCAGAATGGCAACGGTATATCCGAGGCCAGGATAAAGAATATTAAAAGGTTCTTTTCATCATTTATTCAAACATTTGAATGAACATTAAAAATATGAATGTTTCGAAATCGATCCTTGAGATGGACGATTTCGAAGAACCTCCGCCGCTAAACGGAAAAGACAGATTAAAGGTCGCAGCCAAACTGGCTTTCTCTTCCCCGCAGATTTCTGAGAAGTGCATGATATTCAGGGAAAGGTTCTTCCCCGGAGTGTCGCTGCATGAATGGAATGACTGGAAATGGCAGATCCGCAACAGCATCACCTCTTATGAGGCGCTGGCCAGGATGCTGCATCTTTCGGCAGACGAGATCGGCTTTACCGCCCAATCGCTGAACCTGCCTGTGCGCATTACCCCGTATTACGCCAGCCTGCTGGATGAATTCGATGCCCTGCATCCCATGAGGCGTACCATGGTTCCCGTGGTCGACGAGCTTATGGTATCGCGTGAGGAAGAATCCGACCCGCTGGCCGAGGAGCATGACTCGCCGGTACCGCTGATCGTGCATCGTTATCCCGACAGGGTGCTGTTTCTTGTCACCGACTTCTGCTCGGCATACTGCCGTTATTGCACACGTTCGCACATGGTTTCTAAAAAGAAGCATGCCGGTTCGAAGCTGGTCGACAATGCCATAGCCTATATTGCCCGCCATCAGGAGATCAGGGATGTGATCATCTCCGGCGGCGACCCGCTAACGCAGAGCGATGAAAGGCTGGAATACATCCTTTCCCGGCTCAGGACCATCACCCACCTCGAGATCATCCGTATCGGGACCAAGGTGCCCGTGGTATTACCTATGCGTATCAAGGAGAAACTTACCACGATG
>JAXGTH010000244.1:0-3096 GCA_040775045.1 Bacteroidales bacterium
GATCGCCAACTTCCCCTTCAGTGTCCCCATCAAGGAAGAAACCGATACTTTCGGTGGAATCGAAACCACAAGATGTATGTGATCAATCTGAACACTCATCTCTTGTATCTCACATCCCTTCCATTCACAAAGCATCTGAATGTCTTCCTCTACAAGCTTTTTGATGACTCCCGTCAATATGCGATAACGATACTTCGGAACCCATACAATGTGATAATCACACTTATATACAACATGAGAAAGCTTCTTATATTTGCTCATATCACAAATATAGGCAAAGCCGAAAGAACATTACCACCGTCTAAGACGGTGGGTTATTAATTTAAACTCAAAACTCCCCAGCACCCAGCACCCTGCACCCTGCACCCATATTATTTTTTCGATAACCCTCAATTTTGTCAGGCAATTTTTGTACTTTTGTAGCTTCATTCATTTAAAGTCAAGTACTTAAAAATCAATAACATATATTTAATCTAAGGCTATGGGTAATCAAAAGCACGTTTACAAGTTCGGCAACCGCACTGCGGAAGGCAATGCAGGGATGAAGAACCTGCTGGGGGGCAAAGGCGCCAACCTGGCGGAGATGAACCTCATCGGTGTACCGGTACCTCCCGGGTTCACCATCACCACCGAAGTATGCAACGACTACTATATCAAGGGAAGGGAAAAGACCATCGAAGCCATCAAGGCTGAAGTGGAAGACGGGGTGAAATTCCTGGAAGAGGTCATGGACGCAACCTTTGGCAGCAGCGAAAACCCGCTCCTGCTCTCGGTAAGGTCGGGAGCCAGGGCCTCCATGCCGGGCATGATGGATACCGTGCTCAACCTGGGGCTCAACGATGAGGCCGTGGAAGGTATTGCCAGGAAATCAGGCAACGACAGGTTTGCCTGGGACTCGTACCGCCGCTTCGTGCAGATGTACGGCGACGTGGTGATGGGCATGAAGCCCGCCTCCAAGGAAGACCACGACCCCTTCGAAGTGATCATCGACGAGCTCAAGGAAGAAAAAGGCGTGGAACTCGACACCCAGCTCACCACCGGTGACCTGAAGGAGATGGTAAAGAGGTTCAAGGCCGCCGTGAAGGAAAAGACCGGGCAGGACTTCCCCACCGACCCCTGGGAACAACTCTGGGGATCGATCCTTGCAGTATTCAACTCATGGGGCAACGACCGCGCCGTATATTACCGCAAGCTCAACAACATTCCCGACGAATGGGGCACTGCCGTGAACGTGCAGGCCATGGTATTCGGCAACATGGGCGACAAGTCAGCCACCGGCGTGGCCTTTACGCGCGACGCAGGAACCGGCGAAGACCTCTTCAACGGCGAATACCTCATCAACGCCCAGGGCGAGGACGTGGTGGCCGGCATCCGCACCCCGCAGCAGATCACCAAGGAAGGCTCGATGCGCTGGGCAAAACTGGCCAACATCAGCGAAGAGGAAAGGGCCGCGAAATATCCCTCGCTCGAAGAGGTGATGCCCGGGCTTTATAAAGAGCTCGACGAGATGCAGCAGAAACTGGAAGACCATTATAAAGACATGCAGGATCTTGAATTCACGATCCAGGATGGAAAGCTCTGGATGCTCCAGACCCGCAACGGCAAGCGTACAGGTGCCGCCATGGTCCGCATCTCCATGGAGATGCTCGAAGCCGGCAAGATCGACGAAGCGACGGCCCTCCTCCGTAACGAGCCCAACAAGCTCGACGAGTTGCTCCACCCTGTCTTCGATAAGGCTGCAGTGGCAAAGGCCGAGGTAGTTGCCAAGGGGCTTCCCGCCTCACCCGGCGCCGCCACCGGCCAGATCGTGTTCCATGCCGACGACGCAGAAGAGTGGGCCGCACAGGGCAAGACCGTGATCCTGGTGCGCGTCGAAACCTCACCCGAGGACCTCAAGGGGATGAACACCGCAGAGGGTATCCTCACCGCACGTGGCGGGATGACCTCCCACGCCGCCGTGGTGGCCCGCGGCATGGGAAAATGCTGCGTCTCCGGCGCCGGCACCGTAAAGATCGACTACAGGGCCCGTACCATGAAGGTTGACGGACATGTTTATAAAGAAGGTGACTGGATCTCGCTGAACGGATCCACCGGTGAAGTTTACGACGGAAAGATCGCCACCATCGACCCCGAACTCAGCGGTAACTTCGGCAAGCTCATGGAACTCGCCGACAAGCACGCTACCATGCTGGTGCGCACCAATGCCGACACCCCGCACGACAGCCGGGTGGCCCGCAACTTCGGGGCGCAGGGCATCGGCCTCTGCCGTACCGAGCACATGTTCTTCGAAGGCGACCGCATCAAGGCCATGAGGGAGATGATCCTGGCCTCCGACGAGGCCGGAAGAAGAAAGGCCCTCGAGAAACTACTGCCCATCCAGCGCGAAGACTTCGAAGGCATCTTCGAGGCCATGCACGACCTGCCGGTGACCGTACGCCTGCTCGACCCGCCGCTGCACGAGTTCGTGCCCCACGAAGAGGAGAACCAGAAAGAGATGGCCGACGAGATGGGCATCAGCGTGGAAGAGGTAAAACAGAAGGTTGAAGACCTTTCGGAAATGAACCCCATGCTCGGCCACCGTGGCTGCCGCCTGGGCAACACCTACCCCGAGATTTCGGAGATGCAGGCCAGGGCCATCATCGAAGCCGCCCTCAACCTGAAGTCTAAGGGAGTCAACGCCAAACCCGAGATCATGATCCCGCTTACGGGTACCCTGAAAGAAATGAAGATGCAGGAAGATATCGTGCGCAACACGGCTGAGCAGGTGTTCAGGGAGCGTGGCGAACGCATCGACTACCTGGTCGGCACCATGATCGAAGTGCCAAGGGCAGCGCTGACAGCCGACGAGATCGCCGAATCGGCCGAATTCTTCAGCTTCGGCACCAACGACCTCACACAGATGACCTTTGGTTATTCCAGGGACGATGCAGGAAAGTTCCTTCCCGTATACCTGAAAAAGGGCATCCTGAAACACGACCCCTTCCAGGTGCTCGACCAGACCGGCGTGGGGCAACTCGTTGAGATGGCCGTGGAAAAAGGCAGGAAGACCAGGCCGAACATCAAGATCGGCATCTGTGGCGAACATGGCGGTGAGCC
>JAXGTH010000245.1:0-3082 GCA_040775045.1 Bacteroidales bacterium
CAAGGCATTGTTTTTTTAGGGAATAAGGGCGCGGCACTCAATAACTTGATTTCATTGGTGTGCCGCGCCCTTCTTCCTATTTCAATGACTTTGAGTTGTCACCGCGAGCCCTTCACTCCGTTCAGGATAAACTCCGTCGAGCGGTTCTAACAATTACGCGTTTTTCGCTGCTTAGAAATATCCCGGACAGCAATGAATTGCAATTCTGTAATCTTTCTGTCCGGGATAATACTTAAAGTTCTCTGTTCTCGGAGCAGGCACTGAAACCATGAAACCATGAAACCATGAAACACTCCCGAGTTCTCGGGATTAGTTCGACTAAGCCTTTTCATTTCGCTACGCTCATAAAAAGGTAGTCTCACTAATGAAACCATCTCATTTCCCCCCGGGGACATACTCGTACGCCCCGAGGTCGGGGGTGGCGGTGCGGCTCACGCCGAGGATGTCCTTGTCGATGATGGCGGGGTAGGGCGATGAGGTGATGACCTCAACGGCTCCCAGGTCGATACCAGTGGAGAGGCTGTCGAGGGCCATGTTGTTGTTGTCGGGATCCACGAAGGTGGGATCCTGGTTCCTGATGCTGCCGGGGAACAGCTCCTGGTCGGCGATGCTCATCTCCGTCTTCAGCAGGCAGTGATCGAAAACATATTTCATCGGGCCCTCGTCGGCCGAGTCGAGGAGGATCTCCTCCGTCCTGTTGCCATAGATGATGCTGTTGCCGAAGTAGGCCTCGAGTCCGTAAACGTAAAGCACCTCGTTGGGGTCGAGGTAGTAGTTGGTGGCGGCCAGGTTGGGATCCTGCCTCACCCCGTCCTTGAAATAGTTGGCAAAGGTGCAGTGCCTGAAGTCGTAAAGCCCTCCCTGCAGCAGCAACCCCAGCTGCCCGCAGTTGGCCACCACGTTGTTGATACCCGTGATGGCATAGTAACGGCCCAGGATGCCGATGCCGCTCATGTTCTCGATGATGGTGTTGGTGAGCAGCAGCTGGTTGCCCATGGGCTCCTGCAGCGTCTCGGCCTGCAGCCCGATGAAGCCGTTGCGGATCACGGCATAGTTGATCTCGTTGTTTACGCTCCCCTCGTTGATCCATATCCGGTCCCACTGTCCCGGCAGGTCGCGGAAGTAAGGCTCCAGCCGGTCCTGCTGGAAATATACCGGTGCCTCAGGGGTGCCCAGCACCTTGAGGTTGCCGCCCTTGTATACCCACAGTCCCGACTGGTTGTGGAAATGTATCTTTGCCCCGGCCTCGATGGTGAGGCTGCCGGTCGAATCCACCACGGCATAGCCGTATACCAGGTAAGGCTTGTCGGCGGGCCAGGTCACGGCGCTGTCCTCCGCTGCCACGATCTTGTATTTCAGGCTGCCCAAAGTCTTGTCGGCGATGATATAGTGGGCATCCTGCCCCCAGGCGGCCAGCACGATATCCTGCTCGTTGCCGTTGGTGATGAAGGCGATCCTGTCGGAGACCACGAAGGGGGTGGTGCCGGAGGTGGGGTCGATGGTTACCCGCACGAAAACGAAAAGGCTGTCCTTGCCGGCGATCTCCATATCGCTCACCTGCACGGCCGGCTGCCCGTCGACGTTGATGCGGTAGTTCGAAGATTCCCCTCCGAGGAGCCGGATGCTCGAGATGTTGAGCGCCTTGTCGTGGGTGTTGTAAACGGTAAGGTAACGGGTGATGGAGCCCACCGTGGTGAACACCGTATCGAAGATGATGGAATCGGTCGAGAAGGAAAGCTTCAGCGAGGGGTCGTCGTCGACTTGGTATTCTTTACGGCAGGCGCCCAATAAGAACGCCGAAAGCGCAAGGATGAGAAAGGTATATCTGGAGATCCTGTTCATGTTTTGATGCCGGCCCGGCAATAAGCCACCGCAAAGGTAAGCAAAGCATTCGTTTTTGGCCTCTGGCAGGCCGGTAATAATCTTCAAACAATTACGTTGATTTTGCAGGAATATTGTACGGACAAAGCATCAAACCATTATATTTGTTGCAACATAATGATCATAAATATGCGCACACTCAATTTCAAGGGGATATTTATCTTTATGCTGCTGATGGCCGCCGGCCTCAGCACCACAGCCCAGTTCGGGCAACCCGGCCAGCAAAGCAATAACGACCTGCGGTCGCAGAAAAAATTCTATGTGGGGGGCGGACTGGGTTTCGGGATGTCGTCGTATTCCACCAGCCTCATGGTGGCTCCCATCGTGGGCTACCGCATCACACCGAATTTCGATGTCGGTGCCAGGCTGAACTATACCTATAACTTTTACGACGAGGATTACTACGGGGTGAAGTTCTCGACCCATAACGTCGGTATCGGTGCCTATACGCGCTATTACCTCCATTTCTTCAGCGCCATTTTCGCCCATGCCGAATATGAAGCCCTGAACTACGACAAGTACGTGCGGCTGAACGCCAACAACGAGGTGGAAAAGGAACGTGCCTGGGTGTCGAGCTTCTTTGTAGGGGGCGGCTACCGGCAGTGGGTCGGTAATTTTGCCTTCGTCGATATTACCGTGCTCTGGAACCTGCTCGACTCCTACGATTCGCCGTACAGCAATCCCATATTCAGGATCGGGGTAGGCGTCGGACTCTGAGAAGTGCCTAATGCCTGACGCCTGACGCCTTTTATTTTTCTTCAGGGATCCTTTTCAGGATCTCGAGTGTCATCTCCCAGAATTTCCTTACCGTTTCGATGTTGATCCTCTCGTCGGGGCTGTGGGCGCCCTTGATGGTGGGCCCGTAAGATACCATGTCCATGCCGGGGTATTTGTCGCCGATGAGGCCGCACTCGAGGCCGGCGTGGATGGCCAGCACCTCGGGCCTGGTCCTGAACAGGTCCTCATACACCTGTGCGGTGATGTCGACGATCTCCGACTTCGGGTTGGGCGTCCAGCCCGGGTAGCCGTCGGTATGGCGCACCTCTGCGCCTGCCAGCCTGAAGGTGGCGGCCACCATGGAGGCCACATCGTCCTTGGCCGACTCGACGGATGAGCGCTGGCTGGTAGTGATCTCGATGATGCCGTCTTTGAACTTCACCGAGGCCAGGTTGGTGGAGGTTTCCACGAAGTTCTCGATCTC
>JAXGTH010000246.1:0-3078 GCA_040775045.1 Bacteroidales bacterium
CACGGATT
Source organism: Bacteroidales bacterium (assembly GCA_040775045.1). Lineage (GTDB taxonomy): Bacteria > Bacteroidota > Bacteroidia > Bacteroidales > B18-G4 > B18-G4. The sequence goes on from JAXGTH010000246.1 coordinate 9, forward strand.
TTAGTACCTTTGCCTCTCTTTTTTAGGACCTAAAAAAATGAAGATGGAAACTCTGTCGGACCGGATCAATATGTTATCGGAGTCGGAGACCCTGGCAATGACACGCAAAAGCAGGGAACTCAAAGCAATGGGATTTGATGTGATCAACCTGAGCATAGGAGAGCCCGATTTCAATACCCCGGCTTTCATCAAGGATGCAGCCAAGGCAGCCATTGACCAGAACAAAACCCATTATCCGCCTGTTTCCGGCTATCCCGAACTCAGGCAGGCCATTGCCGAAAAGCTCCGCCGCGACAACGGACTTGACTACACAGCCGAACAGATCGTGGTGTCGGGTGGGGCCAAGCATTCCATTGCCAATGCCATGCTTTGCCTGGTGAACAAGGGCGATGAAGTGCTGGTGCCGGCTCCGTACTGGGTATCGTACAAGGAGATCATCAAACTGGCCGAAGGGATTCCCGTTGTGGTGGAAGCCGGTATAGAAAGCGATTTCAAGGTGACCCCCGATCAGCTCAGGGCGGCCATCACCCCCAGAACAAAAGTGCTGATATACAGCAGTCCGTGCAACCCCACAGGTTCGGTATATACGAGGGATGAACTGAAGGCCATCGCTGAGGTGATCGCTGCTTATCCCGATATCTACATCATCTCCGATGAGATATACGAACTCATCAGGTTTGAAGGCAGCCATGAGAGCATTGCACAGTTCGATTTCATCCGCGACCGCGTGGTCACCATCAACGGTGTATCGAAAGGTTTTGCCATGACAGGATGGCGTGTGGGGTACCTGGCTGCGCCTTTGGAGATCGCAAAGGCATGCGATAAGCTTCAGGGCCAGGTAACATCGGCAACCTGTTCCATTTCGCAATATGCCACGCTTGAAGCCATGAAATGTAACCCTGCCGGCTCCAGCGAGATCAGGAATATGGTAGACACCTTCCGTGAGCGCCGCGACCTGGTCCACGGCCTGCTGGAGGAAATTCCAGGTTTCAGGAACAACATGCCCCAGGGAGCTTTCTATTTCTTTCCCGACGTGACCGAATATTTCGGCAGGAAATTCAACGGGCAAACGATCAGCAATGCCGGTGATCTTTGCATGTACCTTCTCAACCATGCACACGTGGCCCTTGTTCCGGGCGACGCTTTTGGAAACCCGGATTGCATCAGGATCTCCTATGCTACTTCAAGTAAACTGCTGATCACGGCCATCGCCAGGATCAGCGATGCCCTTGCCGAACTTGAATAGGACCCGGCAAATGAAGACCAGTGGTCGTCAAAAAGACAACATAAGACAGCTATTCATCATACCTACAGACCAATGACCAGTTACGCACAGCTCATCGAATCATTCCGGGACAAACGGGTCATGATCGTCGGAGATGTGATGGTGGATTCCTATTTGTGGGGGGTCGTCGACCGGATCTCGCCTGAAGCCCCGGTGCCCGTGGTGGATGTGAACCATCGTGAAGAAAGGCTGGGTGGGGCAGCCAATGTGGCTGTCAATGTCAGGGCCCTCGGGGCCATGCCTGTATTATGCTCGGTTATCGGTACCGAGTTGAAAGGCGATGTATTTCTCAGGATACTCGATGATGAAGGACTGTCGTCAGAGGGGATCGTGCGCAGCGATGACCGGATCACCACTACAAAATTCCGCATTATCGGCAACAACAGCCAGCTTCTCAGGGTGGATGAAGAAGTTACCCACGACCTGAACGAAGCGGACGAGGAGGCATTCCTGGGTGTTTGCTACCGCTTGCTCGATAGCGAGAAGATCGATGTGATGCTCATACAGGATTATAACAAGGGGATACTGACCCCCAATGTTATTACACGGCTGATCGATAAGGCACGTGAAAAAGGTGTGCCAGTGGCCGTCGACCCGAAAAAGAAGAATTTCGACCTGTATCGTAAGGTTACCCTTTTCAAGCCCAACCTTAAAGAATTGAAGGAAGGGCTCAAGGTCGATTTCAGGGTACCCGACGAACAGGTGCTGAACGATACCGTTAACCTGCTGCGCGATCGTATCCAGGTCGACATTGCGCTCATAACCCTTTCCGAACATGGCATTTTTATTTCCGGGAAAAGTGATGGTGTGCTCGAAAGCCATCTGCTCCCGGCCCATATCCGGAATATCGCTGATGTTTCCGGAGCCGGTGATACCGTGGTAAGCGTTGCCTCGCTTTGCCTGTCGGCCGGGGCGCCGCTTAAAGCCATTGCCGAGTTGTCGAACCTTGCCGGCGGGATCGTGTGTGAAAAGATCGGGGTAGTGCCGATTGACAAGGAACGTTTTCTAAAGGAGTTGGGAAAGGTTTATGAATGAAACAGGCATGCCTGTGTTGGCAAAAAAACAGAAGATTTGAAATAATCAATCATATCACTCGTTAATTATCATAAAAAAACAGGGATATCCTTGAAGTTAACAAAATTCATCCGCATCATTCTGTTATTGGTGGCCGTCCTTGCGGTCGTTGAGGCAAATGCCCAGAAACGGGGTGTAATGAATTTGCCAACCTATAACAACTCACGCTATCATTTCGGGTTCATCCTGGCCCTGAACCAGATGCATTTCACCCTGAAAATGAAGGACGGGTTCCAGAATGTAACCTACGATTCCCTGCAGTCGCCCGATGTCTTTGCCGACTCCCTGCATCTGTTGCAGGTCGAAACAAAGCCTACTATCGGCTTTACCGTTGGTATTGTTGGCAACCTCAGGCTTGGAAAGTATTTTGACCTCCGCTTCATCCCGTCGCTGGCTTTTGGTGAGCGTTATCTCGATTACTCGCTCAAGACCTACGACGATGGCAAAGTCTCTTTCGTCGAGATCAGGAAGAATGTTTCTTCTGCGCACATCGACTTTCCGCTTCATGTGCGCTACCGCTCAAAACGTGTGCACAATTTCGGGGCTTACGTGCTTGCGGGGGGGAAATACACCCTGGATCTTGCCGCCACAAGGGTCGATAAGAAGGAAGAGGAAAATGAAACGCTGGTCAAGCTGCAAAAGCACGACGTTGCTGCCGAAGTGGGCGTGGGGATCGAGTTTTATAATGCCTGGTTCAAATTCGGGATAGAA
>JAXGTH010000247.1:0-3072 GCA_040775045.1 Bacteroidales bacterium
GTAATGGCGGTCTTTCTTGAAGATACCGTAACTCGACTTGAGCATGTCGAAGCCGACGTAGGTGATGGGCCGGAAGCTGCCCCTGAAGGCCAGAACATTTTTCTTGTAAAGCATGTCGGAGGGTTGCTGTACTTCCCCTTTCCGGTCGAACATCACCGCACTCGTCATCCCGTTCTTTACCAGCTGGACAGCCAGCAGCCTGTTGTCGACATATTCGAGATCGGGCCCCGACATGCGGATCATGCTGATCTCTATCCTGTCGCGCGAAAGGTTGTCGAGCAGTGACCGAAGGAACTCATTTGGCCTGTCGTGGTGGTAATAGCAGGCAAATAACAGGTTTACCCCCAGGATGCCAAGGGTCTGTTGCTGCAGCAGGGCGTCATCCTCTTTCAGGTTGACATGGATCACAACCTGGTTGGGACCGGTACCCGGCCGGTACTGGAACTTGACCCCCATCCAGCCATGGGCCTCGTTGCTCTTATCATAGTTGAGGGTCTCAACGGTGTCGGCAAAAGTGAAAAAAGTCGTTTCAGGCTGGCGCTCTTCCCCCAGCAGGCTGATCAACTCATCATATTCAGTATCGAGCATTTTCTGCAGCCTTCCTTCGGAGACGTACCGTCCCTGGCGGTTCTTATTGTACAGCTTGTCGCTGAACGATTTGTCGTATGCCGAGATGGTCTTGGCCACCGTGCCGGATGCCCCGCCGGCCTGGAAGAAATGCCTTGCAACCTCCTGCCCGCCGCCGATCTCGGCAAAACTGCCGAAAATCAGCCTGTTCAGGTTGATGCGCAAAGCCTTGCGGTTCGTACTGAGGATTTCCCTTTCCATCTTCCTTTTTAACAAAGATACGTAACTTTGGTTCATCCCCGGCTCCCGGGAAAACAACGGAAACAAGCAACGAGCAAAAAGGAACGAACAACGAGCAACGAACAACTATCAACAAGCAACGAACAACGAACAACCCAAAAACCTAAAAATCATAACTTAATAGCTGATAATTGGAAAACTAACTCAACACTCAACACTAAAACTCAACATTTCCCTGCACCCAGTCCCCAGTACCCAGTCCCCAGTACCTAGCACCCAGTCCCCAGTACTCAAAAAAAATATACCCAATTTCTTTGTTATTAAATAAAAGTCACGTATTTTTGCACCCCGAAAATTATAAGAAGTACCAGCAAAATGGCTAAGAAATCTAAAGACCAGCGGATACAGGTGATCCTCGAGTGTACCGAGCACAAGAATAGTGGCATGCCCGGCACCTCACGCTATATCACCACAAAGAACAAGAAAAATACGCCCGACAGGCTCGAGCTGAAGAAATACAATCCCATCCTCAAAAGGATGACCATTCACAAAGAAATTAAATAGTTTATACCATGGCTAAGAAAGTTGTTGCATCATTACAGAGTGCCAGTAAGGATTTTGCCAAAGTGGTGAGGATGGTACGTTCACCCAAGACCGGCGCATATGTATTTAAAGAGACCATCGTCCCCACCGAAGGCGTAAAGGACTTTTTAGCAAAGAAATAAAGGGATTCATCCAGTACTGAAAAGCTTTTTCCCTTGCGGAAGAAGCTTTTTTTTTAATGACCATGACCATGGGTGTTTTCAGAATTTTTTCAAAGGAAAAAAAGGAACGGCTCGATGAGGGGCTCGACAAGACCCGCACCAGCGTGTTCACCAGGCTGTCCAAGGCTGTTGCCGGCAAATCGAAGGTCGACGACGAGGTGCTCGATGACCTGGAAGAGATCCTCGTTACTTCAGACGTTGGCGTGGAGACCACATTGAAGATCATTGAACGCATCGAGGAAAGGGTGGCCAGGGATAAATACCTTGGCACGGCCGAACTCAATACGATCCTGCGTGAAGAGATCGCCGCCCTGCTGAAGGAGCAGGGGGAGTCGGACCTTCCGGATTTCGAGGCCACGCTGCCAACCACGCCTTATGTGATCATGGTCGTGGGGGTCAACGGCGTGGGCAAGACCACCACCATCGGGAAGCTGGCCTACCAGTTCAAAAAAGCAGGCAAGTCGGTGCTGCTGGGTGCCAGCGACACCTTCAGGGCCGCTGCCGTCGACCAGCTCAGGATTTGGTCGGAAAGGGTAGGGGTGCCCATGGCCAGCAAGGGCATGGGGGCCGACCCGGCCGCAGTGGCCTTCGAGACCATACAGCAGGCCGTAAACGATAAGGTCGACGTGGTGATCGTCGACACGGCAGGCAGGCTCCACAATAAGATCAACCTGATGAACGAGCTGAGCAAGATCAAGCGCGTGATGCAGAAGGTGATCCCCGAAGCACCGCACGACGTGCTGCTCATCCTCGATGCCTCGACAGGCCAGAATGCCATCGAACAGGCCAGGCAATTTACCAATGCCACCGAGGTTACCTCGCTGGCATTGACAAAGCTCGACGGTACCGCCAAGGGTGGCGTGGCCATCGGCATATCGGACCAGTTCAAGGTGCCGGTAAAATATATCGGGATAGGGGAGAAGATGGAAGACCTGCAGGTGTTCAACCGCGTTGAATTCGTCGATTCGCTCTTCCGCAAGGAATGACCATGGCCAAAAAAGTCAACATTATCACCCTCGGGTGCTCGAAAAACCTTGTTGATTCGGAAAACCTCCTCGGCAGCCTACGGGCGGCAGGCCTTGAGGTGATGCACGAAGCGGATACCCCGTCCGATTATGTGATCATCAATACCTGCGGCTTCATCGGCGACGCCAAGGAAGAGTCGATCGAAGCCATCCTTCGCTACGCGGAAGCCCGGAAAGACGGACGCATCGAAAAACTCTTCGTGGCAGGCTGCCTCTCACAACGATATGCAAAAGAACTCAGGAATGAGATCCACGAGGTGGATGGATTCTATGGCACTGAAGACATACCGGCCATCCTTCGCGACCTGGGTTACGATAAAGAGAAGAAACTCGTCGGAGAGCGCTTCCTTACCACGCCTCCGCATTATGCATACCTCAAGATATCAGAGGGCTGCGACCGCCGTTGTTCCTTCTGTGCCATACCGCTCATCAGGGGAAAACACCTGTCGCGCACCATCGGATCACTTCGTGACGAA
>JAXGTH010000248.1:0-3066 GCA_040775045.1 Bacteroidales bacterium
CAGATGTCGCCCAGGATCATCAGGGTGGCTGTGCCCCGCTCCCAGCAGTCGCACATGTTAGGACAATTGCCGCTGGTACATATCGTATGCAACTTGTGCCGGTTCACGATATCCTTTACTCCCAGGTACTCTTTTCCTGCCGGTACCCTGACCTTCAGCCAGTCGGGTTTCTGACGTTTTCTTTTCTCTTCCATCTTTCAGCCTGCAAAATTATGAAAAACATCAGCCGGAAGACCGTTATTGCCCTGTTTATCGAATCCCTTTATAAACCTGTGCAGGGATCCCGGGCCGCCCCTGCTTCCGCAACTTCATCAGGTACCCTGCCTCACAAGCAGTGCCATAAAATACTATCTTTGCAAAAATTTTTTTCCATGAGCCACCAACTGAGCGAACAGGAACTGATCAGGCGCCAATCATTGCAGGAACTTATCGGGCTCGGCATTGATCCTTATCCGGCCGAAACCTATGAAGTAAACGTGACCACTGCCGATATCCATGAGCATTTCCCCGGTGATGAAACGCTGTACCAGGACGTAAGCATTGCGGGCCGGATCATGAGCCGGCGCATCATGGGGGCTGCTTCCTTTGCCGAGATCCAGGACCAGAGCGGCAGGATCCAGTTGTATTTCAAGCGTGATGATATCTGCCCCGGAGAGGACAAAACCATGTATAACGTCGTGTTCAAGCGTTTGCTCGATATCGGCGACATCATTGGGGTGAAAGGCTATGTGTTCAAGACCCAGATGGGAGAGATCACCATACATGTGAAAGGATACACCCTGCTAAGCAAATCGCTGAGGCCATTGCCCGTGGTAAAGGAAAAGGACGACAGGGTGTGGGATGCTTTTACCGACCCTGAACAGCGTTACCGGCAGCGGTACCTCGACCTTATCGTAAACCCGGAGGTGAAGGAAACCTTCATGGCCCGTGCGGCGCTGATCAATTCCATGCGTGCCTTCCTCGATGCAAAAGGTTACCTTGAGGTGGAAACGCCTGTCCTTCAGCCTCTCTATGGCGGCGCTGCCGCGAGGCCATTCAAGACCCACCATAACAGCCTCGACATGACCCTTTACCTGCGCATCGCCAATGAGTTGTATCTCAAAAGGCTGATCGTTGGGGGTTTCGAAGGGGTATACGAGTTCAGCAAGGATTTCAGGAACGAAGGGATGAGCCGCTTCCACAACCCGGAGTTCACCCAGATGGAGCTCTATGTGGCTTACAAGGATTACGAATGGATGATGGACCTGGTGGAGGAGATGGTCGAAAAGATCGCCATCGATCTGCATGGCAACACGAAGGTGAAGGTGGGGGAACATACCATCGACTTTAAAAGGCCCTGGAAGCGTTATTCCATGCTGGGAGTTATCAGGGAGTTTACGGGTATCGACATCTCGGGTATGGATGAGGCCACGCTCAGGGCTACGGCCGAAAAGCTGGGGGTAGAAACAGATCCGAGCATGGGCAAAGGGAAGATCATCGATGAGATCTTCGGCGAAACCTGCGAAGGCAAACTCATTCAGCCGACCTTCATCACCGACTATCCCGTGGAGATGTCGCCCCTGGCCAAGAAGCATCGTAGTGCCGAAGGGCTTGTAGAGCGCTTCGAGGCCATATGCAACGGCAAGGAACTCTGCAATGCTTTCAGCGAACTCAACGATCCCCTCGACCAGCGAAAACGATTTGAACATCAGCTGGAACTCGGTAAGAGGGGCGACACCGAATCCATGGTGCTCGACGAAGATTTCCTCCGTGCCCTGGAATACGGTATGCCTCCGACAGCAGGGCTTGGGATCGGAATCGACAGGCTGACCATGATCATGACCGACTCCAATTCGATACAGGACGTGATCTTCTTCCCGCAGATGCGCCCGGAGAAGAAACATGGAACATTACCCGATGAAGCTATTACTGCATTAGGATTTCCGCCCGAATGGGTACCCCTGATCCGTGAAAAGGGATTCAAGACCATCGAGGAGCTCAAAGAGGCCAACCCCAATAAGCTGGCCAACGACCTCAACGGGCTCAGGAAAAAGAAAAAGCTTGATATCCCCGCCCTGGACCCTGAAAAGGTAAAAACATGGCTCCTGGGGCAATCAATTACAAATTAGTTCGTTAACATATCCAATAATCATTTAATAAAATCTTAAAAGCATGATGAAAAAGTTGACAATTATCCTGACAGCGTTCTTTTTGATGACCGGCACGGGGCTTTCGGCCCAGAACCTGAATGATGCCGGAAAGGCCTACAATAAAGCGATCGCCCTGGCGCAGGAAAACAAAACCCTTGAAGCCATAGCATCATACCAGAAATGCGCCGACATCTGTGCAGAACTTGGTGATGTGGGGGAAGGCTTGAAAATAAAGGCCGAAACACAGATCTATAACCTTTATCTGACCATGGGCGTTGAATCTTATAAGGCGAAGGCCTACGATTCAGCCATTGCGAGCTTTACCGATGCAGGACGGTATGCCGAACTGATCAACGATCCGGAAAGTACCGACAAACTGAATAAATATTTTGCTGCGGCTTACACGGGCAAAGGCAATACCTTATTGAAGAAGACCAAATACAATGATGCCATAGCCGCCTTCAACAAGGCTGCCGAATATCACCCGTCTCTCCCTAACGCCTACTATGGACTTGCCATATGCTATTCAAAACTGGAAGATACGGGCAACCTTGAGGAGTCGGTAAATAAAGTGAAGGAGGTGACCAATGACGAGGACATGATCGGAAAAGTGAACTCGATAGCAGCCACATACTACTTAAAGATGAGCGGCAAAGCAATCGAGGCCCAGAATTTCAACGAGGCCAGGATGATGGCCGAGCTATCGATCGGTTATGAGCGCGAAGACCCAACGGCATTTTACTACCTCGCCCTGTCAAACAATAACCTGGGCTTTTTTGGCGATGCACAGAAAGCAGCTACCATAGGCATCTCGATGGACCAGGAAGACAAGTCGAACATGTATTTCGAACTCGGCCGCGCCTATGAGGGGAACGGCGACAAGGAAAACGCCTGCAGCGCATATGCCAATGTGACCAGCGGTCCCAATATGCAGGCC
>JAXGTH010000249.1:0-3027 GCA_040775045.1 Bacteroidales bacterium
GCCCTTGCCACGGCCTATGTCAGCTATTTCGAAGGCTTCGGCCTCCCCATCATAGAATCGTTCCGCTGCGACACACCGGTGGTCACCTCCAATGTTACCTCTATGCCCGAGGTGGCCGGCGATGCGGCCGTGCTCGTAAATCCCTTCTCCGTTAAATCCATCGCCGAAGGGCTCAGTAAGGTCGCTACGGACGAAGGCCTCAGAAAGAACCTGGTGGAGAAAGGCCGGGAACGCGCCAGCCGTTTTACCTGGCAGCATTCCGCCGACGGACTTTGGGAAGTCATCGAAAAAGTGTTGAACGATAAAAGCAAAGGATCATGAAGGTGTTGCTGATCGGTTCCGGGGGAAGAGAACATGCGCTGGCATGGAAGCTGGCCCGGAGCCCCCTGCTCGAAAAACTTTTTATCGCCCCGGGCAATGCAGGCACGGCCCTGCATGGCGAAAACGTTGCCCTCGATGTTTCAGACCACCCCGCCATGAAGGATTTTGTGCTGGAAAACGGCATCGGGATGCTGGTAGTGGGCCCCGAGGCACCCCTCGTGGAGGGGATACACGACTTCTTCCTTCGTGATCCCGAACTCAGGCATGTAACGGTGATCGGCCCTGCAAGGGATGCCGCCATGCTCGAAGGGAGCAAGGATTTTGCAAAAGACTTCATGAACAGGCACGGGATACCTACCGCCGCCCATGCCACCTTTGAAAAGGATACCCTGGAAGAGGGGCTGTCGTACCTCGAAACCCTGGAACCTCCCTATGTGCTCAAGGCCGACGGCCTGGCGGCAGGCAAGGGGGTACTCATCATAAGCGACCTGGCAGTTGCCAAAAAAGAACTCGGGGCCATGCTCAGGGACGAAAAGTTCGGTGAGGCCGGCCGTAAGGTGGTGGTGGAAGAATTCCTCAGCGGGATTGAGATCTCCTGCTTCGTGCTCACCGACGGGCAGTCGTACCTCCTGCTGCCTTCGGCCAAAGATTATAAACGGATCGGGGAAGGCGACACGGGTCTCAACACCGGGGGCATGGGTTCCATCTCGCCGGTGCCTTTTGCCGGGGAAGCGTTCATGCAAAAGGTAGAGCAGCGCATCATCGCGCCCACCATACACGGGCTGGCGGCCGAAGGGATCAGCTACAGGGGTTTTATCTTTTTCGGCTTGATCAAGGTGGACGGTGATCCCTATGTGATCGAATACAATGTGAGGATGGGCGATCCCGAAGCAGAATCGGTGATCCCGCGCATCAGGTCAGACCTGCTGCAGCATTTTATCGCCCTTGGCGAGGGCAGGCTCGGAGACGAGCGGATAGAGACCGACCCCCACTATTCCGCTGCCGTGATGCTGGTGTCGGCCGGTTACCCTGAAAGCTATGAGAAAGGGAAACCCATCAGCGGGCTCGACGATGCCGCTGGAAGCATCATCTTCCATGCCGGAACAAAAGCCGACGGGAGCGGGCAGGTGTTCACCAACGGCGGCAGGGTGATCGCCCTGACCTCCCTGGACGAAACCCTGCAGGGAGCCCTCGAACGTTCATACCGGCTTGCCGCCAAGGTCAGCTTCGAAGGCAAATACTATCGCCGCGACCTGGGCCATGACCTCTTGTGACAAGCTGCTGATGCCCGGGAAATGATATTGCCGGGCCTTATGACCATATACCGATGAAAAAGTGCTGATCAGGTTCCTCCATAAAAGCTATTTTCCCCAGTATTTCCTGCTGTTCGTGATTGCTGCAGCCCTCTGGGCCAAAGCCTTCATCTCGCCATGCGACCTTCCCGCCACCGGGCCCGAATCACCGCTGTACCGGCTTGTCCAGCCCCTGATCCCTGCCGGTCATATGGCTGCCGCTGCAGGGTTCCTGCTCCTGCTGTTCGAGGCCTTTTTCCTCAACATGGTACTGGTGAAGCACGACCTGGTGCCCAAGAACAGCCTGGTGGGGGCACTCGTTTTTATCCTGCTGATGAGCCAGCCCGGCCAGGCGCTGACCATCAACCCGCAACTGCTGGCAGCGCTTTTCATGATCCCGGCCTTCAACAGGATCCTGGATACCTATGGACAGCCGGATCCCACCAGGCAGGTGTTCAGCGCCAGCCTGCTGGCAGGCCTGGCCTCCCTTTTCCTTTTCCCTTCAATGGTCACTGCCTTGGTACTGCTCGTTTCACTGGCCATATTCGGGACTTTCAGCCCACGCATTCTGCTGGTGTCCGTTTCCGGGGTTTTCACGGTATACCTTTACCTGTTCATCTATTATTTTGTGGCAGATGACCCCGGAGGGCATTACAAAGAATATATCGGATGGTTCAGGGAATTGCCACCCATGGCCCTTTCTTACCAATATATGCAGTATATCCTCTGGGCCGTCACAGGGCTTTTCCTGGTCAGGGCCCTGGTATTCGTGGCCAACCACCTCAACGAATGGAATATCAGCAAGCGGAAAGCCGTGCTGATGGCCATATGGTTCCTGCTGCTGGCATCAGGGGCGGTGGTATACCTCAGGGATGACCTTTCGACGGGCCTCACGCTGGCAGCAGTCCCTGCTGCCGTGCTGGTATCCATATATTTCACCAACGGCAGGAAAGTATCGGTGATGCTCGAAATTTTTGTGGTCATCTGGTTCCTGGCCACATTCATCAACAACCTTATCATTTCGACATGCTGAAGATGTTTGTCAGGGAGGGAATGCTCGTTGCGGGCCTCGACGAGGCCGGAAGGGGTTGTTTTGCGGGTCCCGTATTTGCCGCTGCCGTGATCCTGCCCGAAGGCTTCATGCATCCCCTGCTGAACGACTCCAAGCAACTCAGCGGAAAGCATCGCAACAGCCTGCGACAGGAGATCGACGTCAACGGGCGCCACACGATCCATACCGACGAGCCCGCGAGCCTGGGTGGCGACGACACCGCCCCGACCCCTCACGAACTACTGCCGGCCATCCTCGCTTCCTGGGTCACCACCATGGTCTCGCTCTACGCGATGAACAAGGGCTGGCATGTCGGGGACCTGAGCGCCGAGGTCACCTACGACAACGAAGCTGAACCGCGCC
>JAXGTH010000250.1:0-3007 GCA_040775045.1 Bacteroidales bacterium
ATTATCGATGCTGAATTCCTGCCCGCCGATCAGCAGCTGTTCAATACCGGCTTCACCCACAATGACCAGGTGCTGGTAGTCGCCCATATCGGTAATGCCCATGGTGTATCCCGGAGGAAGGATATAATCGGGCAGCTCGCCTGCAAAGATGGGGTAATTGTTCAGGGCGATGTTCTCGTTGCCGCCTTCATCGCGGAAGTCGAACGACACCCAGTTGATCCCGGGAACGATCCCGCCGAAATCAAACACCAGGTTGATGTTGCTGGTCCACATGGCCTGTCCGGTGCCATAATGGGGATTGCCATCGATTACCGTGCAGGTACCGAATGTGCCGCCACCACCCGGCCAGACGAAATAGTCCACTGCCACGGGCACATCATTTTCGGTAAAAATGACTTCACCGGCGATGTTATGCCCGTCGCCGTATTCAGCCCCGAGGGGCAGAAGCTCAAAATCGATGCATTCGGAAGGGTCTTCCACCAGCATGGCGCAGATATTGTCCAGGTCGAATTCCTGTCCGCCCACCACCAGGCTGACAACAGGCCCGTACAGTGTTGCCTGCATGTATGCGCCCATATCCGTGATGACCATGGTGATACCCGGGGGCATGGGTGCCATGATCAGCTCACCTGCAAAAATGGGTGATCCGTTCACGGAGATGTTCTCATTCCCCCCGGAATCAATAAAATCAAAAACAACCCTGTTGGGAGTATAGCCTATCCCGCTGAAGTCGAACCCCAGGTTGATGTTGCTGGTCCACATTGAATTCATGGTACCGAATGTACCGGATCCGTCGATCACCGTGGCAGTCCCGAACATGCCACCCCCACCGGGCCACTCGAAGTACTCAACACTTACATCAATGTTGTCCTCGGTGAATATCCAGTCGCCCTGGTTGTTGATCCCGTCACCGTATTGGGTTCCGAGTGTGAGGGCATCGAAAGAAACACAGTGGAACTGTGCCGATAAAAACATGGGTGCCATCAACATGGCGATGGCAAAGGTTTTTAAATGCAGTTTCATGATCAATTTGGTTTTGTTTGACGAAAATATTTACTGCCCTAAGATACGAACAATAACTCCACCTATGCAAGAACACGGAATTTTTGGGAGGAAAACACTTTCTAAATTTTAATTTTGAATGTTTAATTTTTAATAAAAAAAAAAGATCAGTTCCATACAGAGAAAGTATGATGCCGGCTGCCGTGAACCGCGTACCCCGTGCCACGCACCCCTTAACGCGAATCCTTCAGAAGACTTTGTGACTTTGAGACTATGGGACTCTGGGACTGTGGGATTTTGTTGCACCCCTACAGGGTACCATAGGCTTCCGTTCTCGTTTCATTCTGAAATAATCACTAATCATTAGGATCTCATCATTCCTTCCCCCCTTCCCCCCTTACCCCGCACCACAAACCGCGTACCGCACACCACCCGGACCTATCCATTCATTCCGACTCAATTATTCATAAATATTTTTTGATTTACCGAAATATGTTTATCTTTGCACCCCCAAATGTAAGGGGATCAACAACAACAGCATAAACGAAGACATATGGCTAACCACAAATCAGCTTTAAAGAGGATCAGGCAGATCGAAAAAAGAAGGACGCACAACCGTTACTATGGCAAAACCATGAGGAATGCGGTAAGGAGGTTCAGGGCCCTTGACAACAGGAAGGAAGCAGAAGAAAAGCTTCCCGGGATCATTTCGCTTATCGACAAGCTGGCCAAAAAGGCCATTATCCACAAGAACAAGGCTGCCAACCTCAAGTCGAAACTCACCAGGCATGTAAATTCCATGTAAATATTTTATATTTTCTTCAAAAAGTCCTGCCCTGAAAGGTGGGACTTTTTTTATTTTCCGGTATTAATAGTCAGGAGGGAACATGACTGACTATTGCAAGAACATACCGATCAGGCTCTGGGCCGAGGACGACCGTCCGAGGGAAAAGCTTCTCCGCCAGGGGAAAAGGGCCCTGAGCAATGCCGAATTGATCGCCATTTTGCTGGGATCAGGCAACCGCAGCCAAAGTGCGGTAGAGCTGTCGAAGCATATCCTTGAAGATTCGGGGGGCAGGCTCAGGGAGTTGTCACGACTATCCGTTGCGGATCTTACAAAACGTAAAGGCATCGGACCGGTAAAGGCGATCACGCTCATTGCTGCCCTGGAACTGGCCAACCGTTCAGGGGCCGAAGGCAGCATGGACCGGAAGAAGGTGTCATGCAGCCGTGATGTTTACGCATTCTTCAAGCCTCTTTTACAGGATTCTACATACGAGGAGTTCTGGATATTGCTTTTGAACAGGGGCAACAAGATACTCAGGAGCATCTGCATCAGCCAGGGTGGCCTGTCGGGCACGGTGGCCGACCCGAAAAAGATCTTCAAATCGGCGCTGGAACTCTATGCTGCCTCGGTAGTGCTGTGCCATAACCATCCTTCGGGCAACATCAAACCCAGCGAATCCGACATCCGCCTTACCCAGAAACTCAAGAAGGCCGGTGCCTTCCTCGATCTCCCGGTGATCGACCATATCATCATCGGCGAGAATAATTATTTCAGTTTTGCCGATGAAGGATTGCTGTAAGTGACTATAGTGAGCTAAGGTGACTAAAGTGCCTAGAATTATCTGTAACCGTAAAATAAAAGAAATGAATAACAAGGAGTTTGCACGGATTCTTGAAGAAAGGACAAAGAAGTTTGCTGTGCAGATTATCAATGTTTCGGGATCTTTACCAAATACGTGGGAAGGAAGGGTCATACGCAATCAATTAACAAAATCAGGTACCAGCATCGGAGCAAATTATGCCGAGGCTAACAGGGCCAGCAGCAAACAGGATTTTCGCAGTAAAATAAGGATATGCGAAGGGGAAGCAAATGAAACACGTTATTGGCTTGACATTGCTGACAGGATGAACTGGTTCGGCGGAACAGCTGCTAAGGAAGTCATTAAAGAAGCAAATGAGCTGCTTGCAATTTTCAGCACAATCAGCAAAAACACTAAAC
>JAXGTH010000251.1:0-2972 GCA_040775045.1 Bacteroidales bacterium
GGTATCAGGGTATTTTTGAAGTAATGCGAGCGCTTTATCCAGATAAATGTCCGCTGAATCCCATTTATTAAACTGGGTGAAATAATTACTCGCACTAAACAGAGCATCGACCTCCTGATTATAATCTGACAATTGATGTGCAATTTGAATTTGCCTTTTTGCCTGTTGGATTGCTTCTTCCAGTTTCCCTGCCCGCCAGTTTAGAAGAGACAGCGTATAGAAGGTGTATCCCATTTCCGGGCAAACATCAATGTTTTCGAAAATCCTTAGCGCTGTCAGATAATTTACGACCGATTGCCTGATGCTGTCTTGAAAGAAATATCCATTTCCAAGGTTAAATAAGCCGATGGCTTTCCCTTTAACATATTCTAGTTCCTCAGACAATTCAATGGTTTGATTGGCCAGCGAAATACAGCTATCCGGGAACTTATAACAGATTTTAAAAGCTATTTTATTCAGGGCATCGATTTTTTCAGTGCCGGTGAGACCGGGAAGGACGGATGAAAGGCTGTCGGCATTGATCCTGCTCATTTCCTCTGCGATCTGGCCCGAAGAAAAAACAGGCAAAAGGTATAGGATAAGCGGCAAAAGTACCTTCAGCTTCATTTGATATGGAAAGAAATCACATACTAAAGATACGAAATCCGGGGCCTATTTCAAAGCCGTCAGGGCTTTTCGGGTGTCAGGGGCAGGCATCATCACGGTTTTTTCCGGCCCGCGAGGATCTCATGATCCCTGCGCAACCGCAGCTATTTCCTGATGAGCAACACCAATAATACAGCTCGTCGGGAGACGAGCAAAATATCCGCACGCGTCAGAGACGCGCGCGAGCGGGTGTTTTGTATATCCTGCTCGTCGGGTGACGGGCAAAAAGCTGCTATCTTCTGATATTGATCTTTCTGATGATCTCAGCCTGTCCGGTATTGATCCTCATCAGGTACATTCCTTCAGGCACCTGGGAAACATCAATGGAACCCTGCACATCACCATAGGACCTGACCACCTGGCCAACCATATTTTGCAGTGTCACGCTTGCGTTGTTGCAATTCGCAATATTTACCCTATTGCCTGCAGGATTTGGATATACGATCACATGGTCGGCGTTATCGCGCGGCAGGAGTATTTCTTCCGTACCCGTGTACTCACATACTTCGCTGGATATGCGGTTATCATCGGTGATGTCGAGCATCATGCCCTGGTAATTCCCGACTTTATCATCCACGATCGGGCTCCCTGCACACTCGCTGAAGGTATAATAAAGGGCCAGATCATCGATCGTTGCCGGGTCCTGGTCAATGCACATGTATTGCTCGATCTCCTGTTCATTGAGCGCTTTCGTCCATAGCGTGACCTCATGAACTTCTCCATCGAAGGTCCATCCTGTATAGTTCCCCAGGAGGGCCCCGCCGATGTTCAACCCTACATGTCCACTGGTACCGTACAATCCCGTGGCTTCAAGCTCTTGCAGTAACTCAGCATTTTTATACAAACGCAGGAATGCACCGTCGTAGGTCACTGCAAGGTGCTGGTATTCGAATAGTTCCATGGCCCCGTCGGGAGTCCCGATGGTGAACATCCCGTCGTCGGTCTCTATCCTGGCTTCAAGGGCGGTACCACCCAGCTGAAGGATATAGAACGACATCCCCCCGGCATCTCCAAATTCACGGAAACCGACGATCCCGCCAAAATGGGTCCAGTCGTCGACATAGAACATCGGGAATACCCAGCACATCAGCGAGAAGTTGTCCGTTCCCGCGATCAGCTCTGATGCATTGGGCGCGTTAATCCAGTGCGAGGCTTCCCAGCCGTCGAATTCGATACAGAAAACATCCGAGCGGTCTTGCACATCCAAATAATTTTCATAAGTATACTCAGATGTACCGTATGTATTGGTCACCGACAAGGTCACATCGTAATCGCCCGGGTTTTCATAGATGACAACCGGTGAAGCTTCCGTGCTTGAAGAGGGGGTACCGCCCGGGAAAGTCCATGTGCGCATATATACTCCGGATGCCGATAAATCCTCGAATTGCACGGTCTCGCCCGAGCAAACATCTAGCAGGGATGATCGCATCTTGACGATCGGCGGCCCGACAATGACAGGCTCGCAGCTGTTGCCATTGATGATCTCCTGGGTGGTTTCGGTCACGAATACCACAATTTCAAGGTTAGTAAGGTCCACTTCGATATCCTCAATATAGTCAGGGATCGTGTAGGTATAATACCGGTCTATAAATGTCCCGCTGGTTGTAGTGGCGATCTCATCGCCGAACTGGCCGGTGAGCAGATGTCTTAATACAGCCATTTCGCGGTATTCATTTTCATTTGTGGTACAATAGTTCGGGTTGCGCATCCTTCCTTCCTGCCAGCTGACAAGTTCGTTTTGCACAAGGGCCACATTCAGGTAGTTGGTATTCTGTGGCGAGTTCGTGGTATAGTAGGCTTCAACATGGACAGTGAGTTCATTCGTTGCAAGGTCGATAGAAGCTTCGGCCGCAACATTGACATAAGCTACGTCGAGCATGATGGTTTCGATTGCCTCCTGTATGCCATCGGCATGCATGGCCGTGCCGTTATTGTGTGCATGTGCAGGGAAATAATGCCGGTTAACGGTTACGGTAAGATAATCTGCCAGGTAATCCGTCTGGGCAAGCAACTCCGGGCCCCAGGGGGTCCTCAGGTCGAGATATTCATCCCCTCCCGGGATGGCATTTTCACCCTCATGTATACAGATGGCAAAAACATGCTCCGGATAAGCATATTGCATATGCTGGATCCGCTTATGGGAGTATGGGGATTCCCACATCACCCCCGAATAGTCTTCCACAACAGCCCGCTTGTTCTCGGGTAGTGTGCTTACGATGGTCTGGCCAAAGCTGTCAATGCACATCAATGGCAGCAGGAAAAGGAGTAAAAGTTTTTTCATGACTATGCTTTTAAAGTGAATGTACGATCCTAAAAGGCGAATAAAC
>JAXGTH010000252.1:0-2941 GCA_040775045.1 Bacteroidales bacterium
GATGCCAGATACCGGATGCCAGATACCGGATACCGGATCCCGGATGCCGGATGCCGGATACCGGATGCCGGATACCGAATACCTGATACTGGATGCCTGAAGCCTGATGCCTGACGCCTGACGCCCAATGTCCCGGGAACCGGGAATCGGGACCGGGATTATGTTTATCTTTGTATAAAGAACCACGCCATGCTGTTGAAACGATTTATCATCACTACTTTACCGGTGTTACTGTTGCTGACGGCTGCCGGGCAGCAGGAACGTGCACCGATTTCCATCAGTGATATGAAGGGGGAGAATTACCTTTTTCCCTTTGCCGGGGGGATGAATGCATGCCAGTTCGGGGAGGTCGACATCAATATGGACGGGATCAAGGACCTTTTCGTCTTCGACCGTTACGGCCACCGCATCATGCCCTTCATCAACGAAGGCACGGCCGGGCAGATCGGATATACCTACGCCCCTGAATATGCCGCTGCCTTCCCGGACATCCGCCACTGGGCCATCTTTACCGATTACGACAACGACGGCCGTGAGGACCTCTTCACCTACAACCCGCAATTCCCGGGTATCGTGGTGTACCGTAACACCTCGGCTGCCGAACTTCGCTTCGAAAGGGTCATCTACCCCTACCTCACCTCCTGGTACGGCAGCGGCTATGTGAACATCCTGGTGACCTATGCCGACTACCCCGGCATCAGCGACCTCGACGGGGACGGCGACCTCGACATCCTCACCTTCTGGGCCCTGGGCTCCTTCGTGGAGATGCACAAAAACCTCTCGATGGAAACCTACGGGCATGCCGACTCCCTCATCTTCGAACGCACCACCTGGTGCTGGGGGCGTTTCGCCGAAAGCGAGGAGTCGAACACCCTGTACCTCGACACCTGCTTCGGTGGCAAACATCCATCATCTTCTGATAGTCCCGGCAGGGACCGGCACACGGGCTCCACCCTCCTGCTCGCCGACTTCGACAACAACGGCACCAAGGACCTGCTGCTGGGCGATGTGGACTACCCCCAGCTGGTATGGCTGCGCAACGACGGCACCACCGAAGAAGCCTATATCGGGGAATACAGCTGGGATTACCCTCTGGAAAGTACACCTGCCCACATCTTCTCTATGCCCGCCGCCGCCCTGGTCGATGTGGACAACGACGGCATCAGGGACCTGCTGGCCTCCCCCTTCGATCCCAACCCATTCGTGACCCGCAACCACCAGAGCGTATGGCTGTATATGAACCAGGGCAGCAACGAATATCCCGAATTCACCCTTAGCACCAAACGTTTCCTGCAGCAGGACATGATCGATTGCGGCTCGGGGGCTTACCCCGTATTCGCGGATATCAACCTCGACGGCCTGCAGGACCTGGTCATCGGCAATTACGGCTATTATAAATCGTCCTGGTACGACGATTACATGACCCTGCATTCGGAATATGCCGGCAGGATCGCCCTCTTCCTCAACACGGGCGATGCAACTAACCCTCAATATGAATATGTGACCGACGATTTCGGCTCCATCCGCGAGATGGACATCCTGGGACCCTATCCGGCTTTCGGCGATATCGATTCAGACGACGATGCCGACATGCTGGTGGGCCGCGCAGACGGCACCCTGATGTTCTACCGCAACTGTTCCTGCCTGGGCAACCCCGAAGATTTCCAGCTCGAGGAAACCAACTACCAGGGCATCGACGTGGGTGAGTACAGCACGCCTTTCATTTACGACCTCGACGAGGACGGCCTCCCCGACCTCATCATCGGCGAACGTGCCGGAAACCTCAACTACTACCGCAATACGGGAAGCCAGTACGAACCCGTGTTCACCCTCGTCACCGACAGCCTGGGCAAGGTGATGGTCACCGACTTCAACCTCTCCTACGACGGCTACAGCACCCCATATGTCTTCCGCGGAGCTGATGGCCTGATGCGCCTTATCAGCGGATCGGAGCAGGGCGTCATCTACTATTTCACCGATATCGAAGAAAACCTGGCCGGCAGTTTCACTCCTTCTGGCGAACTCTGGAAGGAGGTCGACAGCATTGCATTCGACATCGCAGGGGGGTACCGCACCTCGGCCGCCATCGCCGACCTCGACAACGACGGGTACCTCGACCTGTTGACCGGTAATTTCTCGGGTGGGCTAAACCTTTACAGCACGGGGCTGGCTCCCATGGTGAGCATGGATGTGCCTTCCCTCCGGGCACCGGAAATCATTTCACTGAAAGTATTCCCAAACCCCGCAAACGACAGTTTCACGATTGCAGCGGGAGGAGGGGACTTTTCAGGCCCGGTAAGGATCACCCTTTTCGGCCTCACCGGTAATGTTGTGCTGGAAGAGCTCCATGGAGAAGATGAATACCATCATGTCCAGGTATCTTCTCTCCCGGAGGGGATATACGTTTGCAGGGTGACTGACGGATCAGGGAATTCGGCCAGCGCCAGGGTCGTGATCCTCCGGTAACCCGCTCAGCCCTTCCTGACCTTAAGGCTTTTCCTCCGCTTGTTGATGCGCATCCTGCGCCTGCCGTAATCAATCACGGCCCCGTATTTCATGAGGATGTCGCTGCCCAGCACCCCGTCGATGGGGGTAAGCCCCAGCTTTTCGTACGACTGGTTCACGTGGCTCATGTCGAGTACCACGGCCGGATAATGCCTGATCCGTGTTTCGCCGATATCAAAGGTTTCGAGGTAGAGTGCCTGGCTCTGCATATCGTTGGTACCCAGCCCGGTCGACAATTCTTCATTCTCGAGGAGTTCCGGGCTGTCACCATTAAAAAAGCGATGGATCCTGTCCCTGTCGAATACTGAACGCGAAGCGCCGGTATCTAAAAGCAAACGCGCCGGGATGCCGTTGACGTAAACCTCCACCATCAGGTGGAAACCGTCGGCCTCGATAGCAGTAACCTCTATGGGCAGATGTGAGGGCATTGATTCAA
>JAXGTH010000253.1:0-2908 GCA_040775045.1 Bacteroidales bacterium
ATTGCGGAAGTCAACCACTAGGTCCTGGTAGCCGAACATGCTGCCCCGCTCCGTGAGCATCACCTGCTCATTGCCAGACTGCCTGACCTTATCGACCGCGAAGCGCATGGCATCTGCCGAAACGAACTGTCCTTTCTTGATATTCACCGCTTTACCGGTATGTGCGGCGGCAACGAGCAACTCGGTCTGCCTGCAGAGGAAAGCCGGGATCTGCAGGATATCAACATATTCTGCAGCCAGGGCCGCTTCCACGGAACCGTGAATATCGGTGATCACCGGGATGCCGAACTTCTCACCAACGGATCTTAATATTTCAAGCCCCTCCCTGTCGCCGATACCGGTAAAAGAATCAAGCCGTGAACGGTTGGCCTTGCGGTAGGAAGCCTTGAAAATATATGGAATATTGAGTTTTTCCGTGATGGCCAGCACTTTCTCCGCCACCAGAAAGGGCATCCTGTCGTCCTCGATGATGCAGGGCCCCGCGATCAGGAAAAAATTGCCTGAATCCTTGTGCCTGATATTCGGTATGGATGGGATCATATCAATATTTTTCGTTAATTTCTTTCTAATCAATGATATAATTAAACATTAAAAAATAAAAATTAAAAATTGAATGTCAATATCCGTATTTCTTTCCCCACAAAGCTTTCAGCCTTTTTCTCAGCTCTTCCTCCCTTGCATTTTTCCCGGGTTCGTAGAACTTCTTCCCGCTGATCTCCTCCGGTAAAAACTCCTGTTCCGTGAAATTATTATCAAAGTCATGGGCATATTTGTATCCCTTGCCATAGCCGATATCCTTCATCAGGCCGGTAGGGGCGTTCCTGATGTGCAGCGGCACGCTGAGGTCGCCCTTTTCCCTCACTGCCTGCTGGGCCTTCCCGATGGCCATATAGGAGGCGTTGCTCTTTGGAGAGGCTGCCAGGTAAATGGCCGTTTGCGACAGGATGATCCTGCTTTCGGGCCAGCCGATCTTGTTTACGGCATCAAAGCAGGCATTGGCCAGCAGCAGGGCGTTGGGGTTGGCGTTGCCGATATCCTCGGAAGCCAGGATCAGCATCCTCCTGGCGATGAACTTCGGGTCTTCAACGGCCTCCACCATGCGCGCGAGCCAGTACACGGCCGCATTGGGATCGCTGCCCCTCAGGGACTTGATGAAGGCTGAGATCACGTCATAGTGCATTTCTCCACCCTTGTCGTACATGGCCAGGTTCTCCTGGATAACTTCCGTGGCACTCTTATTGGTGATCTCCAGGTTTTTGATGCCCGGCGACTGGTTGATGATCAGCTCGAGGGCATTGAGGAGTTTGCGGGCGTCGCCACCGGAGATCCTGAGCAGGGCATCCGTCTCCCTGATGTCGATCTTCATTCCGTGACGTTCTTCCAGGTATATCCTTGCCTTTTCTGCCAGGGCCAGCAATTGTTCTTTTTCAAAAGCCTTGAGGATGTATACCTGGCACCTCGACAGGAGGGGGGAGATGACCTCGAAAGAGGGATTCTCGGTGGTGGCACCGATAAGCGTGACGATGCCCCGCTCTACCGCGCCAAGCAGCGAATCCTGCTGCGACTTGCTGAAACGGTGGATCTCATCAATGAAGAGGATGGCATGATCGGCCGACTGTTTGGCCCTGCTGATCACATCCCTGACATCCTTCACCCTCGAACTGATGGCGCTTAGGGTGTAGAAGGGTCTGTTGAGTTGTAAGGAAATAATGTGCGCCAGGGTGGTCTTTCCGGTGCCCGGCGGTCCCCAGAGGATCATCGAAGGGATGTTCCCCGATTCGATGGCCTTGCGCAGGATGGCGCCCTTACCGACGAGGTGCTCCTGTCCCAGGTAATCGTCGAGACGCTGGGGGCGCAATCGTTCTGCCAGGGGGACCAGGGCGGTATTCATGGTTTTTTGGTAAATTTGTATGCTGTAAAAATACGAAATTCCGGCCTATGAAGCTACTGATGATCCATTGCACGCGATTTTCCTTCCGGCCAACGGTGAAAGTCCTGGAGGATGCCCCCGGGGATGCCGCAGCAGGCGAATATGAGAACATCCTCACGGCATTTATCCATGCGGAAGCGGAAGATGAGGCAGACATGAAAGGCGTGGAGACCAAGCTCGTGAAAAACCTGAAATGGGCTGCAGGAAAGAACGATACCCGCCGGGTGATGCTGCATTCCTTTGCGCACCTCTCCGAGAGCAAGGCGAGCCCTGAATTCACAGCAACCCTCTTTGAGAAGGCCATGGAACGGATGAAGAATGCGGGCTATGAGACTTTTACGACACCTTTCGGGTACTTCCTCGATCTCGACATGCAGGCCCCGGGCTACTCACTTGCACGAATTTTTAAAAGCTTCTGAGTCCTTATAAAGCTTGCCGTCGCCCGAATAACCGAACAGCCGCTTCGTTTTGATCACTTCCTCGATGTAGTTCGGCACCATGAGTTCCCAGCCGGGAATGTTTTCCTTTATCATTTTCAATACGTAGGGAGAGCTGATATAGAGGCGGTCCTTCTTCACGTCCTCGATATCGATGATCTTTCGGCATTGGATGAGGTAGTCGTACAGCGGCCTGAGCTTCCCGGGAAGTTCAATGTTCCGTGAGGTGAGAAGTTCACCGGCAGGGGCCTTGTTATCGAGCGATACAGAGGAGATGGTGGGGTATACGTAGAATTTCACATTTTCGGGGAAAAGCCTTCCCAGGGCTTCAAGTATGCCGCCCCGCAGCTTTGTGTAGTACTTTTCGTCGAGCACCTTCAGAAAGGTGGGGATACCGATCACGATACGCAGACGGCCGATTTTGAACCTCGAGAAATATCCCACCAGCTTGTAATATTCCCTGAATGTTGACACCATCACGTGTTGTCCCATGCCGTTCAGGATATCCACCCTGTCGAGAAAATCGCGCTCATCGAGTTCC
>JAXGTH010000254.1:0-2879 GCA_040775045.1 Bacteroidales bacterium
ATGCGGGGTCATCTCGCTTATGCTGGCCCAGCGTTTCCCTGCTGCAAAGGTCCTGGCCATCGATATCCACGGCCCTTCCGTGCAGCAGGCCGGCGAAAATTTCGGCCGTTCATCCTGGGCTGCAAGGCTACAGGCTGAAGCGTGTTCACTCCAGGAACTTGCGCAACGGCAGCCACCGGCTGCCTATGACCTCATCGTGAGCAACCCGCCCTACTTTTCCAATGCCCTTCTCCCCCCTGATAACAGCAAGAAACTGGCCAGGCATACCGGGAAGCTGACGTTCGGTGAACTGGCCGGAGGCGTGGCCGGACTGCTGAAGCCCGATGGGCTTTTTGCCCTCATCCTGCCATCGGGAAGCCAGGAAGCCTTTGAGCAGGAGGCCCTCAGGCAGGGCCTGCATAAGCTGCGCGAACTGGCCGTGGTGCCCGTGAGCGGCCGCCCGCCCAACCGTTTCATGACGGAATGGAGCTTTACACCGGGGGAAGTGGACTTCGACAGGCTGAGCATCAGGAATGAGAACAATGAATATTCGCGGGAATATGTACAGATGACATCGGCATTCTATGTGGCACTAAAATTGTAACGAGAGCAGCATAAGCAATAAACCCCGTAAAATGAAGAATGCAATATCCTTACTGGCCGTCCTGCTGGCCATGCTTTCGGGCCCTGACGCCATTGCACAAAAGGTTTTTTCCTGCAACCACAGCTATGAGGCCGACATAAAGGTATTCGTTGCCGAGCATACCTACGAAGCCGACCTCCTGGTATATCGTGTAGCCTACTCCTACCAGGCCGGGAACAACGACGGCAAATGGTTCTTCGTAAAATATGATTATGAAGCCGATAAGGAGATTTTCTTCTGCGACCACAAATACGAGGCCGACCTGGTGATCTGCTTTGTGGAACACAGCTACCAGGCAGGATGGCGCGAGAACGAGAAGAAGTACCTGATGTACTGAGCTGCCGGCACCCAAAAGTTGCGATGGTGAATTATTAAAAATTCCCTACCTTTCGGTCATGAAAAGGGGGTTGCTCGAAATTGCCGTTTTCCTTTGCGGAGCTATCGTCATGATCTACGAGATCGTGGGTTCGCGCGTGGTGGCGCCACATTTCGGCACCTCGCTATACGTCTGGACCAGCCTCATCGGGGTGATCCTGGCAAGCCTCAGCGCAGGCTACTGGCTGGGCGGCCGGCTGGCCGACAGGAGGCCGCGCTTTTCAACCCTTTCATGGATCATCCTCTTTTCGGCCATCCTGATCGGCCTCACCACGCTGGTCAAAGACCATGTCCTCTATTTCCTGGGCAGCGCCTTCGAAGGTATGATGACCCGCACACTCCTCGGGACCATCGTCCTCTTCGCCCCGGCCAGCATCCTGCTGGGCATGGTGTCGCCCTATGCCGTCAGGCTAAGGGTCAGGGCTGTGACAACATCGGGAGCAACGGTCGGCAGGCTCTACGCCATCTCGACCATCGGGAGCATCGCTGGCACCTTCCTCGCCGGATTCGTCCTGATCCCGGCACTGGGCACGACCAGCATCCTTTACGTGATCGCGATCATCCTCATCCTGGTATCGCTAAGCCTTTACATCAGCTTCAGGAATCCAGGCAACCTGGTCGTTTCTGTCATCATGCTGGCAGGCCTTACGGCTGCGACAGTCATGCATCATAACAGCAGGGGCAATGACATCGTGGTTGACACACAATACAACCATGTCAGGATCTTCGACACCGAATACTGGATCAGCGGCGAGCCCATCAGGGTGATGAAGGTCAACGACGAGTACAGCTCGGCCATGTTTCCCGGCAGCGATTCGCTGGTATACGAATACACCTGGTACTACCGGCTGGCCGGACATTTCAACCCCGGCTTCCGCAGCGCGCTGCTCCTGGGCGGGGCGGGGTATTCCTATCCCAAATACTACCTTGGCCGCTACCCTCATGCCACCATCGACGTGGTGGAGATCGATCCCGGCCTTACGGCCCTGGCAAAGGAACATTTCGGCCTGGCTGACGATCCCCGGCTGCGGATCTTCCATGAAGATGCCAGAACCTTCCTGAACAGGCACGACGGCACCTACGACGTCATCCTGGGCGATGCCTACAAATCGCTGCTGGCCATCCCCTTCCAGCTCACCACCCTCGAGGCCGTAAGGCTCAAGTACGGGATGCTCTCCGACGGAGGGCTGGTGATCGAAAACCTCATCGCCTCGCTCGACGGACCGGCAAGCACATTCCTCAAAGCGCAGTACGCGACCTTCAGGGAGGTATTCCCGAGGGTGTACCTCTTTGCATGCCATGAGCCCGAAAACCGGGAGATGCTCCAAAGCATCAGCCTGGTGGCGCTGAAATCGCCGGAAGAACCCTCCTTCACCAGCGGCGACTCCCTGATCAACGCACTGCTCGGCCACCGCGTACTGCTTCAGCTTAGCGGGGAACCGGTAATTCTGACCGACGATCACGCCCCCGTGGAATACTACGCCATGAAAGCCCTCTGACCTTCGTACCATGAAAGTGACCGCCAGGTTTGCAGATCGCCATGATATTTCATATTTTTGATCGGACCCCCTTAACACCCTGACATGAAAACCAGCTTATCAATCCTCCTCTTCGCCCTGACCATGACGGCCGTCGTGATCTTACAGCAATGCTCGGGGCCCGAAAAGCAGGAACCCCTGCTCATCGGGATCTCGAAAGGCGCACCTGAATCCTCCTATGGCAACTATGCCCGCTGGCTGGGTACCATCGACACGATGGTGGTTTGCGTCGACCTTTACCACATGCCCGTCGACTCCGCCCTCAGCCTGCTGGATAAGTGCTCGGGCCTGGTACTCAGCGGCGGACCCGATGTATACCCGGGCCGTTACGGGCAGGAGGCCGA
>JAXGTH010000255.1:0-2867 GCA_040775045.1 Bacteroidales bacterium
ACAAGGTGATCATGGAAGAATACAGCTGGGAAGCCATCGCCCTCCGGCACATCGATTTTTACCATAAATATATGTAAGCATGGACCTGATCGCCAAACTGCATGAACTATCGGTTGCGGGAAGGGCCGCCGCCATGTGCACTGTCATTGACACCAGTGGTTCCACGCCCAGGAAAGCAGGCAGCAAGATGATCGTGACGGCCGAAGGCCATACCTTTGGCAGTGTGGGCGGGGGCATGCTTGAACAAAGGGTCATCAGCGATGCGCTCGAATGCATTGCTTCGGGAAAGACCAGGCTGGGCAACTACAACCAGGGATCGGAAGGACAATCGACAGCCTATGGAGAAGCCACGGTCTTCATCGATCCCCTGCCCGTTAAGAAGCCGCTCTACATCTTCGGGGCGGGGCATGTCGGGCAAGCGGTTTCCGCACTGGCCTCAGGTTTCGGTTTCGAAGTGACCATCATCGATCCCCGGAAAGGCCTGCTGGACAGTATCGCTAAGCCTGAGATCGCCAGACGATGCATGCCCTGGCCAGAAGCACTGGATGCACTCCCCTTCGACGAACACACTTTCATCGTGGTGACGACCAACAGCCATGAGTCGGACGAAGAGATCACCTATGCCTGCGCTGAACGCCCGCATGCCTACCTGGGCATGATCGGGAGCAAAAAAAAGGTGGAAGAAGCAAGGAATACCTTTACACAACGTGGCATGGACGAAAGCCTGATCAGCAGTATCGACATGCCCATCGGCATGCCCATGCGATGCGAAACCCCTGCCGAGATCGCCATCAGCATTATGGCCAGGATGATCGATGTAAAGAACACCTAACATACATGCGATGATATTCCTGGTCCTCACCATACTGCAGTCGACAGCCATCTTTGTGGTGATGAAACTGTTTACCCGTTTCAGGATCGACAACTGGCAGGCCATCACCGTGAACTATATCGTGGCAACTGCCTTCGGTTTCCTGGTCTATGACGGAAGCCTCCAGCCCGCTGCTATCATATCAAAACCCTGGTTCGCCTATGCCCTGCTGCTGGGGCTTACCTTCATCCTCACCTTCATCATCTTTGCCCTTTCGGCCCAGAAGGTCGGTGTGGCCCTTACGTCGGTGGCCAGCAAGATGTCGGTGGTGGTCCCGGTCATCGCCGGCATCATCCTGCTCGGGGAAAAGGTGAACCTGCTGGCAGGACTGGGGGTGCTTACGGCCCTGGTGGCCTTTTACCTGACGCTGGGGCGCGGAAAGACAAGCTCTTTCCCGAAGCAATACGTCGTCTTTCCCCTGCTGCTCTTCGTGGGCAACGGGGTAAATGACGCCCTGATGAAATACACCGAATACCATTTCATTGCCGGCAACAACGACCTGATCCTTTTCCTTGCCATGGTATTCCTGACGGCGCTCGTGCTGGGCATCGTGAACAGCATCCTCAGGTATGCCAGGAAAAGGTACATGATATCCATGAGGAACATCCTGGCCGGGATCATCCTGGGACTGCTTAATTTCGGTTCCACTTTCTACATCCTTAAGTCGATGGGGCTTTACGACAGTGCCGTGGTCTTTCCCGTGACCAATGCCGGTATCGTAAGCCTCAGTGCCCTTACCGGGTTTTTCCTGTTCAGGGAAAAGCTCAGCAAAAAAAATATCGCGGGTATCGTCCTCGCGCTCATTGCCATCATACTCATAGCCAATGCCTGACCTACATGATGTTTGAAGACGAATACAGAACGATAGGCACACGCTCCGGGGCGGTCTACAAGGACAGGGGCAGCAGGTTCATCGCCATCGCCCTGCCGGCACGGACCGAAGAAGAAGTAAAACAGCATCTCGAAGACCTTCGAAAAGAATACCATGATGCACGCCACCATTGTTATGCCTGGGTGCTGGGGTTCGACAGGTCGGCATACCGTATCAACGACGACGGTGAGCCATCCGGCACGGCAGGCAGGCCGATACACGGGCAGATCCAATCCTTCGACCTGACCAATGTACTCGTGGTGGTGGTCCGGTATTTCGGGGGGACCAAGCTCGGGGTTCCCGGACTGATCAGG
The DNA here is from genome assembly GCA_040775045.1 of Bacteroidales bacterium. GTDB lineage: Bacteria > Bacteroidota > Bacteroidia > Bacteroidales > B18-G4 > B18-G4. The sequence goes on from JAXGTH010000255.1 coordinate 2,057, forward strand.
GCCTACAAGACTGCCAGCATGGAAGCCCTCCGCCAGGCCGCGATCGTGAGCCACACGGTAAAGGATGTTTACCGGCTCACCTACGATTACCCCCTGATGAATGAGGTGATGCGGATCATCAAGGACGACAGCCTGGAGGTGGTGGAACAGGACTTTCAGCTCAGCTGCAATCTGGTATTCATGGTCCGCAAGAGTGAAAGCAATCGCTGCTATGACCGCTTCAGTAAAATTCACGGAGTGAAGATCGCTTATTTAAAGACAGTCTGAATATAAACTGCGCCATCAGAGCGCTTCAATAAAAAAAATATGGTTTTTCCTCACAAAAAAACTGATATATTAGTATGCCGAAAGAAAATGTATTACTTTTAATGATCCATCCAAAAAGGTGTCGCTCAGATGTATAAAAGCAGTGAAAATATCAACCCCCTTCGCCCTAATATATACGACAAAATTTTTTATAAGTCAATAGCATATTTTGTTTTTTTTTAACTTTTTTTAAATGACTTTTGTTAACTAATTTGAACTGCCAGATACAAGACTTGGAGACCGGGAAAAGCTGCTGACTCGCAGCACTGCATTGTTAAAATCTAGAGCTGAATCTTTTAATATTTTCGATTGCGGATGGAAAAGAACGCCATTGAGGTATGGGAAAACTGTCTGAAAATTATTAAAGACAATATACACTACCAGAGTTATAAAACCTGGTTTGTGCCCATCCAGCCCCTCAAGCTCGAAAATAGCGTACTCACGATCCAGGTGCCCAGCCAGTTTTTCTATGAATGGCTGGAGGAGCACTACATTAATCTGTTAA
>JAXGTH010000256.1:0-2838 GCA_040775045.1 Bacteroidales bacterium
CGCTGTTTATCCTTTACACTTCCGGCTCGACAGGAAAGCCCAAGGGGGTATTGCACACCATCGGGGGATATATGGTCTATGCCGAATACACCTTCAAGACCGTTTTCCAGTATAATGAAGGCGACATCTACTGGTGTACGGCCGACATTGGCTGGGTAACCGGCCACACCTATATCGTTTACGGGCCGCTGCTCACGGGGGCCATCTCCGTGATGTTCGAAGGTGTACCAACCTGGCCCGATGCAGGCAGATTCTGGGAAGTAGTTGACAAACATAAGGTTAACCAGTTCTATACTGCACCCACGGCCATCCGTGCGCTGATCTCTCAGGGCAACGGCTTCGTGACCAAACATGACCTTAGCTCGCTGAAGGTGCTCGGCACCGTGGGTGAGCCCATCAATGAGGAAGCCTGGCGCTGGTATCACGACATCGTTGGCAAGGGCAAGTGCCCCATCGTCGACACCTGGTGGCAGACCGAAACAGGCGGTATCATGATCACCCCGCTCGCGGGCATCACTCCCACCAAGCCATCGTTCGCCACCCTTCCGCTGCCCGGCGTACAGCCCATTCTTGTCGACCATGAAGGCAATGAGCTGAAGGGCAACGGGGTTGAAGGAAACCTTTGCATCAAGTTCCCGTGGCCGGGCATGATCCGCACCACTTACGGCGACCATGAACGTTGCCGCCAGACCTATTTCTCTACTTACAAGAACCTGTACTTCACCGGCGACGGAGCAAAACGCGACGAGGAAGGTTATTACAGGATCATGGGACGCGTGGATGACGTGATCAACGTTTCGGGGCACCGCATCGGCACCGCCGAAGTGGAGGATGCCATCAACCAGCATGCGAAAGTCGTTGAATCGGCCGTTGTCGGCTACCCGCACGAAATCAAGGGATCAGGCATCTACGCCTATGTGATCTGCGACGAGCTGTCGGAAGACGAAGCCCAGAATATCGAGAAGGAGATCCGCGATACCGTGACCAAGTTCATCGGCCCCATCGCAAAACCCGACATGATCCAGATCGTGAGCGGCCTTCCGAAGACGCGTTCGGGGAAGATCATGCGCAGGATCCTCCGCAAGATCGGTGAAGGCGACGCCACCAACCTTGGCGACACCTCCACACTGCTTGACCCGGGCGTAGTCGAAGAGATCATCGCCGGAGCAAAAGTTGAGGTAAAACGTTAATTCGAAATTATTATAAGCATTCCGGGCTATCATAGCCCGGGGTGCTTTTCAATAACAAGAATTCAGGAGCCTGATTTCAGTATTCAGAATATTTCCAGCATGTCTGATAAAGGTAGCTTTAGGAACCTTGCAGTATGGGAAAAATCCCATCGCCTGGTTCTTTCAATTTATAAAGCTACCAAAGCATTTCCCAAAGATGAATTGTATGGACTAACTTCTCAGATGAGAAGGGCTGCTTTGTCTGTTCCTGCAAATATTGCAGAAGGATACAAGAGAGCAGGGGTCAGGGAAAAAATTAGGTTTTATAATATAGCTCAGGCATCTTTGGAAGAATTGAAGTATTTTATAATCTTATCAAAAGACCTGGAATACATTATCCCAGATCAAGCTCCTTCTCTTGCTGAAGAAGTAAGCAAAATGCTGGAGTCATATATACAAAAGATAAAGCAGAATGCTGCATATGAACCTGAACCAGACTACTGACTTCTGAATTCTGATTACTGAATTCTGACTTCTGAATACTGAATTCTGAATACTGACTTCTGAATACTGAATTCTGACTTCTGAATACTGAATACTGAATACTGACTTCTGAATACTAAATACTAAACACCTAAAAACCAGAAACATGGAAAATAAAACACCTTTTAACAGAGGGTTTGTCGTGCTCGGAGCAATCCTCATTCAACTCGCCCTGGGTGCAATCTATGCCTGGTCGGTATACACCAAACTACTGGTCGAAGCCGGCTGGAGCAAAGCTGAAACACAAATGGTATTTTCAGCGGGGCTTGCACTTTTTGCCATTGTGATGGTCATCGCCGGAAGGCTAATGCCTAAGGTAGGACCCCGCAAACTTGCATTTTCAGGGGGTATCGTCCTTGGATTGGGCTATATCCTTGCAGGGATTTTCGGAGCCGAAAATTTCACAACAACTTTCATTTTCGTTGGGATCATGGGAGGAAGCGGCATAGGCCTGGGCTATGTAGTTCCCATCGCAGTAGGTATGCGTTGGTTCCCTGATAAAAAGGGTATGATTACCGGCCTGGCCGTCGCCGGATTCGGCTTTGGCGCCACCTTGTGGATGGCCATGGCCGACAGGCTGGGTCCGCTGGGCGGCGGGCAACTGCTTGAGAACATTGGACTATCAAATACTTTTATTGCTTACGGCATTGCCTATCTCGTTGTTGTTGGTATCGGGAGTATATGGATGGTTTTCCCGCCTGAAGGATGGCAACCAAAGGGATGGATACCCCCTGTAGCCACCAAGAAGAATTCGGCAGGGACCATCGATTTCAGGAGTGGCGAGATGCTGCGCACCTACCAGTATTACCTCATACTGATCACCTTTACCTTCGGGGCCGCTGCCGGGCTCATGAGCATCGGGCTGATGAGACTCTGGCCGCAGGAAGCCCTGACCAAGGCCGGCATATCCCCGGAAGCAGCGGGTGCTGCTGCTACCCTTGCCATGGCCGTATTCTTTGCATTATCGAACGGTCTCGGAAGGATCCTTTGGGGCATGATCAGCGACAAGATCGGACGCAAAACGTCAATCATCATCATGATGGCTACACAGGGGCTTTTTGTCATATTGTTTCAGTGGATGGCAGGAAATGTTTACACCCTCTACCTGTTTGCCATACTGATCGGA
>JAXGTH010000257.1:0-2828 GCA_040775045.1 Bacteroidales bacterium
AAACATACCGGCTGAGGATCAGCAAAATATATACCGATGTCACCAATGGCACTTTTGAGGTCGACCTGCTGTTCGAAGGCGATGAGCCAAAGACGATCAAGCGAGGGCAGACGGTACAGCTCAGGGTGATCTTCAGCAGTGCCAGCGATGCCATTATCGTAAAACGGGGAGGATTCTTCCAGGAAACAGGGGGAAACTGGATCTATGTGGTCGACCCTTCGGGAAGCTATGCCGTAAAGAGGGACATCAGCATCGGCCGGCAGAACACGCGTTACTATGAAGTAAAAGAGGGGCTTGATCCGGGAGAAAAAGTGATCGTTTCGTCCTATAAGTCATTTGGCTCCAAGGACAAGCTCATTTTCAGGGACTAACTGATCATCAACCTTAAAGTATACTTATATGAGAGAAGTAGTAATATTAATTCCCGATGTTGATGTTGAACAGAACATCGAGATCGAAGTCAGGATCAACGGCCGCAAGAAGACCATACAATACCGGGTTGAATTGCTGAGCTGGGAGGGAAACGACGATGTCCCTGCCGATCCGGTACCCATACTGAAAAAGAAGATCAAGGAATACAACCAGGACTGGGAGCTCATGGAAATTGGAGCCCCCGGCAAGGACAACATACCGCTGATGTTCAGAAAACGCCAGGCAAGATCCGACGCCTGACCCGCCATTTGACAGGACATCCGGATAAAAACAACTTTAAATCCAGGAAAAATGAAAAAACTGACAATCTTCACCCTTATCCTTTTACTGGGCATAACCCTCCCGGCCCAGGACGCAAACAATGATACGGAGGCCATCAAAAAGCTGGTACTCACGGCTTATGTCGACGGATTGCAGAACAAGGGCGACCTTGATGCCACCCGCGAAGGATTCTTTCCGGGCTTCGACCTGCTGATCCTTAAAGAGAATATGGTGGATAAACTGCCCATTTACAACTGGATCATCATGGCGCAGATGCGGAAGGACAAGGATCCGGCACCTGTTCCTGAGGGGGAATTGACGACCTGTGAGTTCGAGTTCATCGACATCACCGGAACGGCTGCCGTAGCGAAGATCCACCTGAGCAGGGGAGGAAAGAAGATCTTCACAGACTATCTTTCACTGTACAAATTCGTCGACGGCTGGAAGATCGTAGGCAAGATCTATTATCGTATTCCCGAATAAATGATCATAAATTAATGCGTCCCTTATGTTACTGCATTTTTTCAAAACAGCGATAAGGTTCCTGTTCAAGCGAAAGACCTATACCCTGATCAATGTGGCCGGGCTGGCCATTGGCATTGCCAGTTTCATCCTGATCATGATCTATGTGCTGGATGAGCTGAAATACGACCGTTACCACGAAAGGGCCGGGGATATTTACCGCATTGCACAGGTGTATGATTTTGAGGGAGTAGGCGAAAATTCCGCCAGCCTTCCTTTCCCGGTAGCCTTCACGCTGCTGAACGACTTTCCGGGCCTTATCGAGAACATATGCAGGATTTACAACTTCCAGGCCCCGCGCAGCCTGGTCGAATATGGCGACGTAAAATTCAACGAACGCCGTTTCTTTTTCGCAGATTCAACCTTTTTCGAGATCTTCGACCACAAATTCATCCTCGGCGATGCTGCCACTGCACTTGATGAGATCAATGCCGTTGTGATCACCCGGTCGATGGCCAGGAAATACTTCGGCGATGAAAACCCGATCGGAAAGATCCTGGAGTTCGAAGAGGCCATCCCGCTTAAAGTCAGCGCAGTGATCGAGGATGTCCCGTCGCAGTCGCATTTCATATTCGATTTCATGGGATCCATGGCATCAGTGAAAGCGATGTACGGTGGAAAACTGCCGCAGACCTGGGTATGGAATCCCTGCTGGACCTATCTTGTCCTTGCAGAAGGGGCCAGCCCGGAGATGCTGGAGGATAAGTTTCCCGGCTTCGTTGAAAAGTATTTCTATGATGCAGAGAAAGAGAATGTAACACTTTATCTGCAACCACTCACCGACATCCATCTCAATTCAAGGCTCGACTATGAGATTGAGCAGAACAACAATAAGTCATATATCTTTATTCTCTCCTCCATTGCCCTTTTCCTGCTGGTGATCGCGGCCATTAATTTCATGAACCTGTCTACAGCGACCTCCAGCAACAGGGCCAGGGAGATCGGCATCAAGAAGGCCATCGGGGTGTCGAGGAAAAGGCTGATCACGCAGTTTATGGGCGAATCACTCATCCTCACCTTCGCAGCGCTCATCCTTTCGATCATCATTGTTGAACTCAGCATACCGGCATTCAACAATTTCACGGGCAAGGACTTCGAGCTGGGCATTCTGCTGCAGCCCCATTATATCGTGGCCCTTATACTGCTCGGATTGCTGGTGGGAATCGTTTCCGGCATCTACCCGGCCTTTTACCTCGCAGCATTCAAACCCCTGAATGTGCTGAATGGAGATCACGGTCTGTCGAGGGGAAGCGGTCTTGCCCGCAAAATGCTGGTCGTACTGCAGTTTACTATTTCCATCAGCCTGATCATTGGCACCCTTGTAATATATAACCAGCTCAATTATTTAAGGAACGCCGACCTGGGCTTCGACCGGGATAATATCATGATCCTGCCGGTGAACCGCACGCCCATTGTGAAGCGATACGATGCTTTCAGCAAGGAATTGATGCAGGAATCGAGCATCCTGAATGTAACGGCCATGGACGACATTTTCGGGGCAGCCCACAACACACACGAATTCAGGCCTGAAGGTTTCCCCGAGGACAAATGGCAGTTTTACCCCGCCCTGGTGGTGCAGTGGAACTTTGCAGAAACCTTCGGACTAAAAATTT
>JAXGTH010000258.1:0-2808 GCA_040775045.1 Bacteroidales bacterium
CCCTACTATTACATCAGCTACTGCTACCTGAATTACTGTTTCGCCGAAGGCGCACCCACCGAAGGGATCGACGGATACCTCGACAAGGCCGAGACCTTCCTGGGCAAAGCCCGTGAACTCAGTCCCGCCAATGCCGAGATCGAGGTTTTGCAGGGCTGGATCCACCAGGGCAGGATACAGGTCGACCCCATGGGCCGCGGGATGGTGTATTCGGAAAAAGCATCTGCCAGCTTCGGGAAGGCCAAGGCCATCGACCCCGAAAACCCGCGGGTTTATTTCCTTACCGGCATGAACATCATGTATACCCCTGAGATGTTCGGCGGCGGGAAAACGGCTGCATGCCCCTATTTCCTGATCGCAAAGGAGAAGTTCAGCAAGTTCGAGCCCGCATCGGAGATCGCTCCCGACTGGGGTATGGAATACAACAATGAACTGGCTAACGGCTGCGAATTGTAAGTACAGGCGGTGAAGAAAAACAGGATCATATGGATGCATGTGAAAGGGATCATGGCAGTGACCCTGATCGGCACATCGCTATCCATCATTTTTTCGGGCTTCAGCAACCTGAGCACAAGGTATATCCTGTATTCGCTCTTCTATTCGTTCCTGATCGGGGCCTCATTGTGGACCGGCAACGTGATGACCGATCCGATGCTGGAAAGGATCTTCCGGAAGCGGCCCCTGCCCCCGGGAAAAAAACTTATCTACAGCCTGGTTGCCATGCTCATCGTGTCTTCGGGCATCATCCTGGCGGTGAATTTCATCTGGGTCGAATGGCTGATGGGGGGCGATTTCGGGCACTATGTCAGGGCCGGGAGCGGCAAGATGATCATGTCCATTGAACTGTTCGTGGTCATCATCATCGCCCTGGTACTGTATACCAACGAGTTTTTCCATTCCTGGCGGGATGCCGTCAAGAACGAAGAGGCCCTGAAGCGCGAAAAGCTGGCCCTCGAATACGAAGCCCTGAAGAACCAGGTGAACCCGCACTTCCTGTTCAACAGCCTGAACACCCTCAGCGGACTGATCCCGAAGGACAGCGAAGGGGCCACCAGGTTCGTGAAGCAGCTGTCGGATATCTATCGCTATGTGCTGGAGCACAAGGACCGGGAGCTGGTGCCCCTCGAAACGGAAATGAAGTTCGTGGAGGACTATATCAGCCTGATGCGGATCAGGTTCGGGGATAACCTGCACGTGGAGACGGATGTGGGTGATGGCCTTACATACAGGGCCATCCCCCTTTCGATACAGATGCTGGTTGAAAATGCCATCAAACATAACATCATCTCGTCCGACAGGCCGCTAAAGATCAGTATCTTTACTGAGCCGGGGGGAAGGCTGGTGGTGAAGAACAACCTGCAGCGGAAAAGCAGCATCCTTCGCGGGGAAAGCGGCGGATGGGAAAACCATGGACTCCGGAACATCAAATCGAGGTACGAATACCTGAGCCGGGGCACCTTCGAGATCAACGGTTCATCCGGTGATGCCTACCCGCCGGAGCTCGGCGGGGAATTCACGGTTCGCGTACCCCTGATCAAACAATGATATGAAAGTCCTGATCATAGAAGATGAAGTGCTGGCGGCCGGGCGCCTGCAGGACATGGTGCTGGAGCTGTTCCCCGACACCACGGTTTTGGGCAGGCTCGAATCCATCAGCTCTGCCGTAGCATGGTTTACCGAGAACGGCATGCCCGACCTGGCCTTCTTCGACATACAGCTGGCCGACGGGCTGTCGTTCGAGATCTTCGAAAAAGTGGTTGTAAGCTGCCCCGTGATCTTCACCACGGCCTACGACGAATATGCCCTCAGGGCCTTCAAGGTGAACAGCATCGATTACCTGCTCAAGCCCATCGACAGGGAAGAACTTAGGGCGGCCATCGAAAAGTACCGGTCCCTGCATGCCGCCAAACCATTGCCGGACCGCACCCAAAATATCGACCAGGTGCTCAGGCTGCTCACCAGGCAGTACAAGTCGCGCTTCATCGTGAAGGTGGGCGAGCACCTCCGTTCCATCCCCGCCGAAGAGATCATCTGCTTTTACAGCATGGCCAAGGGCACCTACCTGCAGACTGCCGACGACCGGCATTACGTAACGGACCACAGCCTCGAGCAGGTGGAAGAGCTGGTCGATCCCGGCCGCTTTTTCCGGGTGAGCCGCAAGTTCATCATCGCCATCGATGCCATCACCGACATCATCAGCCACTCGAACAGCCGCCTCAAAGTGAAACTCACCAAGCCTGCCGAAGACGACATCATCGTGGCCAGGGAAAAGGTGAAGGATTTCAAGGCCTGGCTGGAGGGATGAGGGCGTCAGGCACCAGGCGTTAGGCGTCGGGCATCAGGCATCGGGCGTCGGACGTCAGGCATCAGGCGTCGTCGGGTGTCAGGCGTCGGGCACCAGGCGATAGGCTATAGGCACTCTAGTCACTTTAGTTCACTCTAGTCACTCTAGTCACTTTAGCTCACTTCAGTCCATGTCCCGAACAAACCACCAAATGAAACAGGTTCCATGAAAAATGCCGCATTCACAATGGGCAATACCCGGGGGAAACCCTATTATTTTCCCAACATCGATGCGTTTTTAACTGGCTGTAATTAAGCACATTACCCCCCCCCCGCAAAATAAACGTCAAAACAGGGTTACCTTTTGACCCGAAACCGTATTAATGTACAGAGGATTAAACGCTGACCTATACCCACCGGATCAATCTTCCCCATCTGCCTCCGGCTAAAGGCGTAAACTGCCGGAATACCAAACAGCGATCAGGCTGCTGAGCGGGCATGAAAATGCCCCCTTAAATTGAAAAC
>JAXGTH010000259.1:0-2782 GCA_040775045.1 Bacteroidales bacterium
CCACCTATGCCAAGATCATGAATACCGATTTCGGGATCTGTTACAAGCAGCGGGCAAAGCCCAACGAGGTGGCCAAAATGGCCCTCGAGGGTGATGTGAAGGGCAGGGACATCGTGCTTGTCGACGATATCATCGACACGGCCGGCAGCATGGCCAAGGCCGCCGAACTCATGATGGCCAACGGGGCCAACAGCGTTCGGGCCATCTGTACACATCCCGTATTTTCGGGACAGGCTTACGAAAGGCTTGAAAATTCGCCCTTCGTGGAAGTTGTGGTCACCGACACCATCCCCCTGAAAAGAGAATCGGAAAAGATCACCGTGCTCTCCACCGCCAAACTTTTTGCCGACGTAATTGTGCGGGTTGAAAGCAACAAATCCATCAGTTCATTGTTTAAATTCAAATAACAATCATTTTCAACTAATCATTTATTATGAAAACAGTATCATTGAGCGGTTCTCCGCGCGAGAACGTAGGGAAAAAAGATGCTAAAAGCCTTCGCAGGAAGGGGCTTGTCCCCTGTGTCGCCTACGGCGGCACCGAACAGCTGCACTTCTTTCTCGATGAAAGGGATTTCAACAAGATCCTTTTCACCCCCGAAACCTATATCATCAGCCTTAAGGTTGGCGATAAAGAGGTGAAAACGCTTCTGCAGGACGTGCAGTACCACCCGGTTACCGACAAGATCCTGCATGCCGACTTCATGGAGTTCGACGACAGCAAACCGGTAAAAACAGCCATCCCGGTGAAAACCTTCGGGACTTCCGTCGGTGTGCTCAAAGGCGGCGCCCTGAAGCTGGTCATGCGTAAGCTGGTCGTTAAGGCCCTGGCCAGTGATATCCCCGACTATGTGGAAATAGATATTTCGAAGATCGATATCGGCGACGCCGTAAAGGTGAAAGACCTCAGCATCGCGGGCCTTGAATTCATGGATCGCCCCAACAACGTGGTGGCTACCGTTAAGGTTACCCGTGTGAAGGTTGACATTGAAGAAGAAGGCGAAGAAGGTGAAGGCGAAGGTGAAGGCGGCGAAGGCGCAGCCGAGGGCGGTGAAAAACCGGCTGAAGGAGGCGAGGCTGCTGCTGAATAACGGCAAACCACCAACAGCAATATACAGGATGCATGCCACGGTATGCATCCTTTTTGTTTTCCTTCTTACCTTTGCATCATGAAATACCTGATCTGCGGCCTGGGGAACATCGGCGACGAATATGCCAACACCCGTCATAACATCGGTTTCATCGTTGCCGATGCCATGGCACAGGAAGCCGGGGCAGCCTTCAAAACGGAAAGGTATGCCTCCGTGACCCGCATCCGCTACCGCGGAAAGATCCTCGTCATCATCAAGCCCTCCACCTACATGAACCTCAGCGGCAAGGCCGTGAGGTACTGGATGGACGCCGAAAAGATCCCCGGCGGGAACCTGCTCGTCATCACCGACGACATCGCCCTGCCCACCGGCACCCTTCGCATGCGTGCCAAAGGTGGCGACGGGGGACATAACGGGCTCGAAAGTATCATCACCACCCTGGGCACCGAGGCCTTCGCCCGCCTCAGGATCGGCATCGGAAACGACTTCGCCAGGGGGTACCAGTCGGAATACGTGCTCGGAAAATGGACCCGCGAAGAGGAAGAGATCATGATCCCCGGGATTCAAAAGGCTGTGGAAATGGTGAAAAGCTTCGTTGCTCGCGGCATCGACCTCACGATGACGGAGTACAATAAGGCAGAATAAGCCCGGCTTCGCCGGGAAACACTAAATCCTAAATCCTAATAAAATTCAAATTTTAAATTATTGCTGTCCGGGATATTTCTAAGAAGCGAAAAACGCGTAATTGTTAGAGCCGCTCGACTTCGCTCGCGGTGACAAATCAAAGTCAATAAAACAAGAATAAGGGCGCGGCACACCAATAAAATCAAGTTATTGAGTGCCGCGCCCTTATTCTCTAAAAAAACAATGCCTTGTCATGCCGAGCGGTAGTCGAGGCATTGCCGACAATAAAACTCCAAAGAAGACCCTAAACAGTCCACCCTCACCAAAGCCCTTCCAATAAAGGACTATATCGTTTTACAATAAATTATCCCGGACAGCAATAATTTTAAATCACGAATCCCAAAATATTGAGTTTTGGGACTTAGAGTTTCTTTAGGATTTAGAGTTTAGTGTTTAGGATTTAATCCCTTAGTCTCTTCGCGATCACCCCTGCTATCTCATCAATGGAGATCCTGTCCTGCGCCATGCTGTCGCGTTCGCGGATGGTCACGGTGTTGTCTTCCAGCGTCTGGTGGTCGACCGTGATGCAGTAAGGCGTTCCGATGGCATCCTGTCGGCGGTAACGGCGGCCGATGGCATCTTTCTCGTCGTACTGGCACATATAGTCCATCTTGAGGCTGTCCATGATCTCGCGGGCCTTGGCGGGCATGCCATCCTTCTTTACCAACGGCAGGATGGCTGCCTTGATGGGTGCCAGCGCAGGGTGGATCTTCATCACCACACGTTCCGAGCCGTCTTCCAGCGTCTCCTCTGTGTATGCATTGCTCAGCACCGCCAGGAAGGTGCGGTCGAGGCCTATGGAGGTCTCCACCACATAGGGCACATAGCTCTCGTTGATCTCGGGATCGAAATACTGCATCTTCTTGCCCGAGAACTCCTGGTGGGCCTTAAGGTCGAAATCGGTACGCGAATGGATACCCTCCAGCTCCTTGAAACCGATCGGGAACTCGTATTCTATGTCGAAGGCCGCATTGGCGTAATGGGCCAGCTTCTCATGTTCGTGGAAAC
>JAXGTH010000260.1:0-2736 GCA_040775045.1 Bacteroidales bacterium
GATGGTATAAAATCATTTGAATAATGGATGAGGCGGGGGATAAAATGAAACATAATAAAAAAGAGGGTGATCAGTCGCGGACCATCGCCCATAAAAAAGCGATGCTGGAGGCGCTACGGGCGTCGCTTGGTGTTGTGACCCCGGCCCTTGAAAAAGCTGGTGTGGGGAGAAAAACATATTATCAGTGGCTCCAGGATGATCCGGAATTTAAAGCTGAAACGATGGACTTCGAGGAAGTCGCATTGGATTACAGTGAAAGCCGCCTGCATAAGCTGATCCGGGAGGAGAACCCGACGGCGATCATTTTTCATTTAAAGACCAAGGGCAAAAAGAGGGGGTACATCGAGCGGCAGGAGGTCGAGGCTATGGGCGGCGAAATGAAAATTGTATTCGAAAATGTGAGCAAGAAATATGAACCGAAAGACTGACATAAGGCGTGACCGGGGGCGGCCCACGGAACCCAGCCGGGCCGGTGACCTGGAAAAAGTGCAGTATCTTGCAGTTTGTTTTGAAAAATTTGCAGACCTTTACAAAAAGAAATGAGCGTAAAGCTGACAACATCGTACTGGAAGATCCGGGAAATGCGGAAGAAAATCCGTGTGATCCAGGGCAGTATGTCGTCGGCTAAGACATTCAGCATCCTTATTCAGCTTTTTGAGATGGCTGTCAAACAGCCCCGGACCGTTTCGACAGTGGTGACTGAAACATATCCGCAGCTCAAGGATGGGGTGATCAGTGACATGCGATCCATCATGCGTGAGGCCGGCATGGATTTTGAATCTCTTTACAACAAATCGGATAAAGACCTGATCCTGCCAAATAAGGCCGTCATCCAGTTTCGCAACGTCGACAATAAAGACTTCCATAAATCCAAGGGAGCAAGGCGGCATCGCCTGTTCCTGAATGAGATCAACCGACTGGCTTATCCTTCCGTGGAGCAGATGATCGTCCGCACAGATGGCGAGGTGTTCATGGATTACAACCCTGACAGGGAGTTCTGGGTGCATGATGAGATACTCAATGCCGGCCGGGATGATTACGACTTCATCATCCTGACCTACAAGGACAATGAGATGATACCTGCCGGTGAACTCGCCGAGATCGAGCGAAGGATCCATGCCTCGAAGCAGCCGGGGGCCAGCGACCAGCTCAAGAATTGGGTGAAAATATATGCCTACGGCGAGCTTGGGACATACAGCGAGCGGCGTATCTACTCCTATGACTTCATCGACGAGATACCGGCCACGGCAAAACGCATAAACTCAGGCATGGACTTTGGCCAATCGCCGGACCCGACGGTGCTGATCGACCTGTATGTGGACGGCATCAACCTGATAGCTGATGAGCGATTTTCAGCCAACAACCTTATGGCTGAACGGATCCGGGGAGCAGATCGTGAGAGCATCGTGGACCGCTTGGAAGCATTAGGCTTTCCAAAGGGGCAGACCATTGTAGGTGATTCGGCAGGCAGGATTGAAATACTCGACATGCGTAAGCACGGATATAATGCCCGTGCCGTGAAGAAATACCCAGGATCCGTCGGTGATGGAATCCGTAAGCTCAGGGGCTACAACCTGCTTATCACCCGGAGAAGCAGCACGCTCAAAAAGGGCATCGAATCCTGGTTCTGGAAGGTCGACCCCAACGGAAAGATCGTGCCGGAGCCTGACGGGCATGAGCCTGACGGGTTGGCAGCCATAAGATATGCGATTCTAACTTATCACAATAAAGCCAAATGAAAATACCAACCATAAAGGGCTTGCTCGGCACCTTCTCCACGCGGACCTGGGAGCCTGAGAAGATCGGCAACGGTTACTTTTTCCCTGTCGGGATGCTCGAAAATTTCGGGCAGGGCCGTAACAACATCCAGCGGCTGAGGGATGCTATTGAGGTCCCTGAGCTGAACGCCATCATAAACATCAGGGCCAGGGCCATATCGTCCGGGGTGGTGGAGATCGTGAGCAAGGAAACCGGCAAGAGGCAGTCGGATAACCAGTCGCTCGTCCGGGTGCTAAGGAACCCGAACTGGTATCAATCACAGAAGGAGTTCTGGCGGCTCACATCTATGATCCGTGACATTTTCGGAGAGGAATTCATCTACTTCCTGAAACCCTACGGGATGAGTGACACCTATCAGGGCATGTATACCATCAACCCGACATACGTCACCATCAAGAATGACATCAAAACGCCACTGTTTTTGACAGACAAGAATGACGGCATATCTTACATCTACACCTTTAATGGCAAGGAATACCCGATCGACGCTTCATGCCTGGTGCATCTGAATGACAATAAGATCGACGCAGACAACGATCTGAGGGGGGCATCGCTCATTGACAGCTTACAGGGGCCGATCAAAAATATCCGGGCGGCCTACCAGAAAAGAAATATTGTTTTGAATATGCCGGTGGGGATCCTTTCAAACGACCAGAAGGATGCCATCGGTGGTGCCATCTCCATGGATGATGATGAAAAGGCAGACCTCCGGGAGCGCATCAAAAAGCAACAGGGCCTTCCGATCATCACCAATCTGCCGGTCAGGTATGAGGATATGACGATCAACTCGCAGAACCTGGGACTGTTTGAGGAGGTCAGGGAGGACACGGCTAAGCTGTGCGACAGCTTCGGGGTGCCATACGAGGTGCTTGCGTCACAGAAAGGTACCACGTTCACCAATCTGAAGGAAGCCAAAAAGCAGATGTACGAGGAAACGATTATCCCCACACAGGAGGA
>JAXGTH010000261.1:0-2712 GCA_040775045.1 Bacteroidales bacterium
GCTGCATGCCGAACCCGAACTTGTTTTTCACGATGTTGGCCAGTTTCACGCTGCGGGCCATCTTGAACTGTTCATTGGTCCGTTCGATCTCAAGCTTGTTGTATGCTTCGAGGAAGGCCGTGCTGTGCTCGCTGAAGGCCCTGCGGAAAGAGGCCGTATCGGGGGCCGTGATCTTGATGACCCGCTGCGGCTTCGACCAGTAGTCGGAACGTGTTTCCACCAGGGGAGTGTTAAAGGAAGGGTCGATGTCGATGATCATGATGTTGTGCTGGGCCTTGAACACCTTGTTGAAGGCGTCTTCGGCAATGTTGAAGACCTGGAACATGGGCTCCGGCTGCGGAAGGCCCGGGAGGGGCTGTTCAAAGGATTTCCGCACCACATCGCCCACCTCTCCTTCCCACATGTCCTTGGTATTGGTCACCACGAGGATCTCGTTGGTGCTGCCTGTCGACCTGTCGGGTTTCACTTCGGTGTTGCATGAGAGGATCAGCAGTGCCGATACACCGGTCAGCAATGCCATGACGAGTGGTTTGCCTGTGTTCAGTCTTTTCATATTAAGTGTCTTGGTTAGCATTTACGATCTTTTGATCGCGATCTTTATCTTGTCGCCGGGCTTCAGCCGCCTGGCATTGGTGATGTTGTTGAGTTGCTTGATCTGGTTCACGGTCACCCCGTCGTACATCTTGGCAATGTCCCACAGCGTATCGCCGCTCTTCACCGTATGATAGATGTATTCGGTCTTCCCTCCGGCATCAGCCACGGCCTGGCCCGAAACCTTGAGTTTCTGCCCGGGATGGATCGTGCTGCCCGAAAGGTTGTTCCAGCTTTGGAGCTGGGCCACGCTGCACCCGTATTTCTTGGCGATCAGCCCAAGGTTCTCACCGCTCTTCACGGTATGTGTGGTGGTTGTCTGTCCCGATGGGGAAGAAGGCGCCGGTGCCGTGGCTGCTGCGGTCGCAGGCCCCTGCGGGTCGTACTTCCCCGACGGGTACACCACCAGCCGCTGCCCGGGATATATGGTCGAACTGCGCAGGTTGTTCCATGCTTTCAGCTGGCTCACATAAACATGGTATTTACGGGCGATGAGGCCCAGGTTCTCGCCGCTGCGCACCACATGTACGGTTCGCTCACTGGCCTTTTTGATCTCGGCCAGCAGTTGTTCCTTCTCGACGCCCTTTTTGGTCTTATAGGCATAAAGATCTTTCTCGCTGCTGATGAAAGCGCCGATGTAGGGGTTGGGCAGCCTGAGATAAAAGTTTTCTCCCTCCTTATAAGGGATGATCCCCTGCTTGTATATGGGGTTGAGCAGTTTGACCTGGTCCATGGGAACGCCCAGCATCTCGCTCACCTGGTCGAAGGAAAGCACGTCGTGCACCCTAACGGTGTCGGTTTCATGGTAGAGGATGCCCGGGTGAACGGGATAGATGTTATGTGCGGCTGCATGGGTCATGGTGTAGTATACCGCGATGAAGGCCGGCACATAGCCGCGGGTTTCCCTGGGCAGGAAAGGCCAGATGGCCCAGTAGCTCTTCACGCCCCCGGCGCGCCGGATGGCCTTGTTCACGTTGCCGGCACCCGAATTGTAGGCGGCCATCACCAGCGACCAGTCTCCGTAGATATCGTAGAGGTCGTTGAGGTGCTGGCAGGCGGCGATGGTGGCTTCGTAGGGATCATAACGCTCGTCGATGAGGGTGGTGACCCTGAGGCCGTAAACCTTGCCCGTGCCGTACATGAACTGCCAGAGGCCCTTGGCCCCGGCACGGGATCCGGCCGTTGGGTTGAGGGCCGACTCCACCACGGCCAGGTATTTCATCTCCAGGGGGATGTCGAAACGGTCGAGCTGCTCCTCGAAGAGCGGGAAGTAGATCTCGGCAAGGCCAAGGATCCTGGAGGTGAGATCACGCTTCTTGACGGCATAGAGATCGATGTAATTCTTCACGTGGCGGTTGAAGGTCAGCTCTATGGTGGTCTCCCTGTTGAGAGAGTCGATCCTGGCCGCCAGCACCTCGTCGGGCCAGGTCGGTACCTGGCCGGGTGCAAAGCCGTATACGTTGAGGCTGTCCACGTCGGTGATAAAGGCCATATCGCCGTAATATTTCAGCATGGAGAGGCTGTCGAGCATGGCCAGCACCTGCGAATCCGTCATGGCCACCTGGCCGTTGACATTGGTGTCGGGCAGTATGCTGTCGGCAACGATGATTTCAGCCCTGTAAAGGGTGTCGGGGCCTGCCCCGGCCTGTCCACGGGCCGTCATCGCAAGGAAGAGAACCGGCAGGAAGGCATATGCAAAAAGAAGTTTATGACGGGTCATCATATTCAGATAACTTGTATCGGGTTGTTTATGGTATGCAAATACCGTGCAAAATTATGATTATTCGAATTATGCACGACAGGCTCACTTTATTTCCGGGATGATCTTTGCTATCTTTGCCCGAGGAGAATTGAGCAAGATAGGAAAAGCCTGCCGGTACCATACGGTTTACTTTTGCAACAAACCCGCACGCCATGCTACAGAACGACATCCGGGAAGATTACAGGGAAAGGATCAACAAGGTGCTCCAGTATATCGACGAGCACCTCGATGAGAAGCTCGACCTGGGCACACTTGCCTCGGTATCCTGCTTTTCGCCCTATCATTTCCACCGTATCATGAGGGCCCACCTGGATGAGTCGCTGGGATCGTACATCATCAGGCAGCGCCTGCAGGCTGCC
>JAXGTH010000262.1:0-2710 GCA_040775045.1 Bacteroidales bacterium
GTTCGATGATATCTTTGGCCAGGGTGATGGCCGTTCCGCTGGGAGCATCCTTCTTGCCGGCATGGTGGATCTCCTCAATGAGGATACGGTATTCATCCCTTTGACCCATTAAGGTGGCCAGCTTTTTGTTCAGCTCGAACATGATGTTCATGCCGGGACTGAAGTTGCTGGCATAGAAGAGTGCATGCCCGCCTTCCAGGCAGGCTTTCTTTACCATGCCAAATGATTCGTTCCACCCGGTTGTTCCCGAAACCACCGGCAGGTCTGCTTCGAAGCATCGCATAATGTTCCTGCTGGCAGTTTCAGGCATGCTGAACTCGATGGCGACATCCATATCTGCCAGTCGGTCGCCGGCCTGTTCCCAGTCATCCTCATTGTCGATGATGATCAGGGTGTCATGCCCCCTTGCGCGGGCACTTTTCTCTATCTCCTTACCCATGCGGCCGTATCCGATGATCGCGATTTTCATATTTTCATGCGTTAAAAGTTCAGGGTCAGCCTGACCCCCGTGAGAGGGCGTGGATCCGGCCGCCTCACATGCATTACCGGATCAATACGTATGCTGAGGTCTTCACTGATATCATAATCGAAAAAATGGGCATCTACACTGGCATCGATAATATTCAGGATATACCAGAGCCCGCCGATGATATAGCTCAGTTCCATGTTCCTACGGTAATAGTTCTTTGCATCCAGCAATTGCTGTTCATCATATTTTCCTACGTAATCGTTGTCGATATACGTAGAGTCGCCTGACGATACATAGAGGTATGCTTCCCTGTATTTCCTGTATTCGCCGGTGTTGCTGATGATGAAGTAGGTGATGACGCCAAAACCTGCATACACGATGGGTATTTTCCAGTATTTCCTGTTGTAGGCCTGTCCCAGCCCCGGGATAACGGCCGAGAAGATCGCAGCTTTGGTAGGTGAATGTTTCTTCAGTACCAGGGTGTCGGCATTTCCATTGACCTGCTGGGCCCTTGAAGCTAAGGGTGTTCCGGTAAAAGCCAGCATCATGCATAACAGTGCGATCATGCTTCCCCGGCAACAGGAAGAAAGGCCGGCGCGTGGGAACCCGGAAATAACTGTTCTGTTTTGCGGCATCATGGCGATACAGGCTTAGCCGATCAACGTGAGAATACGGCTGAAGTCCTGGTCTGATTCAAATGAGATAACGATCTGGCCCTTGCCGTTAGTATTTCTTCTTATTTTCACGTCGGCACCGAATTTTGCGGCAAGTTCCCTGGCAGAGTTGCTGATATGCTCAGGTACCGGCACAGGCTCTTTCGTCTCCCGCGAAGGTTCGTTGATCTTCCTGACGAGGTCTTCAACCTGCCTCACCGAGAGGTCGCCGGCGATGATCTTTTCAAGGATGCGTACCTGCATGTCCTGGTCAGGGATGTTGATGATCGCCCGGGCGTGTCCCATGCTGATCCTGTTGTCGCGGAGGGCCAGCTGTACTTCGGCGGGAAGTTTCAGCAGCCTGAGGTAGTTGGTGATGGTGGACCGGTTCTTGCTGATGCGTTCGCTGAGTTTTTCATGCGTAAGCTCGCATTCCTCGATGAGGCGCTGGTAGCTGATCGCGATCTCGATGGCGTTAAGGTCTTTGCGGTGGATGTTCTCGATCAGGGCCATCTCCAGCATCTGTTCGTCGTTGGCTACCCTGATATAGCAGGGGATATCCTTCATCCCGGCGGAGCGCGCTGCACGAAGCCGCCTTTCGCCCGATATGAGCTGGTACCTGTCATAACCCAGCTTTCTCACCGTGATGGGCTGGATGATGCCCTGTTTCCTGATGGATGCCGCCAGTTCCCCGATAAGCTCGTCATCGAAGTTGTCGCGCGGCTGAAAAGGATTGGCTTCTATCTTGGAGATCTCGATGCTGGCAATGGCTCCCACCACGTAGTTGCCCGAAATATCCTTGGATGTGATATCCGTCTCCGGGCTCTGCAGGATCGCATCAAGCCCCCTCCCCAGTGCTTTCTTTTTAGTTTTCATCAGGTATGTCGATATATTTGTCAGCTTCGCTGATATGGGTCATATTGTATTTCTGCAGGATCTCCCTGGCAAGGTTCAGGTAGTTGATGGCCCCGGAGCTGCTCGCATCGTGCATGATGATGGTTTCCCCGAAGCTGGGTGCCTCACCCAGCTTGGTATTGCGGCTGATGATGGTTTCGAAGACCATCTGCTGGAAATGGGTTTTAACCTCATCCACCACCTGGCGCGACAAGCGTAGTCTTGAATCGAACATGGTCAGCAGTATGCCCTCAATGTCGAGGTTGCCGTTCAGCCTGGTCTGTACGATCTTAATTGTATTGAGGAGCTTGCCCAAGCCTTCGAGGGCAAAGTATTCGCATTGCACGGGGATGATGACAGAGTCGGCGGCCGTAAGGGCATTCACCGTGATCAATCCCAACGACGGAGAACAATCAACCACCACGAAATCGTAATTATCCTTGACCTGGTCGATCACCTTGCGCATCATCTTCTCCCTGTTCGGGAGGTTGATCATCTCGATTTCAGCACCTACAAGGTCGATATGGGCAGGCAGCACCGAGAGGAAGGGGGTTGTGGTCTCCATGATCACCTTGCCGGGCTCCAGGTCATCCATGATGCATTCGTAAATGCTGGCCTGTATCTTCTTCGGGTCGTAACCAAGCCCCGAGGTGGCATTGGCCTGGGGATCGGCATCAACAACCAGTGTCTTATA
>JAXGTH010000263.1:0-2658 GCA_040775045.1 Bacteroidales bacterium
CGTGGACATGCCGGCAAGCTCGGCAAGTTCCTTGCGCGTGAGGTCGAGTTCGAATGTGTTGGATTTGAATACCCGGCCTGCCAGGCAGAGGAGCAGGTCAGCCAGCCTGCCATACGACTGTCGGTGCATGAGGCAGAAGAAACGGTTGTTGATCTGGTTGCTGTTCTCGCCCAGGATGCTGATCACCCTGGAGGCAAAATGCCCGTTCTCGTATATCAGTTGCCTGAAGGTGTTGATATCGATCAGCTTGGCGATGGAGCGCTGGTAGGCAGCAGCCGAATACTGGAAGGTTTCCCCTCCATCGGACAGGGAAGACAGGCCGATGAGGTTGCCCGGGCTGATGATCTTCAGGATGAGGGTCTGCCCTCCCTGTTCAAGATAAACCTTGACCAGGCCTTCGCAAAGGAAGATCACATGAGAGGCAAAGGCGCCATGCTTGGCGATGATCTCCCCCTTGTTGTATTCGACGGTCACCTGCTTTTTTTCCAGAAGAGCCATTTGCTCTTCCGTCAGGGCTTCGAAACACCTGCAATGATCATCGGAAACGGTACAACTTGTCCTCACTGCGACCATGATTTCACTGATTTTGTTTCAATGATGGCAAATATAGGACAAATCAGCATTCAAACCCAATGCGCTAAGCAAAAACATTGATCTATATCAATATTATGCCTAACCAGTATCAATAACAGAAAATCCTGCGAAAAGTCTCTTCTGTTAATTTTGTAACAACCGTATTTACTACAAAGCAAATAAATTAAAAAGCTATGAGGAAGTTATCGATTATCGCGTTTGTGCTGTTTATCCCGCTGCTCCTGCTGGCGGTAATTCAGCTGAACGACTCCCTGAATGATCCCGGGGTGAAGGTCGTGAACTACGTGAAAAAAGCGGACCGCAACATGGAACCATCGGTGGACCATTCAAAGTTCGATATCCTGAGAGCGCCTTTTGCCGATGCCCATGCAGTGACGGCGGCATGCCTCAGCTGCCATACCAACCGGCACGAGGAGATCATGAAGACCTCGCACTGGCTATGGCAGCGTAGCGAGGTGCTTGATGGCCGCGGAGAAGTTCCCCTCGGGAAACGCAACATCCTTAACAATTTCTGTATCGGGGTGTCGGCCAGCGAGGCCACCTGCACCCGTTGCCATATCGGGTACGGATATGCCGACAAGGATTTTGATTTTGAGGAGCCGACCAACATCGACTGCCTGGTATGCCACGACAGGAGCGGGACATACGAGAAAGCCAAAGGCGGTGCCGGCTACCCCGACCCCAGCGTCGACCTTAACTATGTTTCGATCAACGTTGGAAGTCCCGGAAGGGACAACTGCGGGGTTTGCCATTTCTGGGGCGGCGGCGGGAACAACGTTAAGCACGGCGACCTGGAAACGGCCCTGCTCGACTGCCCGCGTGATGTTGATGTGCACATGACCACGGAGGGTGAAGACATGAGTTGCGCGGATTGCCACATCACGGAAAAGCACCAGATGGCAGGCAAGCTTTATGCACTCTCGTCGGAGAACAAAAACAGGGCAACCTGCGAACAGTGCCACACCGAGAGGCCGCACAACGACAAGATCCTCGACGATCACAACTTCAGGGTGGCCTGCCAGACCTGCCACATCCCCTATTATGCCAAGGTGAACGATACCAAGCTGTACTGGGACTGGTCGTCGGCCGGCATGCTTGATGAGCATGGCGAAGCCTTCCATACATCCGATGTCGACGGCAACCACAAATACATGTCGATCAAAGGGACATTCGTGTGGGATAACAATGTTGTTCCGGAATATTACTGGTTCAATGGCATTGCCGACCACCACCTGATCACCGACATCATCGATACTACCCCGGTGCAGATGAACACCCTGGATGGTGCCTATAAGGATAAGGGCCAGTATCAGAAGTCATCGCAGCCGTCCAAGATCTGGCCGGTGAAGGTCCATCGCGGCCGCCAGATCTACGATGTGGTGAACAAAACCTTTATCCAGCCCAAACTCTGGGATAAGGAAACGGGCAAGGGTGCCATGTGGACGGATTTCGACTGGCATAAGTCTTCCGAAGCCGGTATGGCTTACCTGAAGCTGCCTTACAGCGGCGAATATGATTTTGTGGAAACCGAAATGTACTGGCCGTTGAACCATATGGTTTCCCCGGCCGAGCAGTCGCTGAAATGTATCGACTGCCATACCCGTGACAACAGCCGGCTGGCAGGCCTCACCGATTTCTATCTTCCCGGAAGGGACAGCAACAAAAAGATCGAGGCCTCGGGCATCACACTGGTGTTCCTTGCCCTGATAGGGGTCATTGTCCATGCCATCTGTCGCATCATCTACAGGAAACGATGTCCGTTGAACCAAAAACTGCAGGGAGGTAACTGATCATGAAAAAAGTATATTTATATAAGGGCTATGAACGATTCTGGCACTGGACCCAGACGTTTTTAATATTTTTCCTGATGCTCACGGGCGTTGAGATCCATGGGAGTTACAGCCTGCTAGGTTATGAGAATGCCGTGAGGTGGCACGACAATGCTGCATGGGCATTTCTTATCCTCATCGTGTTCACCATCTTCTGGCATGTCACCACCGGCGAATGGAAGCAGTATGTTCCCACGGTGAAGAACCTGAAGGCACAGATGCGGTATTACCTTAC
>JAXGTH010000264.1:0-2656 GCA_040775045.1 Bacteroidales bacterium
TACCCCATGATAAGGGCTACCCTGGTTAAAGCCTACCGTGAGGCAAAATCGCGTACGGGCGACCCCGTCAAAGCCTGGAAAAGCCTCATGGACGATCCCGTGATCTCGAAAAAATACAAGTCGGAGCGGGGCCTGGGCGGCATGGTGCGTGCAGGATGGGATGAGGTGAACGAGATCATTGCCGCAGCCAACATCCATACCATCACGAAATACGGCCCCGACCGTCTGGCGGGTTTTACACCCATCCCGGCCATGTCGATGGTTTCATACGCGTCGGGGGCAAGATACCTCAGCCTGATTGGCGGCACCATGCTGAGCTTTTATGATTTTTACTGCGACCTCCCCCCTTCCTCTCCCCAAACATGGGGCGAGCAAACCGATGTTCCCGAGAGCGCCGACTGGTACAACTCATCCTTTCTGATGCTTTGGGGCTCCAATGTTCCGCTGACGCGAACACCGGATTCTCCCTTTTACACGCAGGTCAGGTACAAAGGCACCAAAACCGTCAATATCTCTCCGGATTACAACGATGCTGCCAAGTTTGCCGACCTCTGGATCAAACCAAAGCAGGGAACCGATGCCGCATTGGGAATGGCCATGGGGCATGTTATCCTGAAAGAATTTTACCTGGAAAAAAAGGTGCCCTATTTCGAAGAGTATGCCCGTCAATACACTGACTTGCCATTTCTGGTGAAAATTGAAAAAGATAACGGCAGGTATGTCGCCGGCCGTATAGTTCGCGCAAGCGACCTGGAAGGAAAGCTTTCCGAAGAGAAAAGCGCCGAATGGAAGCCGGTCCTGATCGATGAAAAAACGGGCGATCCTGTCATCCCCAACGGGACTATCGGGTCGCGCTGGGACCAGAGCCGGAAGTGGAACCTGGAACTGAAGGACGTTTCGAGCGGTAAGGACATCAGGCCCAGGATGTCTGTCTTCGACAACCATGATGAAACCGTGGAGTTGTCGCTGCCCTATTTTGGCGGGGAAACATACAGGCACGAACATTTCAAAGCCAGTGCGCATGAGGACATCATCACCCGCAAGCTCAGGGTCAAAAGATCACCTGCCGGTGATTTCCTGTATTGCACGGTCTTCGACCTGCTGGTTGCCAACTATGGCATATCCAGGGAAGCGGATGATAAAAATTCCGCTTCGGATTACATTCAGGACCTTCCCTATACACCTGCCTGGCAGGAGCAGATCACCGGCGTTCCTGCTGCCCAGGTGATCAATACGGCACGCCAGTTTGCCGAAAATGCAGCCGTAACCAGGGGCAGGTCGATGATCATTATCGGGGCCGGTGTCAACCATTGGTTCCATACCGACATGATCTACCGCAGCGCCATCAACATGCTGATGTTTTGCGGTTGTGTAGGACAATCGGGTGGCGGATGGGCACATTACGTAGGCCAGGAAAAAGTGCGTCCGCAAACGGGATGGCTGCCACTGGCATTTGCGCTGGACTGGAACAGGCCGCCACGCCAGATGAACACCACTTCTTTCTTTTATCTTCATACCGACCAGTGGCGTTATGAAAAGGTAGGCCTCTCAGAGCTGATCTCCCCCCTGGCCGACAAAGCCGAATGGAGTAAAAAGTCAATGATCGACTGCAATGTAAAAGCCGAACGTATGGGATGGCTGCCCTCAAGTCCGCAACTGTCAGCCAATCCGCTTGAACTTTCGCGTGAAGCCGCTAAAGCGGGTAAGGATGCCGAGACCTGGATCGCCGAGAAACTCCGTAGCGGAGCGCTGAGGATGGCAGCAGAAGATCCTGATGATCCAAAAAATTTCCCGCGTAACCTTTTCGTTTGGCGATCGAACCTGCTGGGCTCCAGTGCAAAGGGGATGGAATACTTCATGAAGCATCTGCTCGGGGCCCAGAACAGCGTGCTGGGCCCTGATCTCAAAGCTTCGGGCCAGCCCGTTCCGCAGGAGGTAAAATGGCACGATGAGGCGCCCGAAGGCAAGCTCGACCTGCTGGTTACGCTTGATTACCGGATGTCGACCACCACGCTGCACTCGGATATCATCCTGCCCGCAGCCACCTGGTACGAAAAGAACGACCTGAGCACTTCCGACATGCATCCGTTCATCCATCCATTCTCCAGGGCCGTGGACCCGGTATGGGAAGCCCGTTCCGATTGGGATATCTTTAAAGGTCTTGCGAAAAGATTTTCGGAACTCGCCACAGGCCACCTGGGCATGGAGAAAGACATCGTGCTGCTCCCCCTGCAACATGATTCGCCCATGGAACTTTCGGAAACCACCCGGGCCGAGGACTGGAAGGAAAGCGGCGGGGAGTTGAAACCCGGGAAGAACATGCCAAAGATCATCGAGATTATGCGGAATTATCCGGAAACTTATCACCGTTTCATCACGCTGGGTCCCTTGATGGAAAAAGCGGGCAACGGAGGCAAAGGGATCGCCTGGAACACGGAACAGGAAGTGGAACTGCTAAAACTGCTCAACAGGACTTCCGAAAATAAAGGGGAAACCGGAGGGCTGGCCAGGATCGAAACCGACATACAGGCAGCCGAAACCATCCTCACGCTCGCGCCCGAAACCAACGGACAGGTAGCCTTGAAGGCCTGGGACGCTTTATCAAACATCACCGGGCTCAGCCACAGGCACCTTGCCGAATCGCGCGAAGATGAAA
>JAXGTH010000265.1:0-2642 GCA_040775045.1 Bacteroidales bacterium
AGGCGGGGTATAAGGTCTTAGGTCCGGGAATCTGAATTCGCATTTCGGGATCCCGAAATGCGAATTCAGATTCCCGGACCTAAGACCTTATACCCCGCCTTATGCCTGGAGGCATTTGATAACCGCCATGCAGTCCTCTTTGCTCATGATCTTCGGTACCGGGTACAAGGGGTGGCTTTCGAGCAGTGCATATTCCGCAATGGTCTCGATGTCCTCATCCTTTATGCAGTCAAACTTGGTCGGTATGCCCAGCCTGCCGTTGAGGGCCTTGACTGCCTCGATAAAGGCCCTGGCCTTTTCAGACTGTCTCATGCCGAACCTGGCTACACCTGCAACCTCCGCAAGCTCAGCCAGGGGCTTGTGCGCTGCTTCACCATACCAATCAAGGATATAGGGCATGATAACCGACATTGCCAGACCATGGGGAACACCGTACATGGCGCCGAGCTTGTGGCCGATCCCGTGAACGTAGCCAACACAGCCTCTCGTGAATGAAAATCCTGCATAATAGGATGCGAGGAGCATCTGGCCGCGCGCTTCGAGGTCTTTGCCGTTCTTGTAGGCCTTTTCAATATTGCTGAAGATCATCTCAACTGCCATAACAGCCTTTATCCTGGTATCTGCATTGTTGTAGTTGAATTTTCCGATATAGGATTCGACTGCATGGGTGAGTGCGTCCATACCCGTGGTCGCGGTAATGTGAGGAGGAAGAGCCACGGTAAGTTTCGGGTCGAGAACCGCGTATCTCGGACGGAGAATCGGATCGTTGATCGGAAATTTTTCATGCGTGTCAGGGTTTGATACAACCGATGTCACCGTGGTTTCAGAACCGGTGCCTGCGGTTGTAGGAACTGCAAAAAGAGGCGGGGGGAGAAGAGACCCCATTTTCAGCGCTGGCATTGTCACCTTGAACAATCCCTTCATCTTCATAATTGAACGTTTCGGCCTGGCGACCCGCGCACCGGTCGCTTTTGCGCAGTCCATGGGTGAACCGCCGCCGAATGCTATGATGGCCCGGCACTTGTTTTCCCTGTAAATCCTGAATGCTGCTTCAATGTTCTCGACGGTAGGGTTGGGTTGAACCTGGTCATAGAGCGAGTAGCTGATGCCGGCTGACCCGAGCGCCTCAAAGAGAGGGTCGAGCAGGTGAAGACCCATGAGGCCGGGGTCGGTAACGACCAGAACGTTTGAGATTCCTTTTCTTTTAATGATCGAAGGAAGCGTCTTTACGCTGTCTGCCCCTTCGATGATCTCGGGCTCAATCCAGGGAAGAAAATTCAACGACAAACCCATAAAAAACTGGTACGTACGATAATACGCTTTCTTTAATGCCCACATGGTACTTACCTCCGATGATAATTTTCTTGTATGTTTTTAACACAATACAACGTTTCTCAATATTTCGCAATGTCCGTATTTATCCATGAAAAAACAGGTAACTCCATGAGCAGGCCTGAACGCTTGAAATATCGTTCCGGCAGGGTGAATGACGGTCAAGTCTTGATAATGATGACAGATACTTTTTGAAATAATCGCCGGAACATGCTATGTCACTGAGCGGATTCCAGCCCGATCTCGGTGCAATACGGTTAAAATACGAACCAGGAGGAATGGGGAAATGCCGATCACAGAAATTCTTGCCCGCAATGCCGCCCTGTATGGTGATGAGATCAGCCTGATTGAGATCAACCCGGAAATAAAGGATACACCGGCAAACTGGAAGGAGTACGGTCTTGTCGAAACCAATCCTGAAAAAAGGTACCGGCGGGAGATGACATGGCGTGAGTTCGATGACAAGGCAAACCGCATGGCCAACTTCCTGCTGGGAAGAGGCCTGCAGAAAGGGCAGAAGGTCGGCATCCTGCTTATGAACTGCCTGGAGTGGCTGCCGGTCTACTTCGGTATCTTAAAAACCGGGGCGCTGGCTGTGCCGCTGAACTACCGCTATGACGAGGATGAAATCAAATACTGTCTGGACCTGTCCGAATGCGAGGTTCTGGTCTTCGGGCCTGAATTTGTCGGGAGGATCGATGCGATACGCGATCAGATTCCCAATATAAAAATACGGCTGTTTGTGGGGCAGGACTGCCCCGGTTTTGCTGAGAGCTATTATGCGCTCACCGCATGCTGTTCCTCTTCGGCACCGAGAATAACGCTCTCAGACGATGATGACGCAGCCATCTATTTTTCATCAGGCACCACCGGTTTCCCGAAGGCCATTCTCCACTCTCACCGCAGCCTGGTGTTTTCCTGCGAAGTGGAAAAGGACCATCACCGGCAGGGCCGCCAGGACAATTTTCTGTGTATCCCGCCGCTCTATCACACCGGTGCTAAGATGCACTGGTTCGGCAGTTTTTTAGCCGGCAGCAGGGCAGTGCTGCTGCGCGGTGTGAAACCGGAATGGATCATCAAAGCGGTATCCGAGGAGCAGATAACGATCGTCTGGCTGCTGGTTCCCTGGGCTCAGGACATTCTGGACGCCATCGAACGCGGGGATATTAAACTTGATGAATTCCGGCTCGATCAGTGGAGGCTGATGCACATCGGCGCGCAGCCGGTACCGCCCAGCCTGATCAGGCGCTGGAAGGAATATTTCCCGAACCACGAGTACGACACCAATTACGGCCTGTCGGAATCTATCG
>JAXGTH010000266.1:0-2538 GCA_040775045.1 Bacteroidales bacterium
CGGCTGGCCGGTATGCTCTCCACCATAGAAGAGTCGATCGGAGGATTTCGTATCATCAAGGCCTTTAACGCCATCCTCTTCATCAACCGCAAGTTCGTTGAGCAAAACGGGGCATATGCCAAAATTTCGATGGGCATTTACCGCCGCCGCGACCTCTCGTCACCGCTGAGCGAATTCCTTTCCTCGGTGGTGATCATTGCCGTGCTCTGGTTCGGCGGTAGCCTGGTGATCGGCAAAAACCCCATGATCAGCGGCGAGGTATTCATCACCTATATCGTGATCTTTTCCCAGATCATCCCCCCGGCCAAGACCTTTGCCACGGGATACTACAGTATTCAAAAGGGCCTCGCCTCGGCCGACAGGATCTTCGAGATCCTCGATGCGGAGGAGGTGATCGAGGAAAAACCTGATGCTAGACCTATCAAGTCATTCAACAAGGAGATCGAATACCGGAACGTGACCTTTCGCTACGAGCTTGATGATGTGCTGAAAGATATCAACCTGAAGATCGAAAAGGGGAAGATCATCGCACTGGTAGGACAGTCGGGCGGGGGAAAATCGACGATGGTCGATCTGCTGCCACGCTTCTACGATACCTGCGAAGGCGAGATCCTGATCGATGGCATCAACCTTAAAGATTATAAGATCGATGATGTCAGGGGGCTGATGGGCATTGTCACCCAGGAGTCGATCCTGTTCAACGACACCGTGTTCAACAACATCGCCTTCGGCACCCCCGATGTGAGCGAGGAAGATGTGATCGAAGCTGCAAAAGTCGCCAATGCCCATGAATTCATCAGCAAGATGCCCAATGGCTACCAGACCAACATCGGTGACCGGGGTACCAAGCTCAGCGGCGGGCAGAAGCAGCGGATCAGCATCGCGAGGGCCATCCTGCGCAACCCGCCCATCCTGATCATGGACGAAGCCACCTCTGCACTCGACACCGAATCGGAAAGGCTGGTGCAGGAAGCCCTTTCGAATGTGATGAGCAACCGCACCTCCATCGTGATCGCCCACCGCCTGTCGACCATCAAGTTTGCCGACGAGATCATCGTCCTGCAAAAAGGGGAGATCGTGGAACGCGGAAACCATGATGAACTGATCAGGCTCGACGGTATTTACAGGAAATTGCATGAACTGCAGACCTTTGCCTAGGAGACTGCATCCCTGTCCACATCCATCAGCACTTTTTCGGCATAATTGCTGAGGGTTTCCTTCGCATTTGCCGTTATGAACTTCAGCGCGGCGATATATTCGCCGGTGATCTCCGGATAGATGTGCAGGAATCGCCGGATAACCATGATGGCATAAGCCCTGGTGGCCACATCCTCTCCCGGATCGTTCATCCGCAGGAAGGCGGCATCGATGATTAGACCGTGCAGTTCCTCCTCATCCGTCAGGTCGTAAAAGGTGAGCACCTTCATCGTGCAGCGCTTCACACTGCTATGGCTGAGCGTATGCAGGCTGTGCACCATGTCGGTGAAATATGGCCTGAAGATCCCGGGATGTTCTTCTGCAACAAGTTGCACCACACGGGCTGTCCGAAGTGCCATGGTCCCCTGCTGCGCCATGCACAGGCGATACGCATCACTGAACAAGGCAGGTTGCTGCCTGATGATGTCGACTGCCATGTCGGCAGTCGCCCGTGAACTGTCGGAAAGGATATCTTCTATTTTCATGTGAATATCAGGGTTCATGGTACCGGGGGCTGGGTACTGGGGGCTGGGTACCGGGTACTGGGGGCTGTGGGCTGGGGATTGTCATATTGCATATTGCATATTGTATATTGAATACTGAATATTTGCCGGCCTTCTGCTGCGCAAATATATTTTTAAATTCCCACTTTTGAATATTTATTAAATTTGCACAAATTTCAATCCAATGATGGACCTTACGGAAATATTGTCGATATCGGGAAAGCCCGGACTATACAAGATGCTGTCGCACACCAAGAACGGCATGCTGGTCGAGTCGCTTGACGATAAGAAGCGCTTCCCCGTGTTCGCACACGAGAAGGTAAGTTCGCTCGAGGAGATCAGCATTTTCACCGAGGAAGAGGACATCCCCCTGAAAATGGCCCGTGACAACGATCGCCCCGCGGCCGTCCAGCGGGCCAAGCTGTGATGAAGGTCCAGCCGTCTTCTCTCGACGACGCCCTGTGGTGGCCCGATGTCATTGTTTTCACGGCTCGTCGGCCGGCGTGATCACGAGAAAGCTGGCACCGTTTGCGGCGATGGTGGCGGGCCAACGAAAGCGTCCATCGGCGGCGGCCGTATTCGCGTCCCCCAACCCCAGCTGGAAGAACAGACTTGTGCCCGTGGGCACATGGGTCTCGCTGGGCGAGGGACGCGGATATCCGTAGGGGTCCGGATTTGCCTGGAGCAACTGAAGTTCCGCCGCCCGAGCCCGTTCCCGTCACCGCTGTCCCCCGTCGCTCGGAATTCCTGTTTCCTGCCCGCCGGGCGTGATTCCCGGCAGATCCTCCGCATACCATCGCGCCAGGACCGCATCCCAGTCCTGACGCGTGCGAATGTC
>JAXGTH010000267.1:0-2537 GCA_040775045.1 Bacteroidales bacterium
CCGGATTTCGTGTTCAATGTTCCGGATCCCGTTGCCGGGCCAATTCCCCCTGCTTTGCTGGGTGCCAACTATCCCAACCCCTTTAACGACCATACTGCCATCCCTTTCAGGGTGAACGCAGAAACACATGTCAGGATCGCAATGTATGACCAACTGGGAAAGGAGGTGGCCGTGCTCACCGATGCCGCCTATGCACCTGGTAACTACACCCTCGAATGGGACGCAGCCGGCATGGGCAATGGGATCTACCTTTGCAGAATGAGTGCAGGAAATGAAACACACAGCAGGATGATGGTGCTGAAATAGCATCGCCCATCAGGACCTTTTTACCTGTTATTGCATTTGAGCAAAGACTTTCTCAAAGTCGGGAAACGGTATTGATGCCAGCTGAATTACTTTGTGTGCCTTTGCGGATCCTTTGGCCCCTTTGTGGTTCATTAAGTTAAAAAAACACCAAGACTACAAAGGACAACATTATGTTTCACAAAGACTTTTGAAACAGCCTCATGCCATTTTAGCGGCAATGTAGTGTTATTGTAAGTTAATTGCTGCCGGTCAGAGGGTTACCTTTTTGGTCTATCCGGAATAAATGAATGTGTTAAGCCGGCATCGGACTTACTGCATCTTTATTTCGGGCGGGAAAATATCATTGCACAGACTGCCACTTAATCGGGAAACATCATTATTAAAATGGAATGCCATGAAGATCGCCATACGTGGATTCAGGGATGTTACCGTCATCGAACAAAAGGATATCCTTTATTGTAAGGCCGATGGCAGGTATACCCTGATATTCATTGGTAAGGATAAATCGATCATGACCTCCCGCCTGCTGAAGGAGATCGAATCGGCCCTGTCGAGCAGGAACTTCTGCCGTATCCATCATTCATACCTTATCAATCTTAACCGCATAAAGGGGATCAGGGACCATAAGAGGCTGATCATGGAAGATAATATTGAGTTGCCTATTGCCAAAAGGAGGAATAAGAACCTCTTCAACAGCATCGAGAACCTGAACATCAGCATTGTCTGATCCCCGGAAATTCAATTCCTGAAGGAATCCCGCTTCCCGCTTATTCATCAATACCGCCCACTTATTACGTTTTCCTGACCGCTTGTGACTTAGCGCTGAATATGCTTGAAAACAGGCTATTTCCGACGTAATTTTATTGTGCGGCTCATCCGTTGATCAATCCCTGTAAAGGGTCAAAAGCAGGGATCTTCTTTTATGGTCATCATGGGCATGTGGCAAAACCAAACGATAACCTTTTCATAGCTTTTTTATTCACTTAACCTTTCGGCCATGGAAAAAGAACCATCCAATGAACGCCCGATTGCGGAAAAGAAGCTACGGCGTTTCGACCTTGCGCACCTGATCAAGTGGATCGTGCTGATCATCCTTGTCATCCTTGTCATCCTGCAATTATATGCCGGCGAAATGGAAAAACTGGCCAGGGCAGACACCTTCTCCTGGATCATCCTTGTAGTCAAACTATTGCTTATAGCAGTTATTATTTACCTTATGCGCATCCAGCGTTGCCTCAAATGCTCGGTTACCGAACCTGATGGGTGCACCCCCGAGCAAAAGGATGCAGTGGAAGGCATCTTGTATGTCGAGGTAAAAGGTACGGCTGCCGGATCCTATTTCAGCCATTATACCCTTGGCATAATGAGGGGCGGGAGCCCCGTATCCACTACGGTATACTATCCTGGTGGCGGTGGCAGCGGGAGCAGTCCCGTGGTGAACGGCCACCTCGGCAGGATCGATACCACCTCCCTCATGGACGATGCCTATGAGGTGGTGCTGACGGTATACCCATGGGGTGCAGGATCTCCAAAGATCTGCAAGAAGTCCTTCACCCTGCTCAAGGCCATCGTATACATCAGCAGGGTAGCCGGTGTAGCAGCACTGAGTAACATCCCTGCACCCGGTAATCCCAACCCGTTCGACCCCGATGCAGAACTGTGCCTGGAGGTGGCCCCCGAATTCCCGAAACGTTCTTTCGGTGGCGGAATGACCATGGACGGCTCCGCTTATGTGTTTGAATGTCCGGGGAGGAAGATCAGCAAATATGCTATCCGTTATGCACATGTGACCGCACCGGGAGGTGAGCCTTCGCAGCCTGCCCCCGACGCTGCCGTGCCTGCTGTCTTCGCAGGGATGGTATCCCCGCTGCCCCTCGAATACCTTACGCCCGACCACTACCAGCCATGGAACAGGGTGGGGCCTGCGCCGATGAACCTGATCAACAGCTGGAAAAGCGTTACCATAGGCACACACACCTATCCCAAGCTGAAGTCGACCTCATGGAACAGCCAGGCCGCCGGCAGCGGGCGTTTCAGCCTGCTGCTGACTGCAGAGGATACCGCCGGGCACCTGTATCATGATATACAGCATATCTGGCTCGACAATCACGACATCAAGGGGAAGATCGTGAAATTCCAGTGGTATAATGATAAGTCCGGCAAATGGGAAGACCTGCCCAAATGCAAGGACCTTTCGATGAAGAAATACGGGCCGATCCGCATCGTAGGGC
>JAXGTH010000268.1:0-2532 GCA_040775045.1 Bacteroidales bacterium
ATAATAATTGTTTTCCCTGAAGCGGGGGATCATTTCGAAATCGATAATATGCCCGGCTGTGATGTCGGGTATGGCACCTTCCAGCCCGTCACCCACCGAAATCCATGCCAGTCCCTGGTTGTTGCCGATCTTTGGTTTTACCACGATCACAATGCCATTGTCAAGATCAGCCTGGCCCACACCCCAGGCATCGCCTATCCTTTCGGTAAATTCCATGATCCCGTATCCATATAGGTCATTGATGAGGATAAGCAGGATCTGGTTGGAAGTGCTGTCATTAAAGGCAACGAGTTTATGCTCCAGTGCATTCCTTTCCTGGTTGCTCAGGATGCCTGCATAGTCGACCACCAGTCTCGGAGGAGAGGGCCTTTCGGGAAGATCCTGCGATCGAAGGCTTGCACTTCCCGCCGACAGCAGGAGCATTGCCATGAATGACGATAACCATATGACGGGGATAATGCGCTTGAACTTTTTCATTTTGGCCACTATTTGCTCCCGAAGGATATCTCGTCTGACAATTCGTTGATATCGCCGGTATGGTAAGGGAAGTGTTTTTTTAGGTATGTTCCCGTACGGGTGATGCCTTCAATGAGACCATCGGTAAACCTTTCCTCCCTGAAAGCATCAAGCATGATACTCTTAAGCTCCTCCCAGTAGTTTTCCGGTACAATTTTGTTGATCCCTTCGTCGCCGATCACCGCAAACTTGCGGTTTTTTACGGCCAGGTAAAACAGCACCCCGTTACGTTGCTCGGTTTCGTTTACCCCGAGTTTTTTAAATACCTCCAGTGCCCTGATCATGACGTCGTCCTTGCATGTTGAATCTATATGGACCTTGATCTCACCGGAAGTGTCAAGCTCTGCATTCATGATGGCCTGCCTGATATCGTCGCGCTGTTCGTTTGTGAAGAAATCCCTGGCTGATTTTGACATGATAAATAATTATTCGTTGAGGTAATCGCTTACATCGGGGGCCTCTTCGGCACCTTCCCGGGCTTCGAAATAGGATTTCGGCTCAAAGCCATACCATGAGGCAAGGATGCGCGGAAAGAATTTCCTGATGTAAGTATTGTAATCCCTCGTGTCTTCATTGAACTTTCTCCTCGAATTGCTGATGCGGTTCTCGGTGCCCTCGAGCTGCCGCTGAAGGTCGAGGTAGTTCTGGTTCGCTTTCAGGTCGGGATACTTTTCCACTACGACAAGGAGTTTCGAAAGGGCACTGCTGAGCCCTTCCTGGGCTTGCTGGAATTGCTGTATGCTGGCCGCATCAAGGTTTGCGGGATCAATGTTCACGGAAGTGGCTTTGGCCCGGGCCTCAACAACTTCCGTAAGGGTCTCCTGCTCATATTCCGCATAAGACCTTACGGTCTTCACAAGGTTCGGGATAAGGTCGGCGCGGCGCTGATAGTCGGTTTCAACCTGCGACCACTTTTCCGTAACGCTCTCATCAAGCCTTACCATCTTGTTATACACCGAGATGCCTGAAATAAGCAGGATGATGCCGATGATCACGATGAGGCCGACGATGATGCCGGTAATACTCCATTTAGGGTTCATGTAAGTAAAATTTAAGTTTAATCGATCATTTCTATGCTTCTTTTTACAAATGCTGCAAGTTCTTTACCCTTGAGGAGGTTCTGCGACAGCAGGGCCAGATCGTAAGCCTGCCTGATGATCCTGTCCTTCTTCTCCGCATCTTTTTCTTCCAGCAGCCTGTTCACCAGCATATGGTTGGCGTTCACCACCAGGTTGTACTGGTCGGGAAGGCTATCCATCCCGATCATACCGCCCCCAAGTGCCGACATGTCCTTCATCCTCCTCATGAACTCGGGCCTGGTGATCATGAAAGGTACGTCATTTTCGCTCAGGTTCTCGAAAACCAAAGAGAATTGTTCCTTGTTGATATGCTTTTCGATCAAAGGCCTGAGTTCATCCTTCTGCTTGTCGTCAAGCCTGGAGGGCATTTCCTCGTCTTTTTTGATCAGCTTGTCGATGGTATCGGAATCGACACGTGTGAATCGGGTCGAGCTGTTCTTCTGCTCAATGGTATTGATGAAGTGGCTGTCGAGTATACCGTCGAGCACGATCACATCGTAACCTTTTTCCCTGGCCGCTTCAATGTAGGTATGCTGTTCTTCGGGATCGCTGGTATAAAGTATCACCAGGTTCTTGTCCTTATCGGTTTGCAGGTTCTTGATATGTTTTTCATACTCATCAGCCGTGAAATATTTGCCTTCGGTGTTCTTGTAGAGCATGAATTTAGTGGCCTTCTCAAAGAACTTATCCTCCGTTATCATCCCGTACTGGATGAAAATGCGTATATCGTCCCATTTCTTTTCGAAGCCTTCACGATCCTTTTTGAAAAGTTCTTCAAGCTTGTCAGATACCTTTTTGGTGATGTATCCGGAGATCTTCTTTACACTAGCATCGCTCTGCAGGTATGAGCGTGAAACGTTGAGCGGGATGTCGGGCGAATCTATCACACCGTGCAGCAGGGTCAGGAAGTCGGGCACGATACCCTCGACCGAATCGG
>JAXGTH010000269.1:0-2528 GCA_040775045.1 Bacteroidales bacterium
GCTTGAGCTCATGGTGGACGGCTTCGGCAAGGTTCCATGCAAAGGCCTTGGTCGCTGCATAGGGCGCCACAAGCTGCATGCCCAGAAGGCCTGCCAGCGACGACATGAGGATGATGCCACCACCTTTTCGCTGATCGATCAGGTGAAGGGAAAATGCATGGACGAGCTTCAACTGTGTCCGCGCGTTGATGGCAATAAATTGGTCCAGTTCACCGGATTCGTGATCCGTAAAGGGCTTCACAAGGCTGAAGGCTGCATTGTAGACTAATAAGTGACAATCCAATCCTTTCAGACCTTCCATGATCCTGTCGGCAGCATCAGGGGAAGCCAGGTCGATAAGCATCTTTTTTGTCCTGATCCCGTATTCATTTTCAAGTCTGCCGGAGAGTTTTTCCATTTTTTCTCCCTGGTTGTCGATCATGAACAGGTCCATCCCCCGGCGGGCAAGCGCTTCCGACCAGGCTTCACCCAAACCCTCGGCAGATCCTGCAACGGCTGCCCATGGGCCGTATTTCACCTTAAACGACATTAACAAATATTTAACACAATAATAAGGATTATCTGTGCACAACCCTTGGTTATTGAGTACTTTTACCTCCCTCTTACCCTTCAAGATAGTCAACATGGACGAAAACAGGATTCTCATCCCGGTGGATTTCACCCTTGCCTCAGACAAAGCCGTCGATTTCGGCATTGCCCTTGCAGAAGCCGGTCGCAGCAATATCACCCTGCTTCATGTTTATGAAGATGGCGATATGACGCCCGACGAATGTGAGTTTAAATTAAAATCCTTAACTGAAAAGGCATGTTCGGGACGTGATATACTATGCGATCACGTCCTTGAGAAAGGAAACATTTTCAATGTTATCCCCGGTTTATCATCGACAGGTGCTTTTCGGATGGTGGTGATGGGTACCCATGGACGCAGGGGACTCAGGCAGAAATTTTTTGGACCGGATATTCTTAAAGTCATCAAAAAGATACCTGTTCCTGTCCTGGTTGTTCAGGAGGGTGCCAGGATGCCTTCCGGTGGCTTCAAAACTGCCCTCTTCCCTGTGGGAAGCCATGATGCATACACCAAAATAATCGATGCCGTGATCTTTATCGCAGGTCTTTTCGATCCTGAAGTACACCTGTATTCTATTAGTAAATCCGGTTTTGAACAAGGCGAGAAACTCAGGGAAAACATCGGCATGGCTGAAAAAAGTTTTTCGGCAAAAGGGATCAGGTATAAGCGTGTGAAAGAAGACCAGAAGGTGTTTTCAGTAGGTTTTGCCAAGCAAAGCCTGAACTATGCCGCCCATGCCGGTGCCGACCTCATTGCAATTATGTCGAACCCGACCAGGGAAAACTACTATTTTGCCGACAACGATAAAGAGGCCATACTCACCAATGATCTTAATATTCCCGTGCTTTGTGCAAGCAATGCAACGGTAAGTGTATAGCCCAAGGGGAAATTGAGCAGCAGGTTCATCGTCAGTGGTTATCCGGAATCTATTAACCCGGGATACTGGGAATGAAAGCATTTGGCCGGGGGCTGTTCCTGGATTTCTGCGCTTGATTTGCATGGGAAGTTGCTCTGGGAAGTTATCCTGAGCACACGACGGAGTGATATCCCCTCCTGAATTTGCAAGCCTTGAACTGGTATTTTCCCGTCCATTTCATTATCTTAGCAATTCATTTACTGAATTTTCATTCATATGAATCGAATCAAATTGCCGGCTAAGAAAATTACTTTTTTTATTCTTGCCCTGCTATTGCTGGATCATTTTTCCTATGCCCAACAAAATATCAGCAGTTATAAACTCTCTGGCATCACTGACCCGGTGCTGCCGTTGGTTACAAACCGCCTGATCGATACTGAAGAGCATAACTGGATGGTATTGAAGAACGAGATCGATCACCGCAATCCCCTGAAAGTTTTTATTGTGGCAGCTGAGGGCGATACCATCCGCTGCGACAGAATGAAGAATATCAGCCTGGCGGATCTTTTCATGCAGGCAGGGAACGACTGGTTGCTTCTCATTCATGGCGACAGCAAGATGCCGGTTGATGCTGCGGTAAGAGGCCTGGAGGTACAGAATCTCCACGGGGTGAAGGTTTTGGTATACAGCTGGCCTTCGATGATGAGTACGCAAAACGGGCTGAAGAACTTTAAGAATTCGCGCAGGAATGTGGAAGCAGGCATGGCACAGTTCCGTGAATTGTTGTTACTGGTGCAGAAGTACAAACATTCCCATATATGGCCCGAAGGCAACAACCTGAGCCTGTTCATGCACAGCCTCGGCAATTATTATCTTGAGCGGGCCGTTAAGGAGAATATGCTTGAAGGTCTCGACACCGCGCTGTTCGATAATATTATCATCAATGCTGCAGCCGTGGAGCTGGAAGGCCATGCCGAATGGGTCGGGAAGCTGGATATCTCTGACCGCATCTATGTGATCGGTAACGCAAAGGATTTCAACCTGCGGGGCGCGAGGTTATTCACCAAAGCAGGAAAGCAGCTGGGAGGCCCTATAGAGCCCCCA
>JAXGTH010000270.1:0-2525 GCA_040775045.1 Bacteroidales bacterium
AGGCAAAGCACCCAAGCAGGTGATCTTCGACAAGCCAGAGATCAAGCCGTTGAATGCCATCCTCACGGAATTGCAGACTTTCCATGACGCCATCGTGAACGATACCACACCGGCCGTGACCATCAACGATGGTTACCAGGCCCTGGATGTTGCTCACCGGATCATGGATAAGCTGAGCATGAATCCCAGCAACCTTTAATTTACATAAATTCTAAATAGCATTATCCGGTGCATTTAATGCAATAATGAAGCTTTTATAACGTTGAAGAATTCAGGAGCCCAATACTTAAAAAGACCCTGCATGCGCTGCAAACCTTTACGCCTTCCGGTATTGTTGTTCATTTCCATACTGCTTGTATTTATTTCAGCTTCCTGCCAGAAATTTGAAGGCGACCAGACCGTCCCGGCATACATCCGCATCGATTCCATCAGCATTTATACCGATTATGAAGAGCAGGGCGCACCCACCCATAACATTACCGACGCCTGGGTTTACATTAACAATGAACCCATAGGGGCCTATGAACTCCCTGCGGTGTTCCCGGTTCTGGCCAAAGGCCTTACCGAGGTGCGGGTCGACCCCGGGATTAAACTGAATGGTATTGCAGCCCTCAGGTCACCGTATCCGTTCTACAAACCTGTCATCCAGGATGTGGAGCTTGTGGAAGGAGAAGAGGTAAACCTGAATACCGACACCCTGTTCACCGGCAATGGCTTTGTGCCCTATACCATGGCCACTACGTATTACGAGAACCTTGAATTTGTGTGGATGGAAGATTTTGAGGACCCGAGCCTGTCGCTCGACAGTACCTCTAAAAGTCTGACGGACATCGGCAGGACCGAACCGGCCAACAGCCCCGAAGCCTTCCTGGCGCCTTACAGCAAATATTCAGGGCTGATGCAGCTCAGTGAGGAAAAATACCTCATTGATGTAGCCACAAACGTGGGCAATGAGGACGGGTTCGACCTTCCACGGGGCGGTCAGTACGTTTTTCTGGAGTTTGACTACAAGAACAATAACTATTTTGCCGCCGGGTTCTATGCCAATGAATTTTCGCAGATCATACAGCATCCGGTGCTCAATATGAACCCGACTTCCGAATGGAAAAAGATATATGTGAACCTGACCCCGGGGGTCAGCTCACAGGTCAATGCCATCGATTTCAACATCTTTTTTGGTGCGGTGAAGGAAAGCATTGTAGACGAACCAAGGATACTGATCGATAACATCAAACTGATCCATCGCAAATAAAAGGGAATATGAATAAAGGATTACAGGTTTTCAAGTATGTGATCTTCGACTTCGTGGCTGCAGCACTGGCCTGGAGCCTGTTTTTCTTTTTCCGGAAGTACTCCTTCGACGTTTATACATTTCGCGAGATCGAACTGATCTTCCACGACAGGAACTTCTTCATCGGGATCGTTGTCGTGCCTGTTTTCTGGCTCGTACTGTATACCATGGTGGGTACGTACCGGAGGATATACCGGAAATCGAGGCTCAAGGAGTTCGGGCAAACCTTCATGATCACCCTCATCGGGGTTACGGTGATCTTCTTTGCACTGATCCTCGACGACCAGATCGCCACTTACCGGTCCTATTACCAGTCATTCCTGACCCTCCTCGGGCTCCATTTTTCCATTACCTATTTTTTCCGCCTGATCCTCACCACCATCACGGTACGCAGGATCCATAAGAAGCTGATCGGTTTCAATACCATCATCGTAGGCAGTAATGGTAATGCCCTTTCGATATACCAGGAAATCGAGGCGCAGGAAAAATCCTCCGGCAACAAGTTTGTCGGCTTCGTCAATGTGTTCGATTACGATGAATACAGGATCAAGGAGCACCTGCCACACCTGGGCAGCTATAAGGAGTTGAAGAAGATCATCAACGAGCACCAGGTCGAAGAGGTTATCATTGCCATTGAGCGATCGGAGCGCAACACCATTGAAAAGATCATCACCCTGCTCGAGGATACCAATGTTGTGATCAAGGTGATCCCCGATATGCAGGACATCCTGCTTGGCAGTGTCAAGATGACTTCGGTCTTCCACACCCCCCTGATCCAGATCACCCCTGACCTTATGCCTGCCTGGCAGCAGTCGATCAAGCGGATCATCGATATCGTGGTATCACTTATCGCCATGATCCTTCTGATCCCCGTATATATTTTCGTAGGTGCAGGTGTGATGTTCTCATCAAGGGGGCCTGTACTTTATTCGCAGGAGAGGATAGGCCTGAACGGTGTGCCTTTTTATATGCACAAATTCAGGACGATGTACAGGGATGCAGAGCGTGCCGGCCCCCAGCTCTCTTCCGACAATGACCCGAGGATAACCCCGTTTGGCAAGTTTCTCCGGAAGGTCAGGCTGGACGAAACCCCTCAGTTCTATACTGTGTTGAAAGGCGACATGTCGCTGGTTGGGCCCAGGCCAGAGCGACAGTATTATATCGACCAGATCGTACAGAAGGCCCCGCACTACCGTCTTTTGCACAAGGTTAAGCCGGGCATCACTTCCTGGGG
>JAXGTH010000271.1:0-2522 GCA_040775045.1 Bacteroidales bacterium
ATGTAACGAATATATAACAAAATCATATGCCAGCTGCAACGGGGCATGAAAAGCCTAAAATTTTATAAATTCGCTGCAGATATACATCCCGATGAAGAAAGTCTTCCTTTTTATCCGTAATCATTACCAGGAAATCTTCAAGGCCTTTCTGTTTGTCCTTGCCATCGTCCTGCTGGTCTGGATATTTCCGAAAGAAGGTAAGTTCAAGTATGAATTTGCGGAGGGGAAGCCCTGGTTGCACGAGGATCTCTATGCCCCCTTTGATTTTTCAATATACAAGCCCGAACAGGTCCTTGCGACTGAGCGCGCTGATGCATTGAAAAATCTGCCTTATTATTTCAGGTATCTCGAAGCCGACAGTGCCGTTGTCGGGCAATTGCTCGACCCCGAATTTGTGCGGTACTGGGAAGCTTCGGTGCCCGATTCCATCGATAATGCGGGCTACCGCGCGCATAATCTTGATGTGCTGAGATCGGTATACTATGATCTGCTCGACCGGGGGATTGTCGACCTCGTGCCCGAGATCGAGGAACTGCCTTCGGATCAGCCTGTGGTGCTGGTCCGCGGGAATATTGCGGAGGAAATCGACTTCGGCGAATTGACAACCCTCAACGAAGCATATGATCTTGCCCTGGAGACGTTTTCAAAGAAAAAAAGGGTGGAGGCCAGGCTGTTGTCGACTGTACTGGTGCGTGCCCTTTCCCAGAATATCATTTATGACGCCGAAAAGACGGCCATCGAGCGCGAGGCATTCCTGAAGAGCATATCCCCGACCTACGGGCTGGTGCAGGAGGGTGAAAGGATCATTTCGCGGGGCGAACTGATCGATAACGACCGTTACCTGGTCCTCAGTTCCCTCAAGTCAAACTATGAACAGAGCCTTGGCGGGGCCGATTCATACTATGTGATCCTGCTCGGGCAGGTGATGCTGATCTCCATAGCGCTCTTCGTGTTGTTCCTGTTCTTCTGGTATTTCAGGCGACCTGTACTGTCTGACAACCGCAAGATCGTACTCATCCTGATGGTGATCGTACTCATCACCCTGATCACGAGCCTAACGGTCACCTCCAATCCAGCATTCCTTTATATCGTACCTGTTTGCCTCGTACCCATAGTGATCAGCGCTTTCTTCGATACACGGATGTCGCTGTATGTCTACCTGATCACCGTGATCATCCTAGGTTTCCTGGTGCCCAACAGTTTCGAGTTCGTGTTCCTGCAACTTATCGCCGGCATCATTGCCATCATGAACGTGGCCAACCTGCAGCGCAGGGGGCAGTTTTTCATCACTTCCGTGTGGATATTCATCACCTATTCAGTCCTGTACACCGGGCTCACACTGATACAGGACGGCACCATCAGGCAGATCGACCCGATCATGTTTGCCATGTTCGGAGGCAGTGCAGTGCTCACCCTGTTTTCCTATCCGCTGATCTATATCTTCGAGAAGTTGTTCGGTTTCATCACCGACGTTACCCTCGTCGAACTCTCCAACACCAATAATAAACTGCTGAGGGAACTGTCGCTTAAGGCTCCCGGAACCTTCCAGCACTCATTGCAGGTGGCCAACCTTGCCGAAGATGCGATATACGAGATCGGCGGAAACGCACTCATGGTGCGCACCGGAGCGCTTTATCACGATATCGGTAAAATGGATATGCCCATGTATTTCGTGGAGAACCAGTCGACCGGTATCAACCCGCACGATGACCTGACCAGCGAAGAGAGTGCCCGCATCATTATCAGTCATGTGATCAAGGGTATCGAAAAAGCCAAACGGCATAAGCTCCCCGAGCAGATCATCGATTTTATACGGACCCATCACGGCACAAGGAAAGTGGAATACTTTTATACCCTTTATAAGAAAGAAGTGCCTGAACACGAGATCGACGAGAGCGAATTCACTTATCCGGGGCCCATTCCATTTTCGAAGGAAACTGCCGTGGTGATGATGGCCGATTCGGTGGAAGCGGCATCACGGAGCCTCAAGGAGATCAGCCCCGCTAAGATCGATGAGCTTGTCGAAAAGATCATCAATCGTCAGGTCGAAACCGGGCAATTCATCAATGCAGCCATCACCCTGAAAGATATCACGCGCATAAAGAAGATCTTCAAGAAAAAACTCATGACCATCTACCATGTGAGGATAGAATACCCCGAAGGGGTGTGAGAAAGGCTAGAGGTAACGGTATCGGGCGACAGGCGGCAAGATCCTATGCCATATTGTTTGACGGTTTCAGTGTTTCATGGTTATATACATGAGCCGGGGGCTGGGATAATTAAATTTATCTCACCTGAGCCACTTCAGTACTTTCCCATTTTCCATTTTCCATTTTCCATATTCCATATTCCATATTCCATATTCTTATGTTCCCTATTCCACCAGTTTTCCTGCCGCCAGCGGGCCTTCATTGAACAGCAGGTCGAGGATGCTCAGCCCTGGGACGAAGCCGAACCTTTCGCCGAACACCTGGTGATACGATGAGGGAGGGTCGGCGACAATTGGTTTTTTCGGGGAGATC
>JAXGTH010000272.1:0-2484 GCA_040775045.1 Bacteroidales bacterium
AATGCGTCCTATTCATCACTGGACCAGACCCTGAGGGGCAGTTACCAGGCCCGCGCCATCCATGCATTCTCCGATGACCTCACTTCGGCCAACGCCTTTGAACAGGATAGCGAGCAGCCCAGGGGATTTCTCCGTTTAAAGCCGGCCGGAAGGGGATTTGGGATTGACATCGGTGGTGCAGCCGAATTGCATAAAGGGTGGATTGTCGGGCTGTCGGTCACCGATATCGGGTTAATCTCCTGGAAAGGTAATGCTGCCAGTTCCGATTTCAGCGGCTATATCGACATCAGCGGTGTGATCGAAGAGGGTACCCTCGACTCCCTGGCCAGTGAGATAAAGCTTGAAAGTGAAATCAGGGAACGTTTCAACACGCCTATGCCAACAGCGGTGCGCCTGGGCGTGGCCCTGAGATTCGAAGAGATGTTCGACCGTTTTCCCGGAGAATTGCTTGCAGGTATCGATTACAACCAGGGTCTCAACAACGAGCCATCCAATTTTACCGCGGCAAGGTTCTCAACCGGATTCCATTACCGATACAGAAAAACCTGGCCTATCCTGCTCGGAGGATACACCTACGACCTCCTCAGGATCAGCAGGGTTTCGCTTGGCCTCGGATACTCCACATGGTTCATGGATGTTTATGTAAGCACCTTCGACATCATCCCCCTGGTATCGGGAGAAGACCACCTGTCAGCTTCACTGGTGGCCCGCTGGAAAATCCTGTGCGGCCACCGGCGCAACCAGGTCCCGGAATGTTTCTGACGCATGCGCAGGAACAACTACGATCATCCATAAAACAAAGACCTTCATCTTAAGCCGGGGAAAAAAGAAAACACTACATTTGACAGGACTGAAATAAAACATGATCATGAAGTACCGGAGCAACTTCGACAGGCATTTCCATCAGAAAAGGTACCTGTACCTGCTGGTCGCAACCGTTTTACTGATATTTCTTAATTCTTTCTTTTCTAAAGATATCATCCCTTTCGTTAACGGTATCACCTTAACCTTTTTCATGGTGGCCTGTGTTAACCTTGTCAGGCATAATAAAAAGATCGTGGTCCTGTTTCTCAGCCTGGCAG
Source organism: Bacteroidales bacterium (assembly GCA_040775045.1). Taxonomy (GTDB): domain Bacteria; phylum Bacteroidota; class Bacteroidia; order Bacteroidales; family B18-G4; genus B18-G4. The sequence continues at coordinate 1,083 of JAXGTH010000272.1, forward strand.
CCGTGGGCATTATCCTGACATGGTTTCCTGACCGGCACGGGAGCATCCCATTGCTGTTCCCGGCCGGAAAGGCCGTCGTGGTCCTTTTTAACGGTATGATCATCTACCATATCGCCCGACAGATCATCATAAGCAAAAGGGTGGATCCCAACGTCATTTCTGGCGCGATCGCCATATACATCATTTTTGGCCTCTTTGCGGCTGAAATCAACCTGATCATCGCCCATTACGACCCCGGCGCATTCAATGGCATTACGGATCCGGCAGATCCCGGTGAACTACGCTATTTCACCTACGTGAACATGACCACCACCGGGTTTGGCGATATCACGCCGAATTCCAGGATATCCAGGGCAGCATCGGTATTTTTCAGCCTGGCGGGGCAGATCTACCTTGCGGTGATCATTGCTTACATCGTTGGGAAATATGTTGCGCATTCTGACAGGAAAAACAAGGCTTGATACGAGGATAAGAAACATATCCGAACGGATTTGCCGGTCAAATAATATTTTGTATCTTTAAAGAGTATCCCGAACCCAGGAAAAAAATCTATCATGAAATCATTCAAAAAAGCGTTATCAATTTTCTTCATCTTCATCCTCATTTCAGGCTCAGCCTGTAAAAAGGGAAGTGACGAAAGCCCCGTCAACCTGTTCAGCGTCGATGATGATATCGAGTTCGGAAAACAGGTTGAAGCCGAGATCGCCGCCAACCCGCAGGACTATCCGGTATTAAACCAGGCCGCCTATCCCGAGGCCTACCAGCACCTCAACCGTATCCGTGATTCGATCCTCAACACCGGACTGCTATACTACGAAGATCGATTCGAGTGGAAGGTCTACATCATCGAGGACGATACCATGCTGAACGCCTTTGCCGCACCCGGAGGCTATATGTATTTCTATACCGGTCTGATCAAGTTCCTCGACAACGAGGCGCAGTTTGCCGGGGTGATGGCGCATGAGATGGCCCATGCCGACCTTCGGCACAGCACGTCGATGCTTACAGCCACTTACGGGGTTCAGATCCTGCTGTCGATCGTCCTCGGACAGGCCAACAGCCAGCTGGCCGATATCGTTGCCGGTCTTGCATTCGGCCTGGGGCAGCTGGCCTACAGCCGCGACAATGAATACGCGGCCGATGAACATGCCGTCGAATATCTCTATGCCACCTCCTACGATGCCAGGGGCATCGCCGGATTCTTCCTCAAGCTCGACGAATCGCCCACCACACCGCAGTTCCTGAGCACCCATCCCTCACCTGATAATCGCATTGAAAAGATCATGGAAGCCTGGCAAAACCTCGGGGGCAAAGAGGGAAATGAATATGTGGAGAGCTATAATGCCTTCAAGGCCAGCTTACCCTGACAATGAAAAGCATTGTAAGGATCGCCAACACATTG
>JAXGTH010000273.1:0-2471 GCA_040775045.1 Bacteroidales bacterium
GACGTGAGGAGAATGATGGTGATAAGTTTTTTCATGGGGAACGGTTTTTATAAGTTGTTCAAATATAGTGCATTTTAAGGGTGGAAGTCAAGATTGTTGCAAGGGGCCGGATCCCGAATGCCAGATCCCGGATGCCAGATACCGGACGCCAGATACCGGACGCCCAACGCCCAACGCCCGAATTGTTAATAACTACATCCGTTTCCTCCTTTCCAAAACTATTAAAGAAGTATTTTTGCATCCACTTGGACCAATGGCAAAAGACATTTTAAAAGAACTTAACGAAGCCCAGCGAAAGGCCGTCGAGCATACCGAAGGCCCTTCGATGGTGATTGCCGGTGCGGGATCGGGCAAGACGCGTGTGCTCACCTACCGCGTGGCTCACCTGCTCACGCTCGGGGTCGACCCTTTCAACATCCTGGCCCTCACCTTCACCAACAAGGCGGCCCGGGAGATGAAAGACCGTATCCTCACCCTCGTTGGGAACAAGGATGCCCGCAACGTATGGATGGGCACCTTCCATTCGATCTTCGCAAGGATCCTGCGCGTGGAGGGGCACCGGCTGGGCTATCCTTCCAACTACTCGATTTACGATACCGAGGATTCCAAGCGCCTGCTCAGGACCATCGTTAAGGAGATGGACCTCGACCCCAAGGTTTATAATCCCAACTATATCCTCAACCGCATCTCGGCCGCCAAGACCAGCCTCATCACGCCGCAGGCCTACAACGACGACTTCGAGATCACCAATGCCGACACCATGGCGGGCAAGCCGCGCACTGGCGAGATCTACACGCGTTACGCCGGACGGCTGAAGAAGGCCGATGCCATGGACTTCGACGACCTGCTGTTCAACACCTATGTGCTGCTGCGCGACTTCCCCGAAGTGCTGTACAAGTACCAGAAACGGTTCAGGTATATCCTGGTGGATGAATACCAGGACACCAACCATGTGCAGTACATGATCGTGAAGAGCCTGGCCGCCGACAATGAGAACATCTGCGTGGTGGGCGACGATGCCCAGAGCATCTACGCCTTTCGCGGTGCCAACATCCAGAATATCCTGAACTTCAGGAGCGATTATCCCGATTACGCCCTGTTCAAGCTGGAGCAGAACTACCGCTCGACCAAGAATATCGTGAATGCGGCCAACAGTGTGATCGAATACAACAAGGACCAGATCCGCAAGACCATTTGGACCGATAACGATGACGGCAGGCAGGTAGCCCTGGTCAGGGCCACCTCCGACACCGAGGAAGGCATCATGATCGCCGACGCCATCTTCAGGGAGAAGATGAACCACCAGCTCCCCAACTCCCACTTTGCCATCCTATACCGTACCAACGCCCAGTCGCGGTCGTTCGAGGAGGCCCTCCGCAAGCTGAACATCCCTTACAGGATCTATGGCGGGCTGTCGTTCTACAAGCGCAAGGAGATCAAGGACCTGCTGGCCTACTTCAGGCTGGTGATCAACAACCGCGACGAGGATGCGATGCACCGGATCATCAACTATCCTGCCCGCGGCATCGGACAGTCCACGATGGAGAAAGTGGTTGTCAGGGCCGGCGAACTCGGCATCAGCCAGTGGGAGGTGATCGAAAACCCTGCCCGCAGCGGATTGCCGGTCAACGCAGGGACCGCCGGCAGACTGAATGACTTCGTTACCATGATCAGGAGTTTCAGCATGCAGCTGAAAAGCAGGAATGCTTTCGATCTGGGGAAGCAGATCGCATCTGCCTCCGGCATCCTCAAAGACCTTTACGAGGACAAGACCCCCGAAGGGCTGGCACGTTACGAGAACATCGAGGAACTCCTCAATGCCATCAAGGAGTTCACCGAACAGCAGGTGGAGGCCAACGAGGATGGCGAGATCGTCTCCCCGATACGCACCCTGGATGAGTTCATGCAGGATATCGCCCTGCTCACCGATGCCGACGACAAGGACAAGGACGACGAGAACCATGTTTCGCTGATGACGGTGCATGCCGCCAAGGGCCTCGAGTTTCCGTATGTGTATGTGGTGGGCATGGAGGAGAACCTCTTTCCCAATATCATGTCGCTCAACAACCGGGCCGACCTTGAAGAGGAGCGGAGGCTGTTCTATGTGGCCCTCACGCGCGCCATGAAGCACGTGACCGTGAGCTATGCCGAGAGCCGCTACCGCTGGGGCAACCTTACGCCCTGCGAACCCAGCCGTTTCGTGGACGAGATCGACGAGAAGTTCATCGACTTCCCGCAGAAAGTGCTTTCGCAGCCGCGAAAGGTTTTCCCCTTCGAGAAACCTGCCTCGCAGGTGACCACCCCCGGCTTTTCGAATTACAGGAAGAAGAGCCTGAAGAAGATCGACAGCACCGGCGACAGTCAGCCTGCCATGGGGCAGGAGGAGATCGATAAGCTGCAGCCCGGCATGGAGGTGGAGCACCAGCGCTTCGGGCGGGGAAAGGTGCTGGCCGTCGACGGGCTCGGCGTCA
>JAXGTH010000274.1:0-2467 GCA_040775045.1 Bacteroidales bacterium
CGTTGCCATGAACCCCGCCAAGATCCAGCTCGAAGAGGTGGTGGTCAGGGGAACCACCGTGGAACGCAATGCGGAAACGCCCCTCAGCGTGCGCAGCATCGGCGTGTCGGAGATCGAGAAGAATCCCGGGGCCAACAGGGATATCTCGCGGGTGATCCAGTCGCTGCCCGGCGTGGCCTCTACGCCGGCATTCCGCAACGATGTCATCGTCAGGGGCGGAGGCCCTTCCGAGAACACCTTCTACCTCGATGAGGTGGAGATCCCCACGCTGAACCATTTCAGCACCCAGGGGGCCTCCGGTGGGCCTATCGGGATCGTGAACGCCGACTTCCTTCGCGAGGTGGACCTCATATCCGGGGCTTTCCCGGCCTCCAGGGGCAATATGCTCAGCTCGGTGCTCGAGATGAAAATGAAGAACGGGAATCCCGACAGGATCAACTTCAAGGGTACCATCGGGGCCTCCGACCTGGCCCTCACCCTGGAAGGACCCATCGGTGAAAAATCTACCTTCATCTTCTCGGCCAGGAGGTCGTACCTGCAATTCCTGTTCAGCGCCCTGCAGCTGCCTTTCCTGCCTACCTACAACGACTTCCAGCTCAAGAACCGCATCATCTTCGACCGCAAGAACACCCTGACCTTCATCGGGATCGGCGCCATCGACCAGTTCCGACTGAATACCGGGCTGGAAAACCCGACGGAAGACCAGCAATATATCCTCGACTTCGTGCCGGTGAACGAACAGTGGTCGTATACCTTCGGGGCGGTGTACAAGCATTTTGGCCCGGGGGGGACCCATACCCTGGTAGCCTCGAGGAACTTCCTGGATAACAGGCAGACAAAATACCTCGAAAACGACGAAAGCTCGGTAGATAACAAGATCCTCGACTATAAATCGACGGAGGCGGAAAACAAGCTGCGCTACGAATACGACCTGCAGGCCGGCAGCTTTACCATCAGGATGGGTGGCGGGCTCAATTTTGCGCAATATACCAACAGCACCATGCGGAAGACCTTTGTGGAGGGTATCGGTGACGCCGTATTTGAGTATAATACCGATCTCAATATGTTGTCCTACAGCGTTTTTGCGCAGGCCGACCGCTCCTTCTTCAGCGACCGCCTTTCGCTCTCGCTGGGGATCAGGACGGATGCCAACAACTACTCTTCCGCCATGTCGGATCCTCTTTCGCAGCTCTCGCCACGTTTTTCGGCCTCCTACCTGCTCACCGACCGCTGGTCGGTGAATTTCAGCGCCGGACGGTATTTCCAGCGACCGGCATACACCACCCTGGGCTACCGCGATGCCACCGGCCTGCTTGTAAACAGGGAGAACGGGGTGAAATACATATCGAACGACCAGCTGGTTGCCGGCTTTGCCTACAGGCCCGGCGCACGTTTCGAATTCAGCCTCGAAGGGTTTTACAAATACTATTACGACTACCCCTTTTCACTGACCGATTCCGTCAGCCTGGCCAGCAAGGGCGCCGATTACGGCACTTTCGGCGACGAGGCCGTGGTGTCCGTTTCGGAAGGAAGGGCTGTCGGGGCCGAAGCTTTTGTGAAAGGGATCATCTTTGCCGATATCAACCTCATCGCCTCATACACATATGTCAGAAGCGAGTTCCAGGACAAGAACGGGCAGTTCATCCCCTCGGCCTGGGACAATATCCATATCTTCAACATATCCGCCAGGAAGTCGTTCAAGCGTAACTGGGATGTCGGGGGCAAATGGCGTTTCGTTGGCGGTGCACCCTATACACCATGGGATGTCTATACTTCGAGCTTCGTGCAGGCATGGAATGCCCGCAGTGGGCCTTACCTCGACTACAACGAATTCAATACCCTGCGTCTGGGAGCATTCCATCAGCTCGATGTGAGGGTCGACAAATCATATTTTTTCAGGAAGTGGTCGCTGACGGTTTATCTCGACATACAGAACCTGTACAACTTCAAGGCCGAACAGCCTGACAATCTCATCAGGGTCACGGACGAGCAGGGAAACCCCGTCATCATCAATCCCCAGGACCCCATTGATGAGCAACGTTATGAACTGAAGAGCATAAATAACGATGCCGGCACGATTTTGCCGACCATCGGACTTATCTTTGAAATATAAAAACCCGGATGACATGCGTACAATAAAAAAAGATCCATTTCGGCTAAAGACCATTAACGGTGCTTTTTTCCGCACCTCATCACTGATCATGATGCTGTCGTTGCTTGTTTCATGCGCTGCGGGGCAGAAGCAGCGGGGCGCCGGACCTGAGCCTGAACGTATCACCACCAATGCCCTTGCCGGCGGCCTGGCCCTGGAGGTGGAATTCAGGAAAGGCCCCGGGCACAACCATCCGCTCATGGCCGTCTGGCTCGAAGATGAGGATGGCAGCTACGTTGAAACACTTTATGTGGCCAAATCCATCGGTACCGGAATATTTGGACATGGAACGGTCAAAGAGGGCCACTGGGCCCC
>JAXGTH010000275.1:0-2464 GCA_040775045.1 Bacteroidales bacterium
AACAGCTCTTTTTTCTCTACAAAATGGGCAAATATGTCCTTTGATTTTTGATGATAAGTTGCAATTAGGCCGCAAAATTATTTTATACGCAAAAAAAGAGGGCTGTCTCTTTTGTTTTGAGACAGCCTCTTTGTGATGATTATGAAAAATAGCCAAAGCTATGTTGCTGGTTATGAGATCTTGATCTCGCGGCCTTTAACCTTAACCTCTTCACTTTTGGGTAGTGTCAGCCTCAGGACACCGTCCTTGTAATCAGCCTTGATCTTTTCCTGATCGACGATTTCGGGGATGCTGAACGAGCGGCAGAAACCGTCGAACCTGAATTCACGCCTGGTGTAGTTCGGTTCATCCTTTTCGCTTTCTTCCCTGCGTTCGACAGAGATGGCAAGGATGTCGTTGTCGAGCTTGATGCTGAAATCGCTTTTTTTCATGCCTGGCACTGCGAGTTCAATCACGAAATCTTTCTCATTATCGATGATGTTGGCTGCGGGCCTGTTATGGTCGCAGGCACGGTAAGCCGGCCTGTTGTACATGCTGTTCATCATTTCGCTTAATACCGGGTTGCTGGTCCATTTCATTAAAGTCATTGTTAGGTCCTCCTATAATTTTGTTTGTTATTTTTTCTGTTGTTTTCTTTATACCGGTCAACTTCTGTACCAAGGCCGTTTTAAGGGCAATAGGCTGTCAATGTGGCACAGATTGGGGGTTTGTGTGTGACAGGATGGCAGGGAAAAAGGCTGGAGGCCCCTGCTGCGGGCTTGCGGCCCCTGCTGCGGGCCGCAGGCGAACACGATAAAATACAGATAATGAGTCAGATAATGAAAATCAGCATCATCATCCCCGCTCATTCAAACTCCGAATTTACTTCACAAGCTTGCTTTTTACATATACCCTCCTGATCCAGAAGGGAAGGATGAAGAAACCGATGAAAAGATAAGGGTAGTAGCTGAAAAGTCTCCATAGCAGTCCAAGAGCGGTTTCCAGCCCTTCGGGGATGAACTCCCCGAGGAAGATGGGGAATGCGTATTCGGCAACACCGCTGCCGCCGGGCGTGGGGCTCACCAAAAGGATGACCCACATGACCAGCTGCCGGCCATAGATGAGGAACTGGTCGCTGATATGCATAAAATCACCGGGCACGGACCTGAATGCCATGATGAGCGCATTGACCACCCAGAAGCGGGCCGACCAGGAAAAAACCGTAGCTCCAAAAGCCTTGATCCAGAACATCAACGGCTGCCCTTTCATCTCACGCGAGGTGATGATGATATCATCGCCGGTCTTCACTGCCTTGTGCTTCCAGCGCCTGAAGAAGGGCAGGGATGAAAACCTGATGAGCAGTTTTTTAAATCCTCTGGGGCTGACAAAGATAGCCAGGGTGATGATGGTAGTCAGACAGAGGATGAAGATGTAACCGAAAGTGAAGGCCTGCTTGCCTCCCATGTTCATCAGAAAGCCGGCATCGCTCACGAAGAGGGTATCGATGCCGATCACAAGGATCACCAGCGGTACCATGAGGATATAGAAAAGCTCGTCGAGCATGGCCGTCACCATCACGATGGCAGTGGTCCGGCCCATACTGATGCCTTCCTTGTTAACGATATACAGTGCGATAGCTGCCCCACCCACGATCGAGGGCGTGATGGAGGAAGCAAATTCCCACAGCATGATCACGTCGAAGCTGTGCCGCCAGCTGATCTTCCGCCCGGTAAGTACACGCAGCCGGTACATATAGGCCAGGTCGCGGATGGCCTGTAGCGCAAGGGCTGCAAGCAGCCAGAGGAGGGTGTATATCCTCCAGTTGATGCTGAGGAAAGCCTCCTTGTTGAAATCGTTGATCAGCAGGGCCGTGGCCACACCAAAACCCAGCAGGAGCGGGATGATGATGCGCTTGAGCTGGAAAAAGCGGAGCACCTTGTTCAGTTCAGTATCCATCCGGAGGATTTAAACATACAAAAATCAATAAAATTTCTGATCAATCAAACGGATAAAAACAAGATGAAGAGCAGGAAAGGAACAATTATTAATTTTTAGTTTTTAATGCTTAATAGTTTATAAGATTTGAGATGTGAGACATGAGATATGAGACATTCGCATCGCCAATCCCGCGTTATTGTTCTATGACCCTGGGACCGTGAGACTATGGGACTGTAAGACTATGGGACTGTGGGATTAAGTGGACTAAAGTGCCTAATACCCATCGCCTATAGCCCATCGCCTATCGCCTATAGCCCATCGCCTATCGCCTAAAGCCCATTACCCGCAATGGAAAAAACGATCGACCAGTTTAAGGATCTCGGCCTCATTCTTGCCGATGTCCTGGCGGAGGGTCTTGTCGTTAAAGTTTTTGAGGTAGGTGGCGATCCAATTGAGCATGCCCTCCGAAAAAACACCGTATTTCGTATAGATGTCCTTTTGCCTGAGAAGTGCTTCGGCCGATTCCCAGCATGAACCGGGCAACACA
>JAXGTH010000276.1:0-2461 GCA_040775045.1 Bacteroidales bacterium
ACTGGTCGGTGGGTGAGATCCTCGGCACCCTTGAGGAACTTGGACTGGATCACAACACATTGGTCATTTATACCAGCGATAACGGCCCCTGGCTCAACTTTGGAAATCATGCCGGATCTGCATACCCCCTCCGCGAAGGGAAAGGGAATGCATGGGAAGGTGGCGTAAGGGTACCCTGTATCATGTCTTTCCCGGGAACCATCCCGGGTCATTCGGTTACCGACAGGATGGCCTCCACGCTCGATATACTGCCGACCATCGCCGCGATCACAGGGGCACCCCTGCCCGATAAAACGATCGATGGTGTGAACATACTTCCTTTATTGCATAACATGGAGCATGCCAACCCGAGAAATGAGTTCATCTATTACTATGAAGGTGGGTTATGTGCCGTCAGGCGCGGGGACTGGAAGCTTGTGCTCCCGCACAGCTACCGTTCTTATGAAGGGGTTGAACCAGGGGAAGACGGGATGCCGGGGCCTTACAGCCATGGAAAGGCAGGGCTGGAACTGTACAACCTCAGGGAGGATATCGGGGAAAGCCACGATGTAGCAGCAACATACCCTGAAAAGGTTACGGAACTCCTTGCCATGGCCGATAGTGTAAGGGCAGCCCTTGGCGACAGGATCACCGGAGTAAGGGGAAGCGATAACCGCTCCCCCGGGCGGATCAGGATGGTGGAAGACAGCATCCGGCATATAGCAAAAGGGAAGGAATATACGATCGAAAACCCGCCCAGCCATCGCTATCCGGGGGGAGGACCATATTCCCTTACCGACGGCCACCTGGCATCCCTTGAATTTTCTGATGAGAGCTGGCTGGGTTTTCACGGGGATGACCTCGACGTTCTCCTCGACCTGGGAACACTGACGGAGATCCAATCCATAGAAATATCATTCCTGAGTAATCAGGCCTCCTGGATCTTCCTTCCTGTTGAGATTGAAATACTGGCCGGAGATGATCTCCGCCATTTTAATCCCGTCGACAGATCGGATTTTGGCTCAGACAGTGCCGACCTGAAGATCGACAGACACACTTATCGCTTCAGCGGGAAATTGAATGCACGTTACCTGAAAATCATCGCCAGAAATAAGGGTAAGTGCCCTGCCTGGCATCCAGGGAACGGAGAAAACGCCTGGCTGTTCGTTGATGAGATCATCATCAGGTAATGCATGACCTCACAGGTCCAGGAACCTGTGAGGTCATGTAACTTGCATTTCCCTTCTTAATATATTAACTTTGAGAGGATCAGATACTTGTAAATCCTTTTCAGAACATCTACTTATTAACCCAAAAACATACAGGCATGAATTCAAGACCTTTACTTCTAATCCCGGCATTCCTGCTATCATTTGCCATTGCGGGTGCCCAGACAACTCCCGAAGAAATAACGGCTGACTATGGTCCCCCGGCCGAGGCAAACGTTTGGGAAAAATTTACCATCCCGCTTACAGCAGAAACCTTCGGCGTGGATGAAAGCACATTTGCTGCCGCCATGGCTGGTGTGACCTCATTCTGGATCCGGACGGAAATGCATACAGGCAGTGATGTCGGGGGAATCGACAATGTTTATATCGGGACAACCTACTGGAGTACTTTCGAAGGTTCATCCGAGGGCTGGAGCTCCGGTGGCGACGGCACCATGGAATGGATGGATGAAGGGGGAGTTGAGGGAGGATTTTTGCAGATCAGCGACTGGGCCGTGGGAGACTGGCACTGGTTGATCGCCCCTTCGGACTGGGCCGACGACTGGAGTTCGATGATCGGGCAGAACATCGAATTCTGGTACAAGACCAATCAGCCAACCTATGCCGCTATTGTGAAAATCACCACCATTCCTGTTGAAAGGCTGGTCATCAATACTCCTGTGAGCCCCACTATCCTTCCCGGCGATTCGGTGTTAATTGAACTGGAAGTGCTTCCCCCACCCGAAGAGGATATCACCATCAGTTTCAGTACCTCGAACAGTGGCTGCATAAAGGTGCCTCCAGCAACTATCTTCCCTGCAAACCATTCCACCGGTTACTTTTATTTTACAGCTGCCCCCGGAGCCACCATTGGATGCGAATCGGTGATCGAGGCCACATGCCCGGGTTACCTTACCTCCAGGATTACCATGGTGGTACTGGACAATTACGGCATCGGAGAAACAGACCTTACGGAAGCTGTTACGGTATACCCCAATCCCTGCCGGGATAAATTCACTCTCAGCAATTTATCACGTGAGAAGATCAGCCGGCTGATCATCAACGGCATAACCGGAAATATAGTTTACGACAAGGAAAATGAGGATCTCAGCAACAGCAAGATCGATGTTAGCGGATATTCACCGGGCATCTATTTCCTCCGCATCTTTGTCGGCGATCAGGTGATCACAACAAAACTGATCAGGGAATAGTGAGTCATGGAATAGGGAAAATGGAATAGGGGAAAAGGAATAGGGGATGAACATTAATTTTTA
>JAXGTH010000277.1:0-2445 GCA_040775045.1 Bacteroidales bacterium
CAGCTGCACCCTGATCTGGTGGTGCCTTCCCGTATGCAGATCCACTTCGATCAGGTGGTAGTTTTCTGAAGCTCCGAGGTAGCGGTAGTCCAGCTCGGCCCTGAGGCGGCCATCTCCGGGCTCCATAAAGGCAAAGGAAGTGTTCTTCTTCTGGTTCTTGACCAGGTAATGTACCAGGTGGCCCCTGGTGTCGGGGGGCATAGACGATGCCACGGCCCAGTATATCTTGGTGATCTTCCTGTCGCGGATCATCTCGTTGAGCCTGGTGAGCGCCTTGCTGGTGCGGGCAAAGACCACCGCACCAGTGGCCGGCCGGTCGAGGCGGTGTACCACCCCGAGGAAAGCCTCGCCGGGCTTGTTGTATTTCTCCCTGATGTACTGCTTCACCACTTCGCTGAGCGGTATATCGCCGGTACGGTCTCCCTGCACGATGTCGGAAGCACGCTTATTGACGATGATGATATGATTGTCCTCGAAGAGTACCTCCTCCGGGTCGAGTTTACGGATATGGCGATGTACACCCTGCATCTCATCACTCATCACTTATCACTAATCACTAATCACTCTAATACTGTTCTCTTTCATTGGGGAAATCACGGCTTTTCACATCGCCGATATAAGCTTTTACGGAGCCTTTGATCTCTTCGCTGAGGTTGTGGTACCTTCTGAGAAAGCGGGGGCTGAATTCCTGGGTGATCCCCAGCATGTCGTGGAGCACGAGCACCTGCCCGTCGACGGCGTTTCCGGCCCCGATGCCGATGATGGGGATACGGTTCTGTTTTGCGACTTCGGCGCCGAGCTTTGCCGGTATCTTCTCCAGGATGATGGCAAAACAGCCAGCTTTTTCAAGAAGCTGTGCATCGCTGACCAGTTTCCTGGCCTCTTTCTCTTCGGTGGCCCTGACCACGTAGGTGCCGAATTTATGGATCGACTGGGGTGTGAGGCCCAGGTGTCCCATCACGGGGATGCCCGCTGAGAGGATACGCTCTATCGATTCGAGGATCTCCTGGCCGCCTTCCAGCTTCACGGCATTGGCCCCCGACTCCTTCATGATCCGGATGGCCGACTGCAGGGCTACCTTCGAATCGCCCTGGTAGGTCCCGAAAGGAAGATCAACCACCACCAGGGCGCGCTTAACGGCCCTCATCACCGCGGATGCCGGGGAGAGCATAGCGGTCAGGGTGAAGGGCAGGGTGGTCTAGTGCCCGGCCATGACAGTCGAGGCCGAGTCCCCCACCCGGATGATGTCGATGCCGGCCTGGTCGAGGATGCGGGCCATGCTGTAATCATATGCGGTCAGCATCGCGATCTTCTCCTGCTTGAGTTTCATCTCCTGCAGCACGTGCGTGGTGACCTTTGGGAACGTAGGTTCTATTTCCATGTTACCGGTATTGTATGAAGATCAATAGGCGGACAAAGGTACGAAGAAAATGATCAGGTATCCAACATATGGTTCCGGGCCCGGGCCTGGCCGGATAAAAATGCCCGGCTTACCCGCCCACATTGTTTTTTTCACTAATTTTGTCGGCCCTAAGCATGCTGAAATGAAGAAAACTGCCCTAATTATTCTATTTCTTGCATCGATCATGGCCTTCAACAGGTGCAGCAACGATGTCGACATCAACGCTTCCTATGAACAGATCGTGGTGGTGTACGGACTGCTCGACACCAACGAGGATACCACTTACCTGAAGATCAACAAGGCTTTCCTCGGGCCCGACAATGCCCTGGTGATGGCAAAGGTCCCGGACTCGAGCCAGTTCATTCAAAAGCTGGATGTGAGGATCTGGCCTGAAAACGATCCTTCCGATGTCCACCAGTTCGACACCATAACATTGACAAACAAGGAAGACGGCACATTTTACAACCCCAACCAGGTGGTTTACTACAGTGCTTTCAAGCCCCTGCCGGATATTAAATACCTGCTCCGTATTGTTTACGGAAATGACGAGATCACTTCGGAAGCGATGACCTTTGGCTTTTCGACTTTCGACATCACCTCACCGGGCTTCGCACTAAAGATCGGGATAAACAACGATTTCAATCCCAAGAGCGTAACCTGGAACCGGAAGGATGAGGCACCTCGTTACGATGTGGCCATCCGCTTCCACTTCAAGGAGATCCACGAAGGGAGCGCCGACACGGTATACCGCTCCTTCGTATGGTTCAGGGATACCCAGAAGTCGAGCATAGGCGCTGAAGTTGAATCCTTTTATACGGGGAATATTTTTTACAACGCACTCACCGAGTTTGTTCCTTATGATGATGCCGCCGAGGAGGCAAAAGTCGTTGCCCGCTTCACCGATGATTTAGATTTCATCGTGGAGGCCGGTGGAACCGAGCTGAACACCTATATGGAAGTGAATGAGCCATCCAGCAGCATCATCCAGGACCGGCCGGAATATTCCAATATCGAAAACGGCATCGGCATTTTCTCCACCAGGG
>JAXGTH010000278.1:0-2409 GCA_040775045.1 Bacteroidales bacterium
ACATCGCGGCCCTGACACCCGATGCCGCCCGGGTGAGCGGCATACAGTACATCATGGATCTGGACAGAGATGAGGCGATGGATATTCTCGATAACTGATACACGCCTCAGGTAAAGAGCACCCGGGGCCGGCAGGCCCCGGGTGATTGCCCGCCCGCTGTTTCCCGGGATCGTTTCCGTAAAATACCTGGAATCCCAAAACAAGCCGTTTGTAATGATTAAACAACACACATGATTCAACTGCAAAATGTGGGTTTGTTGTACCCATTATGGGTGCATAAGTACCCTTATTGGGTGCAGTTAACCTGTGTGTTTTTTTGGCGTGATACCCCTGGGAAGTTCATAAGTTAAGGGTGGTCTATACCCTGCGATGCAAAAAATAAAACCGGTCTTTTTTAATCCCAGATACATTTGAGATTGAGATAAACCACAATAAAATTCGGCAATCCCGGTAGGCACCGTTCCCCGAACGGTCCGTCTTTACAAAAGGAATAAACCCTGTGGGAGCGGCTTCAGCCGCGAATTTGATACAGCCGGTGGAAATAATATCGCGGCATAAAGCCACTCCCATGAATATGACCGGAAAGATTGTTTAATTTCCAAAGCGCGGCCCGATGAGGGTATCGGGCCCTGCAATGACCATAAGGGTGTCCCCGTCCCTGCTCTTTCCAAGACCTGTCACCACCTGTCAGTGCCCCCGGTTATTTGAATGGTCGACACGCTTCATGAACACGATCAGGAACAGCATGAGGAAGGTCGTGAAGGCAAGCATCAGAAAGACATCGTTGAATGCCATCATGTACGACTCGTTCAGCACCTTCTGATAGATCATGCCGAGCCCCTTGGCCTGGATGAGTGACGGATCGAAGCCTTTTGCCTGGAGGTTCTGCGCCAGGGCATGCATGCTTTCGCGCAGGCCCGGGTCGAACTGGGTGAGGTGCTCGGTGAGGCGCACCTGGTGAAACTGGGCCCTGTGTGCCAGTACGGTTGTGGAAACGGCTACCCCGAAACTGCCGCCCAGGTTGCGCAGCAGGTTGAATATGGACGAGGCATTGCCCATCTCCTGCTTCGGGATATGCGATAACGTAAGCGTCATGTGCGGGACCATGGTCATCCCCAGGCCCAGCCCCATGACCACCCGCGGCCAGAGAACGGTCATGAAGTCGGCCTGCTGGCTGAACAGCGACATCATGTATGCCGAATAGCCGGTAATCAGAACGCCGATGGAAGTGAGCAGTTTGGGGTTGATGCGGTTGACCAGGGCGCCGATGACCGGCAGCATGAAAAGGCTTGCGATGCCGCCCGGCGCCAGCACGATCCCGGACTGAAGGGCAGTGTATCCCATGAGCTTCTGTAGGTAGATGGGCAGGAGCACGATGCTGCCGAACAGGTTGAACATGATGAAAAACATGATCACGTTGCCCAGGGAGAAGGAGATGTCTCTGAAGGCCTTAAGCTCGACAATGGCATGCTCGGCATATTTCTCCACCAGGACAAAGAAGATCAGGGCGCACACCGCGATAACGCTCATCCACACGATGAACTCCGATGAGAACCAGTCCTTGCCGCGGCCGCGGTCCAGCACCATCTGAAGGCACCCGATCCCCAGGCCGAGAAAGACCAGGCCCAGGTAGTCGATCTTCATCTTGATGCGCTTCAAGTAGTGCGGGTCAGTGATAAAGACCATCACCATGAACAGCGAGACAATGCCGATGGGCACGTTGACAAAGAATATCCAGTGCCATGACCAGTTGTCGGTGATCCATCCGCCCATGACCGGCCCCATGATGGGGCCGAACATCATGCCCACCCCGAATATGGCCATGGCCATGCCGTGCTGATACGGAGGGAAGGACTCCAGAAGGATGGCCTGTGAAGCGGGCTGGAGACCCCCGCCGGCAAGGCCCTGAAGGATGCGGAAGAAGACAAGGCTCTGGATATTCCACGCCATCCCGCACAGCAGAGAGCTCAGGGTGAAAAGCCCGATGGAAATGATCAGGTAGCGTTTTCTGCCCATGAGCCTGCTCAGCCATCCGCTCATGGGGATGATGACCGCATTGGCGGAGAGGTATGCGCTGATGGACCAGGTGGCCTCGTCGATCCCGGCGGAGAGGCTGCCGCGGATATGATCCAGGGACACGTTTACCACCGAGGTGTCGACGATGACCATGAGTGTGGGCAGCATCACACTCAGGGCTATGATCCACTTGTTTGCAGCAGGCCTTTCCATGGAAAATGATCGTTTCGTCAGCCTTCAGCGAGGATGGTCGGCACCACGGACATGCCGATGCGAAGGGTGTGGTCCGGGTCGGCATCCTTGTCGAGCACGATCTTCACCGGGATGCGCTGCACCACCTTCACGTAGTTGCCGGTGGCGTTTTCCGGGGGAAACAGCGAAAAGACCGATCCC
>JAXGTH010000279.1:0-2385 GCA_040775045.1 Bacteroidales bacterium
GGGAAAAAGTGTCGGATACGGCCGGGATCTCCAGGCCACGCCTGGCGGCCTCCAGGGAGAGGAGGTGGTACTTGTCGCTCATGCGGGTATATACATCTCCCGACAGGATGCCGGCCAGGAAATTTCCTCCTGCCAGGGGGAGGTAATAGGTTCCCATATACATGGCAACCTTGTCTTTCGGTGCGATCTTGCCGATATATTCAAGGATACGCGGCGAGCTGGCC
The DNA here is from genome assembly GCA_040775045.1 of Bacteroidales bacterium. Lineage (GTDB taxonomy): Bacteria > Bacteroidota > Bacteroidia > Bacteroidales > B18-G4 > B18-G4. Next base: position 225 of record JAXGTH010000279.1, read on the forward strand.
ATCTCGCCGGTGGCGAAGATGAGGATGGAGAGGAAAAGGTAAAAACCGTTCTGTGTCACAAACCACAGGGCGATGCCGATGGAGCTGATGAAGAATCCGGTGATGATGGTGTTCACCGGCCTGAAGCGCATGATGAGCGATGACACCAGCACCTGGAAGATCACGATATACAATGCATCCACATTGACGATCATCTCCGGGTTGATGGTTTCCTGGTCAGTGCCGACAAAGTTTGCCATCCAGGGCCAGAAACTTTCCAGCCAGCGGTAGATGCCTCCGGTATCGACCCATTGTTCGATGAATACCGGAAGGGTGAAGAAGAGCTGGTTGTACATGGTCCAGAAACCCACGATGATCAGGAGGAAGATCACCAGCTTGTAGTCGGTGAGCGCCGTGCTGAGGTTTTTCAGGATCTCCCTGAGCGTTTGTGCCAGGGGTGTTTTGACCTTTTCACGGGGCGGCTCCCTGTAGAAGAGCAGCACCAGCAGCAGGTTGAGCATGATGGCTGCCGACGACATCCAGAAGGCATACTGCCAGTCGATCTCCCGGAGCTTGGAGGCCACCACGGGCCCCACGAAGGCCCCGATATTCACGATCATATAAAAGATCCCGAATCCTATGGAGGCCGTCTTTTCCGTGGTGGTCTTGGTGATCGTGGCCGAGATCACCGGTTTGAAAAGCCCTGCCCCCACGGCCAGGTAAAGGAAGGCCAGGAACATGGAAGCATAGCCGGTCACGCTGCCCATCAACAGGTAGCCCGTTCCCAGGATGAGATAGGCGATCACAAGGATACGCTTGTAACCGTACTTGTCCGCGATGGCCCCCGTGATGGTCGGCAGTACATAAAGGATACCCACCACCGTCCCCATGAGCAGTCCTTTCTGCGCCTGGGTGAAGCCCAGCGCACCGCTGTCCTTTGAGCCGGTGAAATACAGCGCCAGCAGGATGAACATCCCGTACCAGGCCCAGCGCTCGAAGAGTTCCATCACGTTGGCCGTCCAGAAAGTACCCGGGAAGCCGAGGATCTTTTTCTCATTAACTGCCATAAAGTCATGATTTGGCACAAAGAAACGAAAATTTCGGGTTGGAAGGGGGCATGGTCTCAGATCTTATGCCTCAGTACTCTGTGCTTCACGGTTTCAGTGTTTCAGTGTTTCATGGTTAATAAACTCTAGCTCTCTTTAGTCACTCTAGTCACTCCAGTCACCCCCCGTCCCACAGTCAAAAATTTCTTTTCTTTCCCCCGATTAAAAAAACTTCGTGCACAGGGTGTGACATTTTCGCAAATACAGTATTAATAGATAAAGGGATGCCCGTTATGCAAAGGATCATCGCACCGGTCAAAGAACATCTGAAGGCCTACCTCACCTTCAACCATGCCGAGCGCAGGGGGATCGTGGTGCTGGTAGTGCTAATCATGATGAGCGAAGCGGTGAATGCCTTCCTTCCGGCATTCATCCACAGGGAAGAGATCGACACCTCGGCATTCGACGAAGAGGTGGCCCGCTTCATGGAGGCCCTCTCGGCTCCCGACACCCTTACCCGCAATAAACCGAAAACATCCAAACAGAGCTTCACATACCCAAACCGACCTCGATACGAGAAAAAAGCCCGTCCTGAGCAGCCCCCCGTGATGATTGAGATAAACACTGCTGACTCTGCTCAACTGGTAACGCTACGTGGGATCGGGCCCGTATTCGCGGGACGCATCCTCCGGTACCGGGGCATGCTCGGCGGCTTTTTTTCGAAGGAACAACTGTTGGAAGTTTACGGTATGGACAGCGCAAGGTATGAGGGGATCGCGGACAATATCATCGCCGACACTACAGTGATCACAAAGATGAACGTCAATGACTCTGAGTTCAGGGAACTCCTGCGCCATCCGTACCTCGATTACGAGACCGTCAGATCGATCGTGAACTACCGGGAGCATCGAGGGCCCATCACCTGCCCCGACACATTAAGGAAGATCATCGGGTACGAACCCATGTTCGAGCAGTGCAGGTACTACCTTGAATATGGAAGAGGGAAGATGGAATAAGGAAAAGGGAATAAGGAAAAGGGAGAAGGGGAAGTGACTAAAGTGACTAAAGTGACTAAAGTGAGCTAGAGTTTATTAACCATGAAACACTGAAACACTGAAACACTGAAACACTGAAAC
>JAXGTH010000280.1:0-2384 GCA_040775045.1 Bacteroidales bacterium
CAGGACTGTCCAGGTGGTCAGGATATATTTCGGGTGCCTCACGAGGGCATCCTTGAGCTGGAACAGGAAATGGCGCTGGACCCATGAATATTTGTGTACGTATTTCTTTCCCGCCAGGCGTTTGGAATAGATGGAAAAACCCGCGATGAGGGAGGGTGTGAAAAAGAGCGACAGGAAGGCAGCGAAGGCGGTGCCCAGGGAGGTGAAGATACCGAAGTCGCGGATCATCTCGAGGTAGGCCCCGAAGATGAACGACATGAAACCGATGGCCGTGGTGATGGCCGCGAGGATCACGGGGATGAAGATATAGATCAGGGCCTTGAGCAGGGCTTTCTTCCGGTCGGTATCCCGCATCTGTTTGATGCGGTTAAGCACATGGATGGTATAGGCGCTGCCCACCGCCAGCAGGATGATCGGGATGTTGTTGGAGATCATGGAAAGTTTATACCCCATCAGACTCATGAGCCCCATGGTCCATATGATCGCGATGGCCACCGTGATCAGGGGGAGCAGTACGCCCCTCGCATTCCTGAAGAAGAGGGCCAGGATGATGGCGATGAGGATGAAAGCGATCGGCAGCAGCTTGATGAGGTCGGCAGAGATCAGGTTGGCGATGGATGTAACCATCATGGGAGATCCGGCATAATAAATGGTCTCCGGCAGGTCCATGCTTCCGGTCTTGTGGATCACCGCCTCGGCCACGGCTTCCACATCTGCATCTTCGGTCAGGGAAAAGATGACCAGGGTGGCCGTACCATCGGCCGAGACGATGCCACCCCTGTACAGGTCCTTGGAAAATACCCGCTCGCGCAGGTCGGTAAGTTCCTCCTCCGTATCCGGCAGGTCATATTCGTCGACGAGCTTGCCGATCACCAGCCCCTCTTCTCCGCCCCGGATGTCGATGATATTGGTAAGGCTTGTCACCGAGCTCACCCCGTCGATCATCCTGATGGTATCGGTGATCTGCTGAACATGCTGCAGGATCTCCGTCTTGAAAATATCGTCCGACTCAAGGATGACCATCCCCATCTTGTTGCTTCCGAACTGCCCGGCAATGCGCTTGAGCAGCGCTGCATCGGGATCATCGTCCGGCAGTGAACTGATCACGTCGGAGTTGATCTGCATCTTCGGGATCTGGTATCCGGTAAAGACCGTGAGGAGCGTTACCGCAACGATGATCACCCATCGGTAACGGAGTATGGATTTGGCAAGTTTATTCATGAGCGGATCTGTTCACAAAACGGCTGCAAAGGTCGTGATTTTTCCCATACGGGCATTATGATGACCTTAACTTACGAAATTTTTTGCAAGAAATCAATGTGATTTTACAAAGAAAGCCACCTTTTCGAGGGAGGTGATCATGTCGTACTCTTCGAGGTATACTTCCTTTGGCACGTTCACCGGTTTGGGTGTATAGTTGAGAATGCCCTTGATCCCTGACTTCACGAGCATATCGGCAACGGCAGGTGCGTCCTCGCCGGGCACGGTCATGATGCCGATCTCTATCTTCTTGTCCCTGATCACCCCGGGCATGTCGTTGATGTCGTAACAGGGGATGCCGTGGTATTTCTTTCCCACCTTCGACTTGTCGACGTCGAAGACCGCCACGATGGAAAGTTTGGTCCGTTTGCCGCTGAAATAGTTGGTGATGGCACGCCCAAGGTTGCCGATACCCACCACGCAAACATGGATGCCTTCCTTGCTGTCGATGATCTCCCCGATAAGGTCGATGAGTTCTTTAACGTTGTAACCTTTACGCAGGGTGCCGCTGTAGCCGATGAGCATGATGTCGCGGCGTACCTGCACTGCCGTGATGTGCTGTATCCGGGCGATCTCATGTGAATAGATATGGGTCATGCCCTTGGCATGGCACAACAACAGTGCCCGCCGGTACTGGCTGAGGCGTTCAATGGTCTTATGTGGCAGGTGTTTCATCGGTGAAACAGATTGGAGGTCTACAATTGCTGGCTGCAAAATTAGACCTGCGCAAGGAGGAATGCAAGAAAAATGTTAATTTTTTCACAATGTGAAAAAATAACACTGGAAACCTTAGGGCGTATGGCCTTTCGTGGCCGAAGGGTGGCAGTCGAGATCGGGAATATAGGGCTTGATGTCGAGCAGGTGCGACCCGTCGAGGATGTCCCGCTGGCGCGCGTTTCCGAACGCGTGCAACTGTTTTCTCGTCTCCTGACGAGATCATTACTTTATAAAAAACTCAATTGTATACACAGGAATCCGGTCATTGAAATGATTGTTGAAAAGGAAGAGGACGATCACTTCAGTTCAGTAAGGAATAATGCAGATCCTGATTCGCTGATTGAAATCACCAGGGAAAGCAAACTACTGATTACGTATTAAATTGCGCGTTTGGAAACGCGCTGACA
>JAXGTH010000281.1:0-2351 GCA_040775045.1 Bacteroidales bacterium
GAGAAGGTGAAAGGCTCGGTGCGGCAGACCTCCGGTGCCGGGGCGATGCCGAAGTTGGCCACGGGCAGCTCGGCCACCTCCACGGGATAGGTCACCGTGTCGGTGCACAGGTCCTCGTTGATGACCACCAGGGTGATGAAAAAGTTGCCCGGGGCGTCGTAGCTGTGCACCACGTTCTGCCCGTTGCCGGTATTGCCGTCGCCGAAGTCCCAGAGCCAGTCGGTAATCACGGTGGTGGCCGTGGCCTCCAGCAGCAGGGGTTCATTCACGCAGATGGAATCCGACGGGGTGATGCTGAAATCGGCCTCCGGACCGTCGAGGAGGGTGAGCTGCATAAATGAAGTGTCGTTGCTGCAGGGCAGAATACCATAAACTACAAGCCTGAAGTCGACCACCCCGAGTTCACCAGGGGCAGGAGTGTAAACCGGCAACAGGGTGGTGGGATCACTGAAATCCCCCAAGCCACCACTCCAGCGGAGTGAATCATAGTTTTGTGCAGTGGCAGGGACAGAGGCACTGCTGAAATCAAATGCTGAATGTTCACAAATTGTTTCGGATGACCCTGCAGAAGCCGAGGAAGGCGGAATGACCTCATAATCTTGGGTTACGGTCTTGGAGCAAACGGTAAGTGAAACCAGGAATGGACCGGAAGAGGAATAGATATGCCATGTTTCCCTGCCCGTTCCCACGTCACCATCTCCGAAATCCCAGATCCACTCTGCATAGGTAACCAGGTCACCAGTCCCGGTAAACCAGACTGTATCGCCCATACAGCTGGGATCATCCGTGATGAAGAAATCAATGATCGGATCGGTGATGATCTTCGAATAGTAAGCCGTATCCACACAGCCGTAAGTATTTGTAACGACCAGGGAAACAAGGAAGGTCCCGGGACTTGTATAGGCATGTGATACGACCTGTCCTGATGCCGTATTTCCGTCTCCAAAATCCCATTCCCAGCTGGTAATGTTTGTGGTGGCAGAGCCGGAAAATACGACAACCTCATTGATACAACTGGTATCGGCAGGATTTGGTTCGATATTGGCTACAGGTAATGTATCTATGGTGAGCGTCATGCTGCTGACGGCATCACCGCATGAGGCAATTCCATATGCAGTAAGCGTCAGGGTGATATCTCCCAACTCTGAGATGTCCGGGTAATAGATGGGCCTGAGAATTGTCGGATCACTAAAGGTTCCGGCTCCCCCCGTCCATAACAATGAATCGAAACTTGCAGCCCATGGTAAAGTGGTTGAAGTATTAAAATCAAAAGGTTCCCCCTGGCAAACGGATTCGTCCGAGCCTGCGCCACAGATAGCCTGTGGCTGCACATATGTCGTGTCTGTGACCTGGTTGATGCAGACTGTATCCGGTGGCACGATGGTGTAATCAATAAAATAATTGGTAAAGGAAATGATCTTCTGACCAAAACCTGCAGCAGAAGGGTCAAATGTACTTCCCGATGTGCCCGGACCTGTCAAGACCCCTGAGGGAGGGTAGAGGGTTAAAGTTTCAGGGGGATCGGTAGCACAATACAGGGTATCTAGCCCGCTCATCTCAATGGTATTGTCGAGGAGCAGAAATTCCATGGTATCGAGCTCGGTATTACATGCCGATTCATAGTCGAAGGCAATGATCACTGTCCGTGTGGGATCAATGGTAAAATCCTGGATGGGGACAATATTCAGGGAGTCGATCATGGACCCGGAGGGAATGACGATGGAATCGGGTAAAAGATTGTAGTCCACGCCGTTCACTGCGGTACCCAGGTAGCTGAATGTGATTATATAATCATCGGGAAGAGGGTCGACAAGCTCAAAATATATCGTGGCATCGTTGCATCCTTCAATGAGAGAACCATAGCCCGGGGAGGACGAGCTGAAGTTTGAGGATATGATCAGTCCGGTTGCTGAAAAACTGTTGGCTTCAAGGAAAACCCCTGAATCATAGATTTCGTCAACATCGTCGGCGATGGTCAGCTTCATATGATAGGTAGAACAGGGCGTAACAATGGCAACGGCTTCAAGTACCGTCGTGAAACCATCATAAACAATGTATAGCCCACCGGTATTGTTGACATAATATGCACAATTGACACAGGGACCGGAATTGGAAGGACCATTGTTAACATTGTTTATGGAAACGGGCAATGTTGTTTCAGGGACCAGGGCAATATTCTCATTTACGTAATTGCCTCCCGAAGGATTTGGCCCACTGATGAAAAAGGCAAAAACATCGTTAAACTGATTGACAAACTCAGGATATTCCTCTGAACCGAAGACATATCTGAAAGTTAGGGTATCGCTTTGAGGGATGAAATCAAATTCCAGCGTTGCGGCATCGTTGGTTCC
>JAXGTH010000282.1:0-2315 GCA_040775045.1 Bacteroidales bacterium
AACTCATGACCATCTACCATGTGAGGATAGAATACCCCGAAGGGGTGTGAGAAAGGCTTGAAGTAACGGTATCGGGCGACAGGCGGTAAGATCCCATGACAAATTGTTTGACGGTTTCAGTGTTTCATGGTTATATACATGAGCCGGGGGCTGGGATAATTAAATTTATCTCACCTGAGCCACTTCAGTACATTTCCATTTTCCATTTTCCATCTTCCATCTTCCATCTTCCATATTCCTACGTTCCCCATTCCAACAGTTTTCCTGCCGCCAGCGGGCCTTCATTGAACAGCAGGTCGAGGATGCTCAGCCCTGGGACGAAGCCGAACCTTTCGCCGAACACCTGGTGATACGATGAGGGAGTGTCGGTGGCAGTTGGCTTTTTCGGGGAGATGCTGTCCCTGAGATCTGTAATTCCCTCAGGATGACGGATATAGGTTTCTGTCAATGCCATGTCGACCCCGGTTTCCATCATCCGGAACATGGCTGCAATAATGTCCATGTCGAGATCGAGGAGAAAACGGTACTTTTTTATAAAGAAGATCTCGATGCCGTCGATGTAATGGAGGTAAAAGGGGGCATTGCGGTAGGCGGTGTCGATGCTGCGGCGGTGAAGCCGCTGCCAGGGTTCGTCGTAAAGGATCTCGATATCCTTCGTCTTCGTATGCCTGCCATGCACCTTCTTTACAGGGACGCTTAACGGAAGTACACCGTTGGCCGTCATGATCATGCAGCGGTTGCGGTAGGTTTGCTTGGGATAGGTCTCCCATGCCTCCACCAGGACCCTGCGTGCTTTAACAGCTTCCCTGAACCAGTTTACGGGCGGGAAATAGGCTGATGGCAGCAGTGCGGTACGCATGTGGCAAAAATAAAAAAAAGCGGCTGTGCATAGCCGCTTCCGTGATATTGTTTAGAATGTCCTGCTGTAATATTTCTTACATGCCCGGACTGCCGGGGTTAGTGGCCTTGTTGGCTGTAATCCGCTTACTGAGCATCCTTACCGTCGGCAAGCAGTACTTCGCCGATCACCTGCTTGAGTGTGTCTTTCGGCAGTGCGCCCTGGGCCATCTGCGGCTGCCCGTCCTTGGGGCAGAACAGCAGCGAAGGGATGCTGCGTATACCAAAGGCACCGGCCAGCTCGCGCTCGACTTCAGTATCGATCTTGTAGATGTTGATCTTACCCTTATATTCTTCCGAAAGCTCTTCGAGTATGGGTGCAACCATCTTGCAGGGCTGGCACCAGTCGGCATAAAAGTCGATCAGACACGGCAGCTCGCCTTCAAATTTCCATTCTTTGTTTTTCTCGTAGTTGAAAACCTTTTGCAGAAAGGTTTCTTTTGTCAGATGTTCCATTTATTGTTACTTTATTAAATTGTTTACTGGATTAATTCACCGGGGCCGGCTTGAGCAGGAAATCGTCGATGGCGCTCTTGAAGGTTTCTTTCGGCAGGGCACCCGTCGACATCTGCGGTTTTCCTTCCATCGGGATGAAAAGAACCGCCGGGATGCTCCTGATACCAAATACCGAAGCCAGTTCGCGCTCAACCTGCGTGTCGACCTTGTATACATAGATCTGGCCCTTGTATTCTTCAGCCAGCTCCTCCATGATCGGGGCGATCAGCTTGCATGGCTTGCACCAGTCGGCATAGAAGTCGATGATGGCAGGCTTGTCGCCCTTGTAGATCCACTCTTCGGGATTGCTTTCGTAATCCATCACCTTTTCGATGAAGGTTTCCTTGGTCAGGTGGATGGTCTTACCCTCTTCCGAAACAGATTTTTCAGTAGCCGGAGTTTGCTTGGCCTGGGCTTTGGTTTCGGTGGAGTTGCTGCAGCTGACAGCCACTATGGCTGCCATGAGAAACAGAGCTGTTCTTAGATTCTTCATTGAATATACATATTTATATTGGTTTGCAAATATACGATTATTTTTTAAATCGCAATATTATCACTTTTGCTATCTTTGTCAAAAATTGTTCCAAAAATCAATGGTCCTGATGCCCCTGTGAAAAACATGTTTCAACATATCAGCCCCGACCGCTTTGGCGAGCTTTATGCTACCGAGGAGCAGTGCCTTGCCTACCTCGCGGAATTGAAATGGAGCGAAGGGTTCACATGTCGGAAATGCGGCCATACCAATTATTGCGCAGGAAAGAAACCATTTTCAAGAAGGTGTACACGTTGCAAGACCGAAGAGTCGGCTACCGCCCATACGGCATTTCATGCCTGCAAATTCCCGCTTCCTGCTGCCTTCAGCCTGATGTACCATGTTTGTCAGCGACCTGACATTTCTTCCTATGAGCTTGCACGAATACTGG
>JAXGTH010000283.1:0-2303 GCA_040775045.1 Bacteroidales bacterium
CGACTTCGCTCGCGGTGACAAATCAAAGTCAATAAAATAGGAATACGGGCGCGGCACACCAATGAAATCAAGTTATTGAGTGCCGCGCCCGTTTTCCCTAAAAAAACAGTGCCTTGTCATGCCGAGCGGTAGTCGAGGCATTGCCGACAATAAAACATCAAAGCTGGCTCTAAACAGTCTACCCTCACCAAAGCCCTTCCAATAAAGGACTATATCGTTTCGCAATAAATTACCCCAGACAGTAGTGACTTAGGATTTAGAATTTCCTTAGCATTTAGGATTTAGAATTTCTCCCATTGCTGCTTCCTCACTCCTGAAGTATTTATCATTCCTATCCCTTCCTCCTTTTCTCATACTCTGCCTGCAACAGTTCGCGGGTTATGGGCTTTCCGTGGCCGGGAAGAAAGGTACGGCAGGGCGTGGCAAGGAGCTTTCCCCAGCTTTCGAGCAGGGTCGCTGTATCATCGGCGAAGGGAGGGAATACCCCGTTACCGAAAATCCCGAACATGGCATCTCCAGCCAGGGCATAGGCATCATCGACAAGGATGCTGACCGATCCCGGCGAATGACCGGGAGTGGCAATGATCTTTAGGCTGATCTCGCTGTCAGAAAGGTCGAGGCTGTCATAAACCGCCGTATCGGCTTCAAAAGGCTGATAACCGTACTGTCGTTTGCCAATACGGCGGCCCATCCAGGCAATGAAGGCCGGCAGCGGGGATGTGCCTCTGGGTATGGTGGTGTATCCTGCTGCAGCGGCATCTGTTTCTTCGTTGCCCATCACGATCTTACAGTGTTCCAGCTGTTTGATGCGCGCTGCATTCTGGCAGTGGTCATAATGAGTATGGGTAAGGATGAGCATTTCGATCCTGCGCCGCTCCGGTTCCAGCAGTTCGATATGTTGCCTCAGCAGGTTATAATCCCTCGCGTGACCCGAATCCACCATCACGTTCCTGCCTGCAGCGCTGATTAGGTAAACATTGCTGCGGCCCCTGACCAGCCTGGTGATCTCATTGCCATTCCCTGTAACCCAACTTAACATATATCCCTTTTTTCTCTTTTTGCTTTTTCCCTTTTCCCTTTTCCATATTCCATATTCCATAAACTAATGCATCACCTTCATCACCTCCCTTTCCAGCTCATCCCCGGGGCCGGGGGCGGGACAGGCAGCAATGTTCCCTTCGGCATTGATCAATACATAAAGGGGGAGGTTGCGGATATTATAGCGATCGTAAACCTCGGGCCTGTTGCCATAATGGGCAAAGGTCCAGGGATATTTTGCGCCGAAAACGGAGAAAGCAGGTCCGCCTTCATCGTCCATGGAAATGCTGATGATCTCGAGGCCGGCCTTATAGCTGGAAAACATCTCCGACAGGATGTCGAATTCCCTTTCCATACCTTTCTGCCCGATGCGGTAGAATACCAGCAGGATCGGTTTCCCCTTGATTTCATGCAGTTGTTTGCCGCTGCCGTCAGCCAGTGTAAGTCTGATGTCGGGGGCGGCACTTCCGGGCGAAAGCCGGGGTAATGTCGTGAGCAGGTTTGCGGCAATGTTCCTGTGCCGCGGACTGGCGGTTTCAGCTTTAAGCCGGCGGATCAGTTCCAGTACCCTGTCTTTCTTGAAGGTGCCGTTATGATAAAGCTCTTTCAGCCCGTGAAGCAGGACGAGTTCGCGGAATACAGGATCGCTGAGATATGGCACGGCCTCCAGGGCATCACGCAGCAGGTCCAGGTCGGTCTTTTCGTTTACCGCGATGATGAGATCGGAAATGGTGATCACGTCCGGTGAGGTGATGAGGAACTTCTCAAAAAACTGGCTGAAGAAATATGTGTATTCAACGTTACCGTATAATATGGGCTTGCCTGTAAAATATTCTTCGGCAAGGAGGTTCTTACCCTTCAGCCTCGCGAACTGTTCCACATCGGCGAGCTTATAGGTGACATAGTTGCCGAAGTATCCTTGCAGCTGTGCACCAAAGGTATCCCTTACCGCTTCCCTGAATTTGCTTACCAGGGATTTATCATGGAGCGTTACGATGCGCTCAAAATCTTCCATGATAAACCTGTTGTACATGCTGTTGAACTTCCATATGTTGTTGTTCAGGTCGCCCGGCTGCTGGTTGAGGTAATCGTATTCGAGCCCCTGCCGGTCGAAATAGGATGCCAGCTGGCTGCCGGCATGGTAACGTACGTTGAGCTCATAATTCACCCCCGGTTCGAGGAAGAACTCCGCACGCTGGTAGTTGATGTCGAGGTAGACATGTGTGACCTCGCTGATGCTGGCTTCCAGCATGAACCGGCCTTCC
>JAXGTH010000284.1:0-2283 GCA_040775045.1 Bacteroidales bacterium
CCGTGATTATAATGAGTCCAACAAAAGCGATCCCATGACGGGGATCATCATCAACGAGTCCATGGTCAGGCATATGGGCTGGGAAAGCAATGAAGCCGCTATCGGGAAAAAATTCCGTTCGCTGAGTGGGGAAGAGCGGGTAATCGGTGTGATCAGCGATTTCCATGCCACCTCCCTGCACAAGTCTTCGGGACCATTTGTCCTCAACATGAAGGAAAGACCATCTGAAATTGCCTGGTTCCTGAAATACATAGCCATCAGGTACCAGCCGGGCAAGGAGCAGGAGGTGATCGACATCGTTCAGAAAGTATGGACACACTATGCACCCTCGAGGCCTTTCGAATATACCTTTCTCGACCAGGAACTGAAAAAGCTTTACGATGATGAGCGCAACCTCAGCCAGCTGTCGCTGATCTTCACCATCCTGATCCTGTTCATCGCCGGACTGGGGATCTTCGGCCTGGTATCGTTCATGGCCGAGAAAAGGACACGGGAGATCGGTATCCGCAAGGTGCTGGGCGCACAGGTGCGCCATGTGATCATGATCCTTTCGGCTGAGTTCTTCTGGCTGATCAGTGTCGCCAGTGTGCTGGCCTGGGCAGTTTCATGGCTCCTGATCTCCGACTGGCTCGACCATTTTGCCTACAGCACCTCCCTGAACTGGGTCATGTTCCTTGTGGCTGCATTGATCGCTATGCTGCTGGCACTTTCCATCACCACCGCCAAGGCATGGTTCGCCTCAAGGACAAACCCCGTCGATACCCTTAAATATGAATAATCATGTAACTATGAAAAACACATATCGTCATATCAATAAACATCAACCCTTAAAAATACAGCAATGATCAAAACAGAAAAACTCAGCAAGGTATTCAGGACCGATGAGGTTGAAACCACTGCGCTCAACGAGGTAAGTTTCGAATTAAAGCAAGGTGAGTTTGTTGCCATTATGGGACCATCAGGCTGCGGCAAGTCAACCCTCCTGAACATCCTAGGCCTCCTCGACAACCCGAGCAGCGGAAGCTACCAGTTCAACGGACACCAGGTGGCCGGCCTGAATGAACGTCAGCGTGCACGCCTCAGGAAGAAGAACATTGGCTTTGTTTTCCAGAGCTTTAACCTCATCGACGAACTCAATGTGCAGGAAAACGTGGAACTGCCGCTTATCTATCTGGGCATGCCGGCATCACAGCGTAAGAAACGCGTTGAAGAGGTTCTCGAGAAGATGCAGATCCTTCACCGGCGCAAGCATTTTCCCATGCAGCTTTCCGGCGGACAGCAACAGCGTGTGGCCGTTGCCAGGGCCGTGGTGGCCAATCCACACCTCATTCTGGCCGACGAGCCCACAGGTAATCTCGACTCCGCCAACGGCGAGGAAGTGATGAACCTGCTCGAAAAGCTCAACAGGGAAGGCACCACCATCATCATCGTGACACATTCACAGCGTGATGCAGAGTATGCACAACGTATCGTGAGGTTGTTCGACGGCCAGATCATCACCGAAAACATCAGGTAATCCATTTTCTAAAGCCGTTAAGCCATGATCAGCAATTACATCAAGAGTGCCTTCAGGAACATCGCCAAGAACAAGTTCTACTCCATCCTGAACATCCTGGGATTATCGGTCGGGCTTACGGCATTCATGTTCCTCTTCCTGCATATCCACGATGAACGCTCCTTCGACAAATACCATGAGAAAGCCTCCCGTATTTACAGGATAGAGTCGAATTTCACCATTGCCGGCAAGAACGAGATGTTCGCCATCGTACCTGTTCCCATGGGGCCTGCCCTTAAACTCGAATTCCCTGAGGTGGAAACTTTTGTGAGGATCTTTGGTGCAGGGAATACGCTGTTCAGGGCCAATGACAAGGAATCCTATGAAGAAGAATTCTACTTCACCGATTCCACCTATTTCAATGTGTTCAGTCACAAGCTAATCATGGGCGATCCTGAGAAATGCCTGACAGAGCCTCTTTCTATCGTGCTCACACAGTCGATCGCAAATAAATATTTCGGCGATGAGGACCCCATGGGCAAGATCATGGAATCGGCCTCCGGCAGGCAGTTCAAGATAACCGGGGTGATGGAGGATGTGCCCTCGAATTCACATCTCAGGTTCGATGCACTGATCTCAGGTACCACCCTGGCTGCCGAAGCCGGCGAAGAGGAATTCAACAGCATGGAACCCAACAGGTTCTGGAACATTGGCGTTTACACCTATCTCCTGCTGAACGAGAACAGCGAGATGCAGGCCATTCACAACAAGTTCCCCGACTTCTACAA
>JAXGTH010000285.1:0-2274 GCA_040775045.1 Bacteroidales bacterium
GATCTCTTCGTCGGCATTTTCGACCACTTCATAATCACTTACGAACCAGGCGGCACCGAGGGCATAGGGGTTCATGACCGGTGTGGGCCCTGACTGTGTCATCACGATGAGGTATTTGGTATTCAGCATGTTGAGCACCGGCAGGTCCTTCAGGTCACGTCCGATGGTCCTAGGATCTGCCTGTCGCTGCAGGGTGCTGATCAGCCGCTGGATCTCGGGCTGGATCTGGAAATCGATGAGTTCCTGGTACCGCTTCAGCTTGGCCCCGTGGTAACCGCCAATGGAGCGGTGGAAATAAGAAGTGCTGGCATCGTTGAAGGGGCTCACGGTAAGGTTGAGCACCCTGTAGCCGTGACTCCTGTCCTTGAGGATCTCCCTGTCGGCATCAGTGGCCTGATAAGGGAATTCCACTTCCGACCTCCTGGCAAAATTATCGTTGTTCAGGTACCTTTTGTTGACTGCCCACATGTCGATCAGCACCAGGATGCCGATACCGGCAATGATGATGCCCGCATTCTTTATCCAGCCTTTGAGGTAGATCCAGATGAGCCCGGCACCCAGCAGGATGTATACCAGTGAGCGGAATGCATCCAGCCTCAGGGTCCTGACGCGATCGTCATGCAGGGCATTCATTAAACCTGTGCGCCATTCCTCTGGAAAGTACTCTAAAAAGTTAACATCATTGGCGTTGCTGAAGTCGAAGAACACTCCCGGAATGGCGATCAGCAGGAGCAAAATGCCTCCAAGGATGGCCACCGAATACTTCAGTCCTTTCATCAGGAGGTTTTTGTCGCGTTCCTTTTCAAATACTTTAGCCAGGGCCATCATGCCCAGCAGCGGGAAGGCGAACTCCGCGATGACCAGGATCATGGTCACGGCCCTGAATTTGTTGTAGCCGGGGAAAAAATCGAGGAAGAGGTCGGTGAACCACATGAAGTTCTTTCCCCAGGCCAGGAGCACCGACAGAACGGCAATGCTTAGCAGCCACCACTTATATTTTCCCTTTACCACGATAAGGCCCATCACGAAAAGGAAGAAGATCAGGGCCCCTACATATACCGGCCCGGAGGTGAAGGGCTGTGTCCCCCAGTAAAGGGGTGTCTGGCTGACGATGGCTTTGGCATCATTCTTCGGCACCCGGTACTTGACCAGCAGCTCGTACATATTGGACTGTTCTCCCTGTTTGGCATAAGAGGCCCCTCCCATAAAATCAGGCACAAGGAGTGTCCAGGTCTCCCCTATGCCATAGCTCCACTGCGTGATATAGTCCCTGTCGAGGCCGGATGTCTGGTTCTCCATATCATGCGATAGTTCCGACTTTCCTCTCGTAGTATATTGTGTATGGTCGTACGAGATAAGCAGGCTCGTGGCGTGTGTCCCCACAGCCAGGAGGGCTGCCACGACCAGGACACCACTGGCCCTGAGGAATCGGGGCCAGCTTTTCCGGCGGACCGTCTCCACAAACTCGAAGATGCCATACACTAAGATGATCATCGCAAGGTAATAGGTGATCTGCAGGTGATTGGCGGCGATCTCCAGCGCGAGGAAAAAGGCAGTAAGCAGGCCACCTGCAATATATTTACCCCGGTAGGCCAGGATCACGCCCGCCACCACCGGTGCCATATAGGCGATGGCGGCGGCTTTGGAATTATGCCCCGCCTCGATGACAATGAAAAAGTAGGACGAAAATGCAAAGGCCAGGCCACCAACTGCTGCCAGCCAGGGATTGACCCTGAGCACCAGCAGCAGGATAAAAAAGCCAAGGAAATATATGAATACCTGGTTGGCAGGGTGCGGAAGCCCCAGGCCCAGCCATTTGTTGATGTCTTTGAAAAGGTTCCCGTCGAACTGAACGGAGATGAAGTAGGCAGGCATCCCCGAGAACATCGTATTGGTCCAGAGTGTCTGTTCGCCGGTCTTGTCGCGAAAATCCACGATCTCGCGCGACATCCCCTTGAAGCGTTCGATATCACCCTGTTTGAGTTTTTTGCCCTCAAGTGCGGGAGAGAAATAAATAAGGACGATGAGGATAAATGCCAGGATGGCCAGGATATAGGGGACAAACTTTTTCAGATCGAGCTTTTCCATTCTTTTGCTATTGTGGTTACCGGCCCGGAGGGCCGCCATTTATGCTGATTTATCTGTGATGAAAATAATTCCCGCCCTCAAGGTTCCGCCGGTCAGTCATCCACTTCCTCAAAGTCGACATATTCCCCGAGATTTTCCGTCGATCCCTTTTTATCCTTTTCAGGGCGTTTGTCGACCTTCACTTCC
>JAXGTH010000286.1:0-2225 GCA_040775045.1 Bacteroidales bacterium
AAAACGGACCATATACGAACTCTTCAGGGACAAGGATACCCTCCTCCGGGAATGCCTTGAAACCATGAACAGCCAGCATACTGTCGAGGTCAACGAGATCCTCGCCGGGGCTTCTAACGTGATCGAAGCACTCTACCGCCTGGGGCAACACGGTGAACAGAAGAAAGCAGCCATCAACTGTCTCTTCTTCGACGACCTCAAAAAACTGAACCCCGGATTGTGGAATACGATGAAGAACAAAAGCAAGCCGGGTCCCGGCTCTTTCTCTTATGCCATACTGGAGAAAGGCGTGAAGCAAAAGATATTTCGCGACGACCTCAACCTGGAGCTGGTCGACATCTTCATCCACATCATTATGGAATCCTTTCATGAAAAGGACGCATACCCCTCAAATGTTTCCAGGACTGACATTTTGAAAAGCACCATCATCCCCTATTACCAGGGGATCGCAACAGAAAAGGGGAAAAAACTGATCGATGAATACCTTACTTTACTTTAATCATGAATTGTAACGAACGAATACAGCAGGAGTTTAGATTTATGCGAACATTAAGATTAACGATAATGACGGGGGCCATCTTCCTGGCGGGAGCAGCATTCGGACAGGAACAACTCAGCCTGTCGCTTGAAGAAGCCAAGGATTATGCCCTTGAATACAACAAGCAGATCGAGAATGCAGCCCTCTCGGTAGAGCAGGCTCAGAAGAGGATTAACGAATCCATATCGTCCTTCCTGCCCCAGGCCGATGTGTCGATGGACTATTCAAATTTCATGGGTGCCGAAATGGAATTCCGCTTCAACGAAGCGTTGCCACCGCAGACCATCCCGTTCAAACCCACCAGCAACCTCTATTTGAACCTATCGCAGATGATCTTCAGCGGTAACTTCATCGTGGGGCTGCAGATGGTGAAGATCTACAAGGAGATGTCGGGGACGAACTACCTCAAGACAGAACAGGACATCAGGGAACTGGTCACCCGTTCATACCACGGTGCCCTGGTATCGGATCTTTCCATCGATATCATTAAGGAAAACATCGAGAACACTCAAAAGATATATAATAACACCAAGGCAATGGTTTCGGTAGGCATGGCCGAAAAGCTCGACCTCGACCAGCTGGAAGTCCAGCAGTCGAGCCTTGAGAATGCCCTGAAATCTGCCGAACGGCAAAGGGAATTGTCATACAACCTCCTTCGTTTCCAGCTCGGGGTCAAGGCCGGCACACCATTGAAGCTGACCGATTCGCTCGACTATTTCCTTGAGAACTTTGATTTCGCCGGTGCGCTGGAGGATGATTTTTATATAGACCGTAACCTCGATTACCAGCTCATGCTCATCCAGGAGCGGCTTTCCAAAAAGCAGGTCAGCCTGCAGAAAATGAATTTCCTGCCCACACTGGGCGGTTTTTACACCTATACCAACAAGATCCTCAAGTCCGATTTCGACCTTTCGCCGAAGAATGTCATCGGCCTCAACCTGACTGTTCCCATCCTGTCGAGCGGTATGCGCATGGCCCAGACAAGCCAGGCCAGGATAGAGTTTGAAAAGACCCAGAACAACAAGATCCTGCTCGAAGAGCAGCTCTCGATCACCGAAAAACAGTTGCGCTATAACCTGGCCAACGCCATCGACCAGTACCTGAACCGGAAAAAGAATGCCGACGTGGCGCTCAGGATATACCAGGACTACCAGTTCAGGTATGAGCAGGGCATTGCTTCCAGCCTCGACCTGAACCTCTCGAACAATAATTACCTGCAGGCAGTTTCCGACTACGTACAGTCGATCATGACCCTGTTGAATGCAAGGCTCGACCTGCAAAAACTTATGAATACACTATAAAAAATTATAAATCAGAAAGTAAAATGAAATATTTGAATTTTCTTCCCATAAGCTTATTATCGGCCCTGCTGATCGCGGGCTGCAGCCAGGGTACCGGCACGCAGTCACCGGAATCCACTGACCAGTCGAACGACTTCATCAAGACCGAGAGGGTTAAGGTCATGACCTTGAATTACCAGACCATCGGCCAGAATATCGAATATACTTCCACTCTGATCCCTTACGAAGAAGTGCACCTGGTCCCTTCTTCTCCCGGTCGTATTGAGAAGATCTTTGTTGAAGTGGGCGACCATGTCAGGAAAGGTGATCTGCTGGTGCAGATGGACCAGACGCAATTAAACCAGGCCATCCTGCAATTGAAAAACCTTGAGAACGACTACCGGCGG
>JAXGTH010000287.1:0-2215 GCA_040775045.1 Bacteroidales bacterium
AGCGTCTGGAACGGTACCGACGCCGGCGACGGGAATACCAAAACCTATGGGAAGGTGCTGCTGATCAGATGATTATCCAGGGTTGGCAACCCTAATAAGGTTGGCAACCCTGTTAAAAGGGCACCCCCAGGTGCAAACCCAGCATAAGATGCTGGTCTTCCCGGGCAAAGGAATATTCCAGCACAGGGCCAAAATGTACCTGACCGGCATCGAACTCATAGCCGGTCTCAATATGGCCTGAGGCAACCACTTCATCATGATGTTCCACATAGGAAATACCCGGCCCGGCCCCGATCCACCAACCATGTACAGGCCGATAAGCAAGCATCAGGGCAAGGGTATAATGCCGGTGTTCACCGAACAGGAACTCCATGCTCGGGGCTATGCCAAAATGATCCAGTTTACCTGAAAACATCCGGTAATAATGAAGATGGAAACCCGAGGCGGTATGCTGCTCCTTTAAGTCGAAAAACATTCCAAGCGCACCTCCGATCTCGTTTTTATGTTCATGCCTTTCATGACCGCTTTCGTCCTGTGACCTGAGATCCGGAAAGATCAATATCAATGATATGAATGAAATAATCAGATAGAAGTTTTTCATAACACCAGCACGTTATAGAAAAACAAAGCACCGGATGAATGGTTCAACCGGCAAGTTTTTTTAAATGTTGTCAGATATCACGGCCTTGTTCAACCTGCGCATCCATCGCCAGTGCGTAATAAAAAGCACAATGCATATGATGATGAGGGTGCCATGGATGTAAAGGTTGCGCATGGAATCGTGCCTGACTCTTCTCACCCTGTCGTCTTTCTCCGCCTGATACATGCCCTTCAGGGTAACTTCATCGGGTACCCAGTTTTCCTTATCACCCTGCTCCTTCAACATGTCCATCTTATAGTTTTCATAGGATGCAATGCTTGCCTTGTTATAATTGGTGGCAGCATACAATGGATCACTGAGGTCCATCACGGCATAAATAACAGAAGCTACAGCGATCAGGAATGTGATTACGGCTACAAGACAGACGGCATAGCCGTAAATCATCGGGGCTTTAGATCTTTTTTCCATTTCCATTCGATTTATGTGAATACTATTTATGACTACCGGCATAAAGTGCCGGATCAGGTCCATAAGGATTCAAGTAACAGATCACAGATTAAATTTACAACAGTGAGCGCCTGAAATCAAGGAAGTTAGATATTGTGAGTTTCAGCTAAGTGATACATTGCGTCTTTTCGTGGTCCGTAGAACAGCCTGACGAGCTACTTATTCACTATATTTAACCTGTGTATTTCAGTCATGCCATCGTCCGCCTGCCCTGTCAAAAGATCACGGAAGGGCTGAGCACTGCAGGCCTCGGCCTCCCCGACCACAGGCTCGCCCTGCACCAGCACGGGCATTATGTGGAAGCCCTTGAGCGTTGCGGCCTGGAGGTGCGTATCCTACCTGCCGACAACAGATTTCCCGACAGTACTTTTGTGGAAGATACTGCTTTGCTAACCACTGCTGTGGCGATCATCACCAATCCCGGGGCAGGGTCAAGAAAAGGAGAAATAAGATCCATGCAGGAAGTGATCCGGCTTTATTATGACAACCTGGAGCTTATCCAGCCCCCGGGAACCCTTGAAGCCGGTGATGTGATGATGTGCGGGGACCACTTTTTCATCGGCCTCTCGGAGCGGACCAATAAAGCCGGGGCAGTGCAGCTCAAAGCCATCCTCGAAAAACATGGCATGACAGCTTCCTTTGTTGAAGTGCCGGGGATCCTGCACCTGAAGTCGGGGGTTTCGTACCTAGAGCAAAATAATCTGCTGGCGGTGCGTGCGCTTGCCGACCATCCTGCTTTCAGCGGTTACGACATCATCCCGGTTCCCGATCATGAAGCCTATGCAGCAAATGCGCTTTGGGTCAACGACACAGTGCTTGTCGCAGAAGGATACCCCGAAACCCTTGAAAATATCAGGGCTGCCGGGTATGAAACAATCGAACTCGCGATGTCGGAATTCAGGAAGGTCGACGGTGGACTTAGCTGTTTATCGCTAAGGTTTTAATATATTTTGAAATTCAGCCCCTGATTGCTTATCTTCGTATGTACAAAACCAACAATCCTCTGCCCAAAGGAACAACAACCTGTTTCTACGAATGCAAAGATGATCGAGATCGACCGCTACCTGACCCTGATCCGCTCGGTCATAGCTTTTGTGCTTAACCAGA
>JAXGTH010000288.1:0-2199 GCA_040775045.1 Bacteroidales bacterium
TCAGTATTAACTCCGTCGAGCGGCTCTTTCAAGCACGCAGTTTTCTGTATTTAAAATTTAACCGGACAATTGTGGTTTTTAAGTTTTGAGTTTTTACAATGGTCTCAAGTCTCATGTCTCATGTCTCATGTCTCAAGTCTAATTAAAAACCAAGCATTAAGCATTCAAAACAAATCCCACCGTTCCCCGTCATCCTCATCCCAATGCAAACGGTATTACTTCCCCGAAAATTTGTACCTTTGCATCCTCAAAATACATATGAAATGGCTTTCAAGAAAGAAGAAATTCTCGAAGCGCTGAAAGGGGTGCTTTATTTCCCGAAACATGACAATGTGGTTGCGCTCGACATGGTGCGCGACATCAGGGTTGAAGGCAACAAGGTTAGTTTTGCAATATTTTTCCCGGAACGGGATGAGCAGAATGAGAACATTGTAAGACAATCGGCCATCAGCGCCGTGATCAACAATGTGGATGCCGATGCCGATGTCAGTGTGGAGATCCGCTACCCTGCCGATCCGCTTTCAAAGATCAAATATATCGTAGCCGTTGCCTCGGGGAAGGGCGGCGTGGGCAAGTCGACCGTGGCGGCCAACCTTGCCATCGCACTTTCCCGCCAGGGATTCAGAACAGGCATCATCGACGCCGATATATACGGCCCTTCCATCCCCATGATGTTCGATGTGGTGGCCGCCAAGCCGACCGTCAGGGAGGAAGGCGGGCAACAGTGGATCGTGCCGGTGGAAAAATACGGTGTCAAGGTGCTGTCGATAGGTTTCTTCGTGGATCCTTCGCAGGCGCTGATATGGCGCGGGCCGATGGCCTCCAATGCCCTGAAGCAACTGTTCAACGAGACCGACTGGGGCGAGCTCGACTACCTGGTGGTGGATCTTCCGCCGGGCACCGGCGATATCCAGCTCACCCTGGCCCAGGACTTCAAGATCAGCGGCATCATCGTAACGACCACGCCACAGGAGGTGGCCCTGGCCGATGCCCGCAAGGCGCTCAGCATGTTCAACACCGACAAGATCAGGATCCCCGTCCTCGGACTGGTCGAGAACATGTCGTATTTCACCCCCGCGGAGCTTCCTGAAAACAAATATTACATCTTCGGAAAGGAAGGTGGCAAAAAACTGGCTGAGAAGTCGGGCGTTGCACTGCTGGGCGAGATCCCGCTGGTGCAGGGGATCTGCGACTCGGGCGACAAGGGTACGCCCATTGCCCTTGATGATGCCTCGCCTGTATCCAAAGCCTTTATGGAAGTAGCCAGGAACACCGACAAGGTGCTGAAGAGTTTATAATGACAGAAAAAGACAAAAAATCATGAACCAGATCGATAAAGAAGCTACAAAAAAGAAAGTCCTCAACGTGCTTGAGCAGATCCGCCCTTACCTCCAGAACGACGGCGGCGATGTTGAATTCGTCGAGCTGACCGATGATATGCGTGTGAACGTTCGGCTCAGGGGTGCATGCGGCTCATGCCCTTACAGCACCATGACGCTCAAGAACGGCATCGAAAGCGCGATGATCAAGGCCATCCCGGAGATCAAATCGGTAGACCAGGTATAAGATCAGGAAAGGTATTTCGCCACGATCGGCATCCTGCGGCCCATGCCGAAAGCCTTCGGCGACACCCTCAGTATGGGTGGCGTCTGGTAACGCTTGTATTCACTGGTATTTACGAGCCTGAGCACCCTGTCGACCATCGCCTTTTCAAAGCCCATGGCCACCAGTTCTTTGGGCCCTTTCCGCTTTTCAATATAATGATAAAGTACCTCGTCGAGGATATCATATTCCGGCAGTGAGTCGCTGTCCTTCTGTCCGGGCCTGAGCTCGGCCGAAGGCGGCTTGGTGATGCTGTTTACGGGGATCACTTCCCCATCCCTGTTAACGTATTCGGCCAGCCTGTAAACTTCTGTCTTGTAGACATCGCCAAGCACGGAAATGCCTCCGTTCATGTCGCCGTAAAGGGTACCGTAGCCTACCGCAGCCTCGCTCTTGTTTGAGGTGTTGAGCAGGATGCAGCCGAACTTGTTCGACATGGCCATCAGGATGAGCCCCCTGATCCTGGCCTGGATGTTCTCTTCGGTGATGTCGAAGGGCAGGTCGCCGAATACCGGCTTCAGGCTTTCATCGATGCTGTCGAAAGCATCTTCGATGCTGATAATGTCGTATGGTGAGCCCAGGTTCCGGGCCAGGGCA
>JAXGTH010000289.1:0-2195 GCA_040775045.1 Bacteroidales bacterium
AGGGCCAGGCTGCAGGCCTCCACATCCCCTTTGAGTTCTTCGCACTCCTCGCTGAAAAGTTCCGCCAGCCTGTTCCTCACGGCTGAGGTGACGGGCTTCCCCAGGTCGATGAAGCCGTTGAGCACAGGAGCATAAAAAACGCTGAGGTCCGGGATATCGAGGCGGTCGAAGAAACCAAAATCGGCAAGCACCGAAAGGTCAACCACCGTATCCCCAATACGGGTTGCGGGAACCGGCTCCCTGCCTTTGGTCCTGATAATGCCGAAAGGAATATTCTGTATGGGAAAATCAGAACCTTCCGGCACCCGGAGCCAGCTTTTCAATGAAGGATCATTCGCATTAACCATCATAAATCATCAATTCGTCTTCTATTTCGTATATTGTATATTGTATACTGTATATTGAATATTACAACGTCCCTCTCCGCTGCTGCTCCCGCTCGATCGATTCGAACAGGGCCTTGAAATTACCTTTTCCGAAGGAAATCGCCCCCTTGCGCTGGATGATCTCATAGAATACCGTTGGACGGTCTTCCACGGGTTTTGTGAAGATCTGCAGGAGGTAACCTTCGTCATCCCTGTCGACAAGTATCCCGAGTTCCTGGAGGGCCTGGAGCTTTTCATCGATCTTCCCCACCCTGTCCGTAACCGTTTCGTAATAAGTGGATGGCACATGGAGGAACTCCACCCCCCTTCTTTTCAGTTCACCTACGGTATGGATGATATCGTCGGTGGCCATGGCGACATGCTGGACGCCGGCTCCCCGATAGAAGTTGATATACTCCTCGATCTGCGACATTTTACGCCCTTCGGCCGGTTCGTTGATCGGGAATTTGATGCGTCCGTTACCGTTCGACATTACCTTGCTCATCAGGGCCGTGTATTCCGTTGAGATATCCTTGTCGTCGAAGGAGATGAGTTGCCTGAAGCCCATGACCTCTTCATAGAAGCGGGCCCATTTGTTCATTTCGCCCCAGCCGACATTGCCCACCATATGGTCGACATATTTCAGGCCCACCGGGGCAGGCCGGTATTCGGGCTCCCACTTGATGAATCCCGGCAGGAAAGGGCCATTGTAGTTTTTGCGCTCCACGAAGATGTGCACAGTGTCGCCGTAGGTATGTATGCCGGCCATCACCACCTCGCCATGTTCATCCTTGGCCGTATAGGGTTCAAAATATGATTTAGCACCCCGCGAAGTGGTTTCCTTCCACGACCTTGCCGCATCATCGACCCAGAGGGCCACCACCTTTACCCCATCGCCATGTTCCTTCACATGATCAGCAACATGAGAATCGGGCTTCAGGGCTGTGGTGAACACGAAGCGGATCTTGTCCTGCACCACGACATATGATGTCTTTTCCTTGTCGCCCGTTTCCAGTCCGCTGTATGCCAGGGGCTGGAAACCGAAGGCGCTCTGGTAATAATAGGCTACCTGTTTGGCATTCCCGACGTAGAATTCCACGTAATCGGTCCCGTTGATGGGTAAAAAATCTTCGTTCATATCTGTAATGATTGATGTTAAACACTATTCTTCGAGCCAGCTGAGGTAATAGTCCCGGTCCTCGATATCCAGCGCCGCCCTGGTAAGCTTCAGGGGCCTGAAGGTATCGATCATCACGGCGTACTCGTTGGTGCCTTTCTGGCCGATACTTTTTTCGACCGCGCCCGGGTGAGGCCCGTGCGGTATGCCCGTGGGGTGCAGGGTGAGCTGCCCCCGTTCCACATGCTTCCGGCTCATGAACTCCCCGTCGACATAGTAAAGCACCTCGTCGGAATCGACATTGCTGTGATTGTATGGGGCGGGGATGGCCGCGGGATGGTAATCGTAAAGCCTGGGCACAAAGGCGCACATGACATAATTCCCGGCCTCAAAGGTCTGGTGTACGGGTGGCGGCTGGTGTACACGCCCGGTGATGGGCTCAAAATCGTATATCGAAAAGGCATAGGGAAAGTGGTATCCGTCCCAGCCCACCAGGTCGAAGGGATGGGTGGCATAATGATACGGGAAGATCATGTGGTCGCGCTTGACATAGACAAGGAAATCGCCTTTTTCATTATGGGTTTCAAGCCTGTCGGGCGGCCGGATGTCGCGCTCGCAAAAAAGTGAATGCTCCATCAGCTGCCCGTACTTGCTCAGGTAACGGTCGGGGAAGGTGATATGGGAATAGGACTCAACGATGAGCAGCCTGTTGG
>JAXGTH010000290.1:0-2177 GCA_040775045.1 Bacteroidales bacterium
AGTGAGCTAAAGTTTATTAGCTTACTTAATCTCACAGTCTCACAGTCCCACAGTCCCAAGCCCCAGGCCCCCAGTCCCGGGGTACTAAACCAGTTCGCTACCTGCCATCCGTCATGCTGCTCCTTAACCTTTCCGACGCTTCCCACAGAGCCTTGCCGTTTTCGGGATCGGTAGCCTTAGGGTCCATCTCCTTGCGGCTCATCAGGAAGAGATAATCGATGGCCCTGCCTTCCACATCCTTCGAGGCGGCGAAATAGATCACCGGCTTGCAGGCTTTCTTCGGTGAACGGAAGAAAAGGCTGAACACCAGCTTCAAAAGGGGCTGGAACACCTTCGGGGCTTCACGGGCGATGTTGCTGTTCACGGGCCCGGGACAAAGGGCAAACACGGAATAGTCGGTCCGGTCGCCGGGGTTCAGCCGCCGCGACAGCTCATTGGCAAAGGTGGTCAGGAGCATCTTGTAATAACCGTAAAGCTCCATCGACTTCCGGATGTTGAAGTCGCGGTATTCCCCGAAACCTTCCAAACCGAAAGCCTTCGGGTTGCGATGGCTTTCCGATGACACGAAGATGATGCGTGGCACCCTGCCTTTATCCCTGTTGAAGACCTTAAGCTCCAGCAGCCTGTTCAGCAACATGAACTTCGCGAAATAGTTCACCACGAACATCTGCTCCAGCCCCTGTGCCGTTGCCCTGCTTTTCTTCGGGACCACGGCCGCATTGCAGACCAGGATGTCGATGCTGCGGTATTTTTCTTTCAGCTGGAGCACGAATTTTTCTATCGATTCCAGGTCGGAGAGATCCACGTAGAGCATGCTGACCTTCCCGGAACCCGACAGTTCCTTCACTTTTTCCCCTTTCGAAGGGATGCCGCTGCGCACGGCCATCACCACCTCCGCCCCCCTGCGGGCCATCTCCACCGCGGTGGCGAACCCCAGGCCTGAGCTGGCCCCCGTGATCAGGACACGCTTGCCGTCGAGGCGGTCGTCTTCCGTCAGTTCACCGGCAGGGATATGCTTCCTGAAAAGGTCGCGGATGCCCGTGAAGGTTGCTTTAACAGGGCTCTGGTACTGGTTTTGCTTTGTGTCGGAAACCATACTTAAGTTTTGAGTTTTGAGTTTTAAGTTTTAAGTTTTGAGTGTTGAGTTAGTGGTCAGTGGTCAATGAATAGTTTTCAGTTCAGGGTTTTCGGATGTCTGATCCCATGTATTCGCGGTAGCCGGTGATCCGGCTTTCGATGTCTTTTGTTGTGAGGCCGAAATCATGAAGGGAATATTCATGGACGCCATATTTCCGGGGCGGGTTTTCCTGTTCGGCCCTGGCAAAAGCTTCCAGCAGCCGCTCATCGGCCCCGCCATTGCCCGAATAGATCGTCCTGAGCGCTGAGCGGGCATCCTCCACCAGCTTGTCATAAGTGATGTCGAGGAATCGGCCTTCGCCCGCCTTCTTCCGGTATTCAACCCCCTTGCCGAGGATGAAAGTGCTCTTCCTCACCCAGTGCTCCGCCACCTGCTCGAGGGTCACCGCGTTGCTGAACAGTGCCCTGCTGTGCGACATCATGCTCAGGAACGACGGGATGGAGACACAGGGGTCGCGGTGAGTCCACAGGAAGCGTACATCGCCGAAAGCCTTGTCGGCGAGGCCGAGGAATTCAAGATGGTGGGGCGACTTGAGGATCCAGCGTTTCGCCGGACGCTGCCACTGCAGCAGCTTCATCAGCTTCGCTGCATATTCATAGGCATACGACTGGTCAATGCTTTCGAGCCAGGCAGCGTAGGTGGGCACATGCATGGTGGCTTCGGGGGTGGTGCTCAGGAAGGTGATGTCGAGCAGGAGGATATCTTCTTCCGGTGCGAGGTATTCCACGGGGTGGATGGCGAAGAAGCCGGGCGCCATGATCTTCAGTGCCCTTTCCGACAGGCGTGCCTTGCTTAGCCGCTTATCCTCCTTGCCGTTCTGCCCGATAAATGGGGCGGGGTTTATGGCTTCCCAGCTGGCCAGCACCCGGTTGTCGGGATCGGCGTTGAGCAGGCGCTGCAGCTTGGTGGTGCCGGTGCGTTGCAGGCCAACGATCATCCATACGGGGTAAAGTTCCTGTTCGAGGATCTCCGGGTATTTTTTGAAATGGTATTCGGCCCTGAGCCTGTTGGCCAGCAGGTTCACGATGCGTTCGCGGGA
>JAXGTH010000291.1:0-2158 GCA_040775045.1 Bacteroidales bacterium
GACAAGCAGCGTGCCCGTGTCCTTTTCAAACTCGTTTACCGTTTCGGCGATGGAATTATAACCCACGTGATACCTTCCCCTGTCGATCTCGTATGCATGGATGCCGCCATCGCGGGCGCCGTAACAGTCCATCACATATCCGAAGGCCTTTTCGATCTCGTTCCTGTATTCTTCCGTCAGCACCTCGGAAGTGGCAAAGCATCCTTTCACGCTGCTAAACTTGATATTGTTGGCATTGGCATACCTGGCCAGGAGAAAAATGGCTGCCGCATATCCGTAGATGTATTTCACCCTGTGCTTGCGGATGATATCGATGTAGCTGATCACTACTTCTTCCGACATGTTCATGGCGCTGAGCTGAATGCTCGATTTAAGCCGGTAATACAGGCTGTGTTTCCACGACCTGGTATTGACCGAAAACAGCGATGTTCCGCCAAGATTGGCAAATCTGTCGCCATAACGGTATCCGCAGGTTTTCCACGAGTAGATCTTCATGGCGGTTGAAAAACTCCAGCTCTTCAGGTCGAGATAATATTTGAGCGTGCTAACGGAGCCACCGGTTACTGCTTTCTTATGCCTTATCGATGCCAGGTTTACAGGTGTAAGGGCATCAAAATTCGCATAGATCTCCTCCTTGGTGATTGGGGTTATCTTCTGCAGGTCTTCCAGTGTCCTGATATCCTCCGGTTCCAGGCCCAGGCGGCCAAAAAGATCACGGTAATATGGGGTATGGGCATGATGGTGCCTGATCAGCTCCTGCAAACGTTCTTCCTGCCAGCGCCTGACCTCCGCCCTGCTCCATCCATTCATGCGACGGATCAGGTGGTAGTAGCGATGGGTATGGGTATTCATGAGCATATCGCCTGCCGGAAGCACCATTTCAAGCAGTATCTTTTCCTTAAGGCTCATGCTTTATTATATATGGCGATGATCTTTTCCGCAATGCTGATGTCGTCGAGGCCCAATGCTTTGATCCTCTCCCGGCCACGGGTCCTTCTGCTGAAGTCCAGGGCTTTTTTCAGTTTTTCTGCTCCTTCAGCCGCTTCAAAAGTGTACATGATATGGCAACCTTCAGTATCGCCGATGATCTCCTGCACATCACCCACATTTGTGGTTACGATGGGGCAGTTGGCCGCCATGGCTTCCTTGATCACGTTGGGCGAACCTTCGGTGAAAGAGGTCAGCATGAGCACATCGGCAGCCTTCATATACCGGGCCACCTCCCAATGCGGCCTTTCGTAAACCGCCAGCAGCTCCACGGAGTGATTGCCCAGGCGATCCACCGCCTCCCTGCACAGCCTGAAATTCTTTTCCGGGCGGGAGGGGTCGGCTACGAAGATCACGGTTTTAAGGCCTTCCGCAAAACCGAGTTCCCGGCGGAGGATATCCCTGTGGGGGAGGCTGATGAATTTTTGCAATTCTACCCCGTTGGGCACCAGGAAAGCTTTTTCGAGCCCGATCTGAGCCTTCATCCGTTCTGATTTCACGATCACGGCTTTCCACCGGTGTTTTGCCAGGAACCTGGCGAGGAAATATTTCAGGGTACCTTTACGGAAAGTGCCCATAAATGAGACCACGATATTATTATTCCGGGGTGCTGACAGAGTGGCCAGGAAACCGCTCAGCGAGTAATGCGCATGGATAATGTCGTAATTTCCCTTCCTGATGGCACGGCGCAACCGGGGGATATTCCGCAAATAACCCCATGCCCCTTTACCGGCCACTGTGAAATAATCCACTTCAAACTGCTGCCGTACCAAAGAGGCCCCCTGGTTTTCGACCACCTGGGAGATGCCCGAACGCTTGTTGCCGCTGCTGACGAAGAGCACTTTCATGACTTCATTTTCATATCCCTCCCCTCCCGGCCAGTTTGAACACGTTCCATGCGATGACCACGAGGACCAGTGCTGCAAGGTAAGGGATATAGTACCGCTGCGTTTTATTGTTGAGTTGCGTGATGCCGTATGCCGCCAGGATGATGAGAAAGGGCAGGGCCGGCAGGTGGAACCTTTCAGACAGGGCGAATGAGCTCTGCGCCAGTATCGCCAGGTAGGCCAGCAGGAAGGAAAGGATGAAGATGTATTTGCGCAGTTCCCGTTTGCGGATGAAGCTGAGAAGGCTTAGGGCTACGAAAAAGGCCAGCACGTTCTTCACGAAA
>JAXGTH010000292.1:0-2154 GCA_040775045.1 Bacteroidales bacterium
AAAAGCCTGTTGGTGCTGCCATACCTTATATGGCTGCTGCTGGCCACTTCGCTGAACGCCTTTATTTGGTTAAGGAATTGAAAAAGGCTTTCCGGCATCCCGGATTTATACCTTTGACATATCGATCTCGAAAAGGATCTCCTTGTTGGGACCTTCGCAATGGAGGGCACAGGTTTCACAGATATGCAGTTCACCTTTGAGGCGCTTTTTCACCATGTCGTCAACCCTTGCTTTCAGCGCCTCGATACCGATCTTGTTGATCACCTCACCGGCAAAGGCATACATCAGCAGCAGGCGGGCGTTGGCTTCGCAGATGCCGCGCTGCCTCAGGTAGAACATGGCTTCTGCGTCGAGCTGCCCGACCGTGGCGCCATGTGAACACTTTACGTCGTCGGCATAGATCTCCAGGAAGGGCTTGGCGTGGGCCTTCGCCGTATCGGTGAGCAGGATATTCTTATTGTTCTGGTAAGCATTGGTCTTCTGTGCATCTTTCCTTACCATGATGTGCCCGTTGAAGGCCGCACTGGCCTCCTCATCGAGGATGCCCTTAAAAAGTTCATTGCTGTAACAACCGGGACTGGCATGATCAATGAATACCTGGTTGTCGACATGCTGTTTCCGGTCCATGAGGTAAACACCGTAAACCTCAGCGCTTGCCCCTTCGCCATCGAGCACGCTGTGGGTGTAATTCCTGATCAGTCCGCCATTGAGGGTGATGGCATTCGACTTCAGGCTGCTGTCCTTCATCTGCCTGAACCATGTGTTGTTGATGAGTGTCGACTGGTTGTTCAGGTTCTGCAGCTTGTAGTGTTCCAGCCTGGCGCCTTCATCGAGGAAAACCTCGGTGACGGCATTCTTGAACATGGCCTTTTCGTTGGTGGAGTCGTCGCAATGCACCATGGTCATGCTGCTGTTCCTGCCCAGGATCACCAGGTTACGGGTCTGGATGAACAGCCCCTCGTCCCAGTTGATGATGCTGACCATCTGCATGGGCTTTTCCACCACTACATTGTCGGGCACATAAATAAAGAACCCGTCCTGGGCGAAAGCCAGGTTGAGGGCATGGAAACCATCTTTGTCTTTATCGGCATACCTGCCGTAATGGGCTTCAAAGATCCCGGGGTATTCTTTCATGGCTGCCGCCAGGCTGCCGGCGATCACTCCGTTATCGTATTTCTCAAGCGGTTTCTTGTTGTCGATATACCATCCGTTGAGCAGGGAGATCTGGTCGGTTTCCAGCTCATGGATGTTGCATTTAAAGACCTCGTCGATGCTCAGGTCTCCATGGCCGGGCCCGAACAATACGGCATAGTCCCTCTTCAGGGTATCGCTCAGATCGGTATTGCGCCAGTCTTCAAGCTTCTTATGCGGGAATCCCTTTCCGGAAAACGCTTCCATGGCCTCATCCCTTTTGCGCATGAGTCCTGCATGGTCGTACCTTGAGATCTGTTCCCTGTTTTCCACGAACAGCCTTTCAAGTTTTTGCTTGAACGCTATGGGGTCCTTGGTCTTCATCATTTATGCCAGTTCCTTTATTATCCAGTCGTAACCCTTGTTCTCCAGTTCGATGGCCAGCTCCTTGCCGCCCGACATCACGATACGCCCGTCGTAAAGAACATGCACGAAGTCGGGGACGATGTATTCAAGTAATCGCTGATAATGTGTGATCACAACAAAAGCGTTTTCTTTTGTCTTGAGCTTGTTCACGCCGTTCGCCACTACCTTGAGGGCATCGATGTCGAGCCCGGAGTCGGTCTCGTCGAGAACCGAGAGGGTTGGCTCCAGCATGGCCATCTGGAAGATCTCGTTCCTTTTCTTTTCCCCTCCCGAGAAGCCTTCATTCACGCTTCGGGTCGTTAGTTTGGAATGGATTTCCACGAGTTCTTTCTTTTCTTCCATACGGGCCAGGAACTCGGAAGCCGAAAGTGGGGGCAGCTTCCGGTATTCCCTGATCTCGTTGAGGGCAGTGCGCATGAAATTCGTGATGCTGACACCGGGGATCTCAACAGGGTACTGAAAGCCCAGGAAGATGCCTTCGCGGGCCCGTTCCTCGGGAGATACTTCCGTAATGTCCTGTCCCTTGTAAATAACCTTCCCGCGTGTAATGTCGTAGCCTTCCTTGCCCGCTATGGCCAGCGCCAGCGTGCTTTTCCC
>JAXGTH010000293.1:0-2150 GCA_040775045.1 Bacteroidales bacterium
CCATCTTCAAGAAAAACATAGGCGTAATTGTAATATCCCTGCTTCAGGAAGAGCGAACCTTCATAAACATGGTTCTCATAATCATATACCATCATGGCCTCATCAAGGAAATCCCAGTCGGTGAGCTCGCCGAAAATGAACAGGTTGCCATTGACCAAGGGGTGCTGGTAGGGCAGGGTAAAGTGAACCCAGGTATAATCGCTTTCGATGTCGCTGTCGTCGGCATCTTCCTTTTCGATAAAGTACTTCCCGTTTAGGTCGTCATCCCGCACGTACTGCTTGAACGTTTTGCGTTCATCCGTATGCAGATAAACCTGGTTCCCCTTGTAGTTATAGTCGATCAGGGCGATCCGTTCCGACTGGTACCTCATGCTTTTGATGTCGAAGGCCCTGAATTCATTCCCCCCGTCGAAGACCAGGTCCTCATTGAAATTGTAATCGAGCCTGCTACCCACCACCATGCGGGGCTGTACATTGGTCACGGCATTGTCCCAACGCCAGTTCTGTAACACCATTACCGAGAGGTCGCGGTAGGGGTTGGGGATATATAATTTCCCGCTGTTGATCTCAAATTCTAACTGCTGACGGTAGTTCCTGTCCTCAACCTTCACCGGTGCGACCACCTTCCCGCTGATGGTCACTTTCTGATCGGTGACCATGAAGCGCCGCGTGAGCACAAGGTTTGAATCCAGGTCTTCTTCCTCGTAGACTTTCAGGATGTAATTGCCCGATCTGGTGTATTCCATGTAATCGCCGGGGATGCTGAGCAGGTAATTGGTGTATTGCTGAAGGGTATTGTAGGAAGAGGCGTAGTCGGTGATCTCATCTTCATAGAATCCCCTGATGTATTCAGCCTTTGTAAGTTCGGAGGGCTGCCACATGGCATCGCAATGGATGATGGTATACCGGTAATCCTTCACATCGGCATCAAGGTCATCGAACGACAGGATCAGCCGTTGCCCCGACTTCAGCCCGACAACGGGTGGCGACATCTGCCAACCTTCCCTGTAGAGCATTACGTTCCCGATATTGTCCTTGTATACGAAATCCTTATACCTCAGGTAATCCCTGCTGAAGTAATCCTGCTGCTCCTGGGCCTGCAGTGGCACGCTACCTGCCGGCATCAACACTACGGCCAGTAGGGCCTGAAATACGATCAAAAAACTCCTGATGCTCATAGATCACCTGATAAATCCATTGTCGCAAAAATAGTATTTATTGTCATTCCCAGCCATCCGTTGGATGTGATCCAGGGAGGATGGCAAACCTTATTTAAAAGTTTGTATAAATAAGCCGTATGTATGAAATAAATGGAATTAGGTAAATATTTATTCTATTTTTTTCTTAAACTTGCACC
Organism: Bacteroidales bacterium; assembly: GCA_040775045.1. Taxonomy (GTDB): domain Bacteria; phylum Bacteroidota; class Bacteroidia; order Bacteroidales; family B18-G4; genus B18-G4. The sequence goes on from JAXGTH010000293.1 coordinate 1,358, forward strand.
TTCGAAAATCATACATTCTCATAGTATGTCCAACACATTTAAGATCAGGAAAGGCCTTGATATCAACCTTCTGGGCGAAGCCGAAAAAAAGATCCGTGAAATCTCCTCCAAAAGCTGTGCCATTAAGCCGACCGATTTTCACGGGGTATTTCCCAAGCTTCTCGTGCAGGAAGGTGACCAGGTGAAGGCCGGCACTCCTTTGTTTTTCGACAAGTACCGTGAAAACATCGTTTTTACTTCACCCGTGAGTGGAAAGGTGAGTGAGATCAGGAGGGGCGCCAAAAGGGTAATCCAGGAGATCTCGGTCGAGGCCGGACCGGAGCAGGAATTCATCGATTTCGGTGCTGCCGATCCGGAAAAGCTCGACAGGGCCGCCATCATCGAAAAGATGCTGAAGAGCGGTGTCTGGCCGGTGCTGCGACAGAGGCCATATTCCATCATTGCCGATCCCGGCGATGATCCGAAGGCGATCATGATCCCTGCCTTCGACAGCGCACCGCTGGCACCCGACTTCTCATTCATCGCCGAAGGAAGGAAGGACGATTTCCAGGCAGGCATCAACGCATTACGAAAACTTACCAGCGGTAAGGTTCACCTCAACGTGGCCGACAGGCAGTCATCGGCTGTTTTCAGCGATGTCAGGGGTGTTGAACTTAATACCTTCTCAGGGCCGCACCCTGCCGGGAATGTGAGCACGCAGATCAACAGGATCGCCCCCATCAACAAGGGCGATGTGATCTGGTACCTGCGGCCCCAGGAAGTGCTGGCCATCGGGAGCCTTTTCAGGAAAGGC
>JAXGTH010000294.1:0-2136 GCA_040775045.1 Bacteroidales bacterium
ACAAACAAAATCGAGAAAAACAACAAACAAGACAAAATAAATATTAACAGGATTATCTTTTATAAAGCTTTTGACATAAATGATTAACTGATTTATTTCTGATTATTGATTTGTTTGTTTTGCGGAGGTTACTTTCCGATACAGAACTTACTGAATATATTCCCCAGCAGCTCGTTGCTGGTGATCTCTCCGGTGATCTCGCCGAGGTGGTAGAGGGCCTTGCGGATGTCGACGGCGATAAGGTCGCCGGGGATGTTGTTGGCGAAGCCCTCTTCGATGCTGCCGATGGCCTCGAGCACGCCCTTCAGGGCTTCGTGGTGGCGGGCATTGCTCACGATCACGTCGTCGGCCTCGGGATCGGCGGAGATCGACCTGACCAGGCTTTCAGAGATCATGCTGATGTTCTCCTTCCGCTTCGCGGAAACAAAAAGGCATTCGAACTCCACCATGCTGCGGAAATGCCGGGGCGTTTCCATGAGCTGGTCGATCTTGTTGGCCACCAAAATGAAGTGCTTGTCCTCCATGCCCTCATCGCCCAGCTGCCGCCTGAACTCATCCAGGTCGGCGTTCACCTCCAGGCAGTCGGTGCCGTTGATGTCGAAGACGTAAAGGATGATGCGCGCCTGCCTGATCTTTTCATAGGTACGCTCAATGCCGATGGTCTCGATCCTGTCGCCGGTGTGGCGCAGGCCGGCCGTGTCGATGAAGCGGAAGGCCATGCCGTTGATCACGATGGTATCTTCTATGGCATCTCTCGTTGTGCCGGGGATCTCGGAGACGATGGCCTTTTCCTCGTTAAGGATGGCGTTGAGCAGCGTCGACTTGCCCACGTTGGGCTTGCCGATGATGGCCACGGGGATGCCGGTCTTCAGCACGTTGCCCTCCGCGAAGGAGTCGGCAAGCAGCTTCACCTCGGCACGGATCTCGCCAAGCAGGCTGCCGAGTGCCGTGCGGTCGGCGAATTCCACGTCTTCCTCGCTGAAGTCGAGCTCCAGCTCGATGAGGCTTGCAAATTGCAGCAGCCGCTCCCGCAGATCCCTGATCCTGCTGCTGAAGCCGCCCCGCATCTGGTCGATCGCCAGGCGGTGCGCAGCCTTTGAACTGGCAGCGATGAGGTCGCCCACGCCCTCGGCCTGCGAAAGGTCCATCTTACCGTTCAGGAATGCGCGGAGGGTGAACTCACCGGGCCGGGCCATGCGGCAGCCATGGTCGAGCAGCAGCGACAACAGCTTCTGCACGATATACCCTGAGCCATGGCAGGAGATCTCCACGGCATCCTCACCGGTATAGGAGTGGGGCTGCCTGAACACCGAAAGCAGCACGTCGTCGATCACCTCCGTACCGGAGGCGATGGTGCCGTAATGCAGGGTGTGGGTGCCGGCCTTCCGGATGTCGAAACCTTTCTTCTTCGCCGTGAAGACCTTTGCTGCAACCCCGAAGGCGTCCTTACCCGAAAGCCGCAGCACGGCAATGGCCGAACTGCCCGGCGGGGTGGCCAGGGCGCAGATGGTGTCGTTGGTATTAAGTTTAACCATATTACAAATATAATACTTAAAATTCCTGGTTGCCATTAGCGGGTTCTTTATGTATGTTGAAAATTGTTTCATGGTTTCATGGTTTCAGTGTTTAGTACCTGCCCCGAGAACCCTAAGGTTAAATGGCTGTGGTAAAACTTATTTAAAATTTAGAACTCAAAACTCAAAACTTAAAACTGTCTGCAGTCTGCCTGTCATCACCCAATACCAAAAAGTATTATATTTGCCACCCAAATAAATATTACTTTAATATGAGTGTTCTCGTCAATAAGGATTCCAGGATCGTTGTACAGGGTTTTACCGGCAAGGAAGGGACCTTCCATGCTGAGCAGATGATCGATTACGGCACCAAGGTGGTGGGTGGGGTCACGCCCGGCAAGGGGGGTCAGAAGCACCTCGACCGCCCGGTGTTCAATACCGTGGCCGATGCCGTGAAGGAGGCAGGCGCCAAGGTGTCGGTGATCTTCGTGCCACCGGCCTTTGCAGCCGACGCCATCATGGAGGCCGCCGATGCAGGCATCGGGGTGATCATCTGCATCACAGAAGGCATCCCCACAGCCGACATGATCAGGGTGAAGGAATACCTCAAGGGCAAGGACTG
>JAXGTH010000295.1:0-2123 GCA_040775045.1 Bacteroidales bacterium
CGCTGCCACTGCAGCAGCTTCATCAGCTTCGCTGCATATTCATAGGCATACGACTGGTCAATGCTTTCGAGCCAGGCAGCGTAGGTGGGCACATGCATGGTGGCTTCGGGTGTGGTGCTCAGGAAGGTGATGTCGAGCAAGAGGATATCCTCTTCCGGTGCGAGGTATTCCACGGGGTGGATGGCGAAGAAGCCGGGCGCCATGATCTTCAGCGCCCTTTCCGACAGGCGTGCCTTGCTGAGGCGCTTATCCTCCTTGCCGTTCTGCCCGATAAATGGGGCGGGGTTGATGGCTTCCCAGCTGGCCAGCACCCGGTTGTCGGGATCGGCGTTGAGCAGGCGCTGCAGCTTGGTGGTGCCGGTGCGCTGCAGGCCAACGATCATCCATACGGGGTAAAGTTCCTGTTCGAGGATCTCCGGGTATTTTTTGAAATGGTATTCGGCCCTGAGCCTGTTGGCCAGCAGGTTCACGATGCGTTCGCGGGAAATGAACCTGCCCACGGGGTGCAGCATCGCCTCATGCTCTATCGACCATAACATCCTGTCGAGGGGCTCGTCATGGAAATCCTTGCCGAAGTCGTGCAGCCCGGTGGCCTTGCGTGCGGAGCGGATCAGGCTGTCCTTGTCGAGGCTGATCTCCGTGCCGAGGCGGTAGCTGGCCTTCCAGGTCCTGTTCAGTGCCCTGAACCACCGTGGCATCCTGATGAAATCGTGGGGGGAAACTACCTTATGATCATTACCCATGTAATATATCTTTAAGCTTTATGACTGTACAGTTTGGTTCAACGGGTGCAGCTCCGACGGCCAGGCGGTACCAGCGCCAGCACATGGTGCCCTCGTTGTGGCCGCAGGTCTCGATCCAGTTGGGGTGCCCGGGATCCCGGTGGGCCACGATGAGCCGCACGCTGTCGTCGTCATTGAAAACGGCATTGCCCTTGCTGATGCAGATGTTGAAATAGCGGTAATCGAGCGACTCCATCCAGTAGTTGTTGAGCTGGAAATTCCAGGAATCACATTCCGGTGGCATCACCTCTATGACAAGTGCTTCGTCGGGAGCCAGTTTCCAGTGGCTGTGGTGATAGATGATGTTGGCGTCGCCGCCTGCAGCGTTTGATGTTTCGGGATCGAATAATGGCAGCTTGTTGGTATGCTTCTGGAACCCTTTGGCCCAGCGGGCGAAAAGCAATGGGGCGCCGGCCACGAACAGGGCTGCGGTTTCCAGTCCCTCATCGACATGCTTTGTGGTGATCGGAGAAGGCCTGCCGCTGCCCCCGATACGCTCGATATGCACTTCGGCCGGGATTTCCTCATCCCTCCTGAAAAAGGTTTGCCGCAACATCACCAGGCCCGTTTCCTCGTCTGTTTTCAGCCAGTTCTTCCCCCGCTTTTCCCTGCTCAGGATGATCTCGAAACTGCCGTCGTCCTCGAGCACGAGGTCCCTGTGCTCGAGCACGCCGCATGGTGAAAGGCCGCCTGTGGTACCGTAATTGCCGTTCTGGGTGAAGAAGCCCAGGTAATGGACGGTATTCCTTTTTCCCGTGATGCGGTATTCGTATTTCCCGCTGATCTGTGCGTTATAGTAATGGTTGTCGGGATTGTCGGCACCCATCTTCACCGTTTCGTGCACCATGCGCCTGAAGACCGGGAATTCCGGGTCGCCGTATTCTACAAAGGCCTCCAGCCCTGCCCGGGTGAGCCTGCTCAGGTAGCGGACCCCTTCGGCCTGCTGGAACGGGTCGCGCGGAGCCCCTTCATGCATCAGGGCCGAACCGGCCAGCTTGAGCCTGTCGCAAAAATCCTCCCATGCCCTGCCGCTCACAATGCGCCGGTCGTGAACATCGGCTTCGGTCTTGCCCCTAAACTTCAGGATGAGCTTACGGAAGGATTTCTGGAGTTTTATGAGGGAGAAGAGGAGGTTCATGGTGGGTGCTGGGTTCTGGGGACTGGGTGCTGGGGTTTAAGTTTTGAGTTTTGAGTTTTGAGTTTTGAGTTTTAAGTTTTGAGTTGATCATGCCTGAATAGTGTTGACCGTTTTTATAAAACTAATTGGTGTATTTCTATGTAATGCACTGTGTGGTTTTTCATTGTTATACATCCAGACTGCTTTCTTGGTTAGTTTCTTTA
>JAXGTH010000296.1:0-2107 GCA_040775045.1 Bacteroidales bacterium
GAGAACTCATGATGGAGCGTGCCTTCGATATACTGGTCGGTGTAGCCGTGTTCCAGGCCGTTGTCGGTGATATAAACGGTTTTCCTGAAGTAGGTACCTCCGTACTCCAGCCCGAAAAATGTGAGTTGCCTTACAACATACACCTTTTTGAGGTTACGGCGCAGGACCTTCGGCGGGTATTTTTCGAGTGCTTCTTCGACGAGCAACTCCAGGCGTGGGATCTCTTCTGCCTTGACCGGCCATGCTTCAGGGCTTATCCTTTTATTTTTCCATTTGCACGGAAAGATCCTCCTGCCGGATTCGAAACTGACCTTTATCGCGGCCTGTCCGACCCTTATTTGATCCTGTGCCTTCAGTCCGGGTAACAGGAATATCATACCCAGCAGGATCAGTATGAAATGCTTAAAGATCTTCTCAGTCATCGGCAACATCTTTGAGCAGGGGGACGAAGCGGAAAGTGCCGTGGTTTTCCTTCCTGATCTTTCCCTCCTCATCCTTGATGAAACGTGTCATGACCTGGATATCTCCCCTTCCAATGGGCACCACGACCATCCCCCCGGGCTTCAGCTGTTCTTCGAGGGCCTGAGGAAGTTCGGGGGCTCCGGCCGTGATCAGTATCCTGTCGAAAGGGGCAAAGGCCGGTAATCCCCCGTATCCGTCGCCATAGAACAGCTTGCTCTTATACCCCAGCTGGGCCAGGATCTTCTTTGTCTTTAAATAGAGTTTTTTCTGCCGTTCGATCGAGAATACCTTTGCTCCCAGCTCTTCCAGCACGCAGGCCTGGTATCCCGAGCCCGTGCCTATTTCCAGCACCCTGTGCCCCGGCATGATCTCGAGCAACTGGGTTTGGAAGGCTACGGTATAGGGTTGCGAGATGGTCTGCCCCGACCCGATAGGAAAGGGCTTGTCCTGGTATGCGAATTCAAGGAACGACGAGTCCATAAAAAGATGCCTGGGGATCCTGCCAACAGCCTCCAGTACATCCTCATCAGTGATCCCTTTTTCCCTGATGGTTTCAACTAGTTTTTTCCTTAATCCTTTATGTTTGTATGTGTCGATCATGAAATGCTTTTCCCGCCTGTCGGTCCCGGTGAACGAAATCCGCCTTGTCCTGCGAAATTAATAAATTCGCCGGTCAGGTTTGACGAAAAAATTTACATTTGCAAAAATTTCAAGGCATGCTTAAAATTGGAGTTCTCGGGGCCGGCCATCTCGGCAAGATCCACATCAGGTGCATACAGGAGATCAGCGACTATGAATTATGTGGTTTTTATGATCCTGACGACAGGAATGCGTCGAAGGTTGAAAAGGAATTCGGGATCAGGCGTTATGATTCCCTCTCGGCTCTGATCGAGGATGTGGAGGTGGTGGATATCGTCACCCCGACGGTTTCACATTTTGAATGTGCCTCCGAGGCGCTCCGGAAATCACGCCATGTATTCATTGAGAAACCTGTTGTGACCACGCTGGAAGAAGCCCGGCGGCTGATCGCCCTCTCCGACGAAGCCAATATCAAGGTACAGGTCGGCCACGTAGAGCGTTTCAATCCCGCATTCCTCGCGGCCAGGCCGTATTTCAGGCAACCCATGTTCATCGAGACGCACCGCCTGGCGCAATTCAACCCCAGGGGCACCGATGTGCCAGTGGTCCTCGATCTCATGATCCACGATATCGATATTGTCCTGAGCGTGGTAAATTCCGACATCCACAGGATCAGTGCCAGCGGCGTATCCGTGGTCAGCAACACCCCCGACATTGCGAATGCCCGGATCGAGTTCAACAATGGGTGTGTGGCCAATCTTACTGCCAGCAGGATCTCCATGAAGAACATGCGGAAGTCGCGCTTCTTTCAGCGCGATGCTTACATCTCCGTTGACTTTCTCGACAAGAAGACCGAGATCCTGAGCATGAAGGACGTCGACCCTGAAACGGCCGACCCATACGCACTGATCATGGAACTGGGAGAAGGCAAAGCACCCAAGCAGGTGATCTTCGACAAGCCAGAGATCAAGCCGTTGAATGCCATCCTCACGGAATTGCAGACTTTCCATGACGCCATCGTGAACGATACCACACCGGCCGTGACCATCAACGATGGTTACCAGGC
>JAXGTH010000297.1:0-2086 GCA_040775045.1 Bacteroidales bacterium
CACCTCCACCACCATTGAGTACGAATTATATACAATATGCAATATACAATATACAGTATACAATATGATGGGAGAAGTGGTTTTTTATTCTCAGGAAAACATGCTGCCTCCCGGGCGTCACGCCATCACCTGGTCTCCCGGGCATTTGCCGGCCGGATTGTATTACGGGGTGCTGAGGAGCGGGGATGAGGTGAGTGTGGTGAAGATCGTAAAAGAATAATGAACAGAGGAACAAGGAATAAGAATCAGAATCAGAATCAGAATAAGAACAATTAACAGAATAAAAAGCATAATAAGAAACAGGACAAACTTTGGAGAGCGCTGAACCGCGTAGCGGTTCCTGAATTGTAGCAGGAAATTGGGCGCAGAGCTTTCAACCGCGTAGCGGTTGCTAAATGTAAAAGGAAGAAGGAAAATGGAAAATTGAAAAAGGAATAGGGATTGCTGCCTGCCGTAATTTAAAACCCCAAATTACCAAACACCCACCGCCTTTTTGTATATTTGCTCATGAACCAAAACCCTCCACCCATGTCACTGATCAACAAAACAGGCATCAGGGCGCTGGCCAAATCCATGGATATGAAGATCAGCGCCGATTCGTTCGATGCAGCCGAAGCCCGGCTGGAGGTCATCCTCCAACAGGCCGCGAAAAAAGCCCGCACCAAAAGGAGAAAGACCATCCTCAAACGTGATTTTGCCCACGAGATCGACCTGTTCGACCTTGGATGATGATCGCATGTCATCACCCCGAATAATGATGCGGGAACGGATACGATTTCGTACCTTTGCACACCTTAATCCCATCGCAACATGAAAAGAACAAGCATATTCATCGCCTTTGCCACCGGCCTCCTGGCCCTCTTCATCCTGGCCGCCTGCGGTTCGGCCGAAGACCGGCTCGCCGGCACCTGGGTCACCGAAAGCGCCACCGCCGAGGTCGACTCCAGCATGGCCAACCTCCAAAGCATCGACAAGGTGATCGCTTCCACCAAAACCACCACCTTTGTGCTGAACGAAGACTATACCATGACCCTCACCATCGACGGATACTCAACCAAGGCTTTCTGGACCTATGACGAAGACGACGGCATGGTGAGCTTCAGGCTGGAAGACGACCCCCTGACCCAGGCCATCGAACTCGGGAAATTCGACGATGGCAGGATCACCTACACCAGCAAGGTGAAACATGGCAGTATCACGGCTGTCTACGTGAAGGAATAACGCGGCTTATTACTGATTTCCGGACCGGGTTTCCGGGACACACTATTCAACATTAAAATCGATGGTGTGGAAGATGGCTTCCATCTGCCTGATGAAGTTGCGTTTCAGGTCGCCGGGATTGTATACGTAACCGTCGACGGTGATCACGCGCTCCAGTTTGGGATCGACAAAGGTGTAACTGATGAAGGGCCCGCCCATGAAGTCGTTCTTCACCATCCAGAGGCCACGCGTCTCCACGGCAAAGCCCGTCACGAAATCGTCCTGCCAGCTGAATACCGGCGGGATGAATTCCCTCGAAACAACCATAAAGGAGCCCGGACTCGGTCCCTGGATGAACCTGGAGGTGAGCGAGTCGCGGAGCGACAGGATGTTCCCGGCCGAGAATATGGTGGTGTCAATGTATGGCTGCTCATGGATGAAGATGCCGAGTTCCACATCCTGCTTGACCTTCTGCATGCTCTGCCTCAGCCAGAGGAAGTTGTTGTCTTCGGCTCCGATCACGAAGCCTCCCGGCAGCTGCATGCCGAACCCGAACTTGTTTTTCACGATGTTGGCCAGTTTCACGCTGCGGGCCATCTTGAACTGTTCATTGGTCCGTTCGATCTCAAGCTTGTTGTAAGCTTCGAGGAAAGCCGTGCTGTGCTCGTTGAAGGCCCTGCGGAAAGAAGCCGTATCGGGGGCCGTGATCTTGATGACCCGCTGCGGCTTCGACCAGTAGTCGGAACGTGTTTCCACCAGGGGACTGGTAAAGGAAGGGTCGATGTCGATGATCATGATGTTGTGCTGGGCCTTGAACACCTTGTTGAAGGCGTCTTCGGCAATGTTGAAGACCTGGAACATGGGCTCCGGCTGCGGAAGGCCCGGG
>JAXGTH010000298.1:0-2086 GCA_040775045.1 Bacteroidales bacterium
ATATGCTGGAAGATGATCCGCTCGCCACAAGGTTCCTCGTCGGGGACGATTCCGCTGAGCAGGTGATGCCTGTGATCGGTGTGGTTGAGGATTTTCACCACGAATCGCTGAGGCATCCCCTGGCTCCTTACATGATCCGTTTCAAGGATGAGGACAATAACTGGGGATACATCAGTATACGGCTGGCCGGCGGGGATTCGTACGGCATCATCAGCGACATTACCGGCTTATGGGAGTCGTTTACCGAAGGCTCGCCCATGCAGTCGTTCTTTATGGAAGACCTTGTCAGGGAGATGTACCGAGAAGAGCGGCAGAACGGGCAGCTGTCAGTGCTTTTTGCCCTGGTTGGGATCGTAATCGCTGCGATGGGGCTATACGGGCTTACGGCCTATTCCATCGCCCAGCGTACCAAGGAGATCGGCATCAGGAAGACCTATGGTGCCTCGGTAGGCAACATCTGGTCGCTGTTTGCCCGCGAGATCGTGATCCTCGTATTCATCGCATCCCTGATCGCCGTTCCACTGACCTGGTGGGTTGCCGACAATTGGTTGCAGAATTACGCTTTCAGGATAAATGTACAGGTGCTGGATTTCCTCTATGGCCTGCTCATCGCCGTGCTTATTGCCCTTGCTACCATCAGCTACCGCACCATCCGATCGGCCAGGATGAACCCTACGGTGAGCTTGCGCTACGAGTAATGGAGCATTCTTGCCTGCCGGTTTGCGCCACACCTTCGGTCAGGCCGATGCCACTGTTCCGGATGTCAATGCCATTCGATATAATGCGGTCAGGAGGAGGAAGAACGGACAGGTTTTCTTCAGGGAACATGTTCTTCCGGCCATAGAAAAGGAATTTGGACCCGTAAAGGTCTTGCCAGTGGAAATAGATTTGTTCAAATATTGATATGCTTTTTAACAAGGCACTGCCATCACTTGTTTTAATAGACATTATGCACACAAATGACTACCTTTGGTGGCCATGAAGATCATCGGGGCCGGATTCGGACGCACGGGAACCCTTTCCATTAAACTGGCACTGGAAGAACTGGGATTTGGCCCCTGCTACCATATGAAAACAGCCCTTACCAGGCCCTGGCACATCCCATTCTGGCTCAAGGCAGAAAGAAAACGACCGGGGCAGTGGAAAAGGTTTTTCAGGAAATACAATGCCACGGTCGACTGGCCGGCATGTGAGTTTTACATGGCGCTAATGAAAACCTTTCCCGAAGCCAAAGTGATCCTGACCGTGAGGGACCCGGAATCCTGGTATGAGAGCTCACGGAAGACCATTTACAGGATCCAGACCTATTTCCCCTGGTGGTTCCCACGATTGTTCGTTAAAATGCAGGAAAAGCTCATCTGGCAGGGACGCTTTAAGGGACGTTTCGAAGACAGGGCCTTTGCCATTCAGAATTATATGGACCATATCGAATCGGTTAAAAGCAATGTCCCTCCTGAAAAACTGCTGGTCTATGATGTCCGGCAGGGCTGGGAACCCCTGTGCAACTTCCTGGACGTCGCCGTTCCGCAAAAACCCTTTCCGCATCTTCACGATACAAATACATACCTGAATTATATCCGGAAAGTGAAGATCTGGATGGCCCTCGCCGGGATAACGGCCTTTTCCGCCATTTTACTGATCCTCCTGTACTTGTTCCTGTAATGATGGTTTTTACCCTTTTATTTGTGGTTTAAATACCGAAATGCATACTTGATGGAACCCTCTATTCTGAAACGGTATAAACAAATGGTCAGTTTATTTGTTTAATTATATGAAATCAGCTATCATGAAATGAGAGAAATTTTCCATATCATACTCGCCTTGATTTTCATGGTCCTAACCAGTGGATTAACCGTAAACAAGCACTACTCTGGTGGAAAGTTGTATGCTGTTTCCTTATATGGTGAACCTGATTCATGTTGCGAGGGACTATGTGATTGCTGTCACAATGAATCTGATGTTTATCAGATCACTGATAATTTCCTGTCACCGTCAAGTATTGAACTCGTGGATTGCAAGCAATCGCCCGCTGATCTCTTCACGACTGCCGCTGTTAGCAATGTGTTTTTTTCTGCTGCAGTTGAAT
>JAXGTH010000299.1:0-2076 GCA_040775045.1 Bacteroidales bacterium
AGCAGATCCTCTGGAAATGAAAAATGTCTATAACGATCCTGAATATGCTTCCGTAAGAAAATATCTTCATGGGAGACTTTCAAAACTAATGAAAAAATACGGTGACAGTGAACAACTTGCAAAGAGCTTTCTGCCTGAGAATTAGTCTCATCCTGGTCGTTTTCTGCGTGGCCATTGCCTGCAGGGATAACAACAGGGTAAAGGATCCGGGGTACCGCTTGATTCCGGCAGAGAAAATTAGATTCAATTCGATGGTCGACTGCAATATGGCTGAGGCCTGGATTGGTGACACTTTCAGAATCTTCCCGGGGAAATACGGTGAGGATCCGCTATGGGGCAATGCAAGCGACCTTAAGTTTTCTGACGGGAAAAATGCGCCCGACGCTTTTGATAATGATTCATCGGAGTTTTACAATCCGCGCATGCCGGAGAATGTTCCTCCGGGACATGATGGATTGCATGGCGCCGTATGGTTTGAAACGATTTACCAGGATAAAAATGATCCCGCCGGGAAAACCCTTTACGCCATATATCATAATGAAAATTATCCGTCAACCCTTCCGTACGATTCAGTTACAGGAGAAGGTTATAAAAACACAGACTGGCCCCAGGGTCTTCTGGGCCCCGAATCGCCGGCAGCCGTTTGCAGGACAGGCATTATGAAATCGACTGACGGTGGCAGAAGCTGGGAAAACAAAGGTATTTTTATTGAGGATCTATACCCCCGCATGATCCTCAAACCATATAACACCTCAAATACTTTTGCAGGGGGTGTAGGCGACCCATCTGCTGTGGCAAGCGGTGATTACCTGTACCTATTCTATGGTGAATATGGATATCCGGGCGTATATGAAGAAAACACTTATTCGAGAGAAAAGGAATGGCTCGGACAATGCATAAGTGTCGCGAGAATAGCCCTGAATGATCTGGATGATCCGCAGGGAAAGGCGCTCAGATGGGATGGCAATGACTTTACAGTGCCCTATAATGGCATTGGGAAACCTGTATCATCGCTTCAGATCCCGGTGGAAGAGGGTGGAGGACCGGCTTCATCACCCGGCGGTGGTTTTCACTGGGGGCCATCGGTAAGCTGGAATACATATCTTAATTGCTGGGTCATGCTGATGGGGCATGTAACAGGGCCATCGTGGAAAGGAAGCAAAGTGTTCATTTCCTTCAATAAAAATAAGGATTTCAGTAAACCGCGAAACAGCCAGGAATGGTCAAAGCCTCAGCTTTTGCTTGATATGCCCGGATATACTCTCTGGTATCCCTCATTGCAACCCATGAACACTCCTGAAGATATTGAAGAACGGACAACCTGTCTCAGACTGGGTAGAAAAGCCAGACTTTTTGTAAAACGCCTCAGTCCATCAGGTGATGAATACGCTTCGGAGCATATTATTGAATTTGAGAAAGGATCCCCCGATTAAAAAGTGTATGGGAACCTGCCCATGCAGCAGTTTTTAAATTTTTTCCCGCTTCCGCACGGACAGGGTTCATTCCTTTCGGGCACGGCCCCTTTTATTACCTGGTTTTCCCTGTTCCTTACCCAAGCCATTACATTGGCAGGAGGACGTTTGTTTTTAAGTTCCCTGGCCATGAAATCCATATATGGCTCAGCATGTGTAAAGAACATCTTGTAAGCACTGCACAGGTAATTAAGACCATATGACCCGTCGGGCGCCCTGGTAAACCTGTGTTTGGGGCATTCTCCATGGCATGCATAACGAACGTTGCATTGCAGGCAGTAAGGCGGTAATGAATTCCTCTTGGCTATTCCAAAATCAAATTGCCTCTGCGACCTGGCCATGTCGGTAAGAGGGGTCGTATTGATGTTTCCGAGATAATGCCCGGGATATACGTAGTGATCGCAGGAAAATACATCGCCATTGTGCTCCATTGCCAAGGCATCCCCGCATGTGTCATTGAAAACGCACAGGCCGGGATTTTCGCCGGTATAATTGGCCAGTGTCGCATCGAATATCTGAACAAAATAGCGGGCAACGTCATTTCTTACCCACTCATCAAATATTGTTACAAGGAATTTCCCGTATTCTTCCGGTTTGACCGACC
>JAXGTH010000300.1:0-2049 GCA_040775045.1 Bacteroidales bacterium
CCCGGTAAAATATATTTGACTAATTTTATCCACCAAGTATTGACAATACAGGAAACCATGATCATCCCATGCGAAAGCATTGCGCTTGTAAGGCATGCCATGCCCGACAGCGACATACACGAAATACTGAATGATCCGCAGATCCTCGAGAACCTCGCGGAATCGAAATCCTACCCCGGGCCGATGCCTGCCGAGATCTGCTTCCGGATTACAAAGGATGGAGAAACTATCGGCCAGGCATGTGTCAAGAACATCAAGTGGATCAACCGAAAGGCTGAGGTCGGCCTTTTCGTGCGCCGCGACATGCAGGGCAAAGGTTACGGTTCTTCCGCCCTTAAGGCCATCGTACGTTACGGTTTCAGGAGGCTCAACCTCTACCGGCTGGAGGCAGAGCTTATCGATGGCAACGAGGCCTCCAGGAAAATACTCCTGAAAGAAGGTTTCAGGGAGGAAGGGAGGCTGAGGGAAGCCAAATTCATCAACGGCAGGTACCGCGATCTGATCAGGTTCGGGCTCCTGGAGAAGGAATATGCCGGATAACCATTCCCTTGACAAAAGTTACCGTTTACTGTTTTTACCTTGACACATTAAAGCCGAACAGATATTTTTGTTCTTTATGATACCGGTCAGTTACACGATTCGCAAATCAAGCCTGTTGCTATTCCTGGCCCAGCTGTGCATGATCATGCATCACCCGGTTCAGGGCCAGAACCTCATCAGGAATTGCGAGATGGAACAGATGAGCGGTTGCCCGACCGCACATGGTCAGATCAACAGGTGTAAATACTGGTCGAGCCCCGGGGCAGGGACCACGGATTACCTCCATGCCTGCAACCAGGATAATTTCAGTGTGCCATCCAACCAGTTCGGATACCAGAAAGCCCTGTCGGGATCGGCATATGCCAACATCATTTCCTATTACCCGCCAAACGGCCAGTACCGCGAATACCTCCAGACCACCCTGGCCTGCACCCTGGAGGAGGGGAAAACATACGAAGTATCCTTCTTTGTGTCATGTGCCGACGACAGCCATTATGGCATCGATGCCCTTGGAGCCCATCTTACCGCTGACAAGCTCGTTCAACAGGGTGACGATGTGATCGAACTCGGCGAGGAAGTGCACATCATGCACCCTGCGGGTTTTCCCATCATCGACAAGGAGGGATGGGTGAGGGTCCATGGTACCTATTTGGCCCGGGGAGGCGAGAAGTATATCACTATCGGCAATTTCCTCAGGAACGACCAGGTGACCGTACATAATTTCACCAGCTGGAACAAACAGCTCGCCACCTATTACATCGACGATATCAGCGTTGAATGCCTGGAACCGGTTGTCAGTCTTGGCACTGACACGGTATTATGTCCCGGCGACAGCCTTGTGATCGACCTGAGCGGAGACTGTACCTTTAACAGCCTGGAATGGGAGAACGGCTCCACCGATCTTATCCGTACGATCACACAGGCAGGCACATACAGCGTTGCCGGCACCCTGGGTTGCGGCGATTTCTATGATAATATCACGGTAAGCTACACTTATGATCCCGGACAGTTCCTGCCCCCTGACACCGTGATCTGCCCGGGGCAGGTACTCGACATCATTCCCCTTGAAGGGTTTGAACATTATCTCTGGAGCGACGGAAGCGAAGCACCAACTCTTGCAACCGCTACTGAAGGAATATACTGGCTCATGGCGGGAGACGAATACGGCTGCTCTTTCTTCGACAGCATCAACGTAAACAGCCTGACAGCCCCCCAGTTTTCCCTGGGACAGGATACCATCATATGCCTGGGTTCGGCCATCACGCTCGATCCCGGCATCGACAGCCTGTTCCATCATTTTCTCTGGAGCGGTCAGGGTACGGGCACCACCCTGGCTGTCACCGACAGTGGCGAATACTGGCTAAGGGTTACCAATCCATGCGGTGAGATGGCCGACACGATCATGATCGCCACCCGTAATTGCAATCCGGCAATTGCGGCACCCAATGCCTTTACGCCCAACGCCGACGGGAAGAATGACATTTTCGCGCTCAAAGCGGAAAATATCAG
>JAXGTH010000301.1:0-2044 GCA_040775045.1 Bacteroidales bacterium
CAACAAGGACATCACCATGACCCGGCAGCACTTTCATGTACTGAACATGCCATGGACATACAGGAATTTCGTGAGCAGGGACGTGGAGGACGACTATTCCATGGGCTATGCCGTTATTCCGGGCTTCAGGGCCGGGATCAGCGACCCCTTCAATTTTTACGACCTCGATTACGAGGTGGAAACAGATATGAAGATATGGCCTTATGCCATCGTCGATAAGGCCCTCGAGCAGGGCTACGACCTCGAGGGATCCTTCCTGCCCATCATCGAGTCGGTCAAGGCCGTGAACGGCACCCTGGTCACCCTCTGGAACAACGAATCGCTGGTGATGGACGAACAGCAGCCGGCCAACCTCTACCTTTATGAGCGCATGATCAAAATGGCACTGGGGTAAATAATCGCTTGTCTTTCCCGCCGGGTTAAGTTATTCAAATTATATTTGTCCGGATTTCTGCCTTGAAATGATAAGAAGCCTTTATCTGTATACACGCTATTTCGGTGCGACCCTGTTTTCGGCCAGGGTATCCTTCCTGGTCAACGACCTGTGCAGGTATCACCTCAGCCGTAACCGTTACTTCAAGGGCCAACAGGTGGATGTGAAGCAGAAAAACCTGGCCCTGGCCCATGCCATCGACTGGCTGCTCAGGGCACAGGCATCCACTCCCGACGACGGGATGGGATCTTACCACCTGGCCAGGGGGTGGTCGGCCTCCTACCCGGAAACCACGGGCTATATCATTCCCACACTCCTGCAGTATGCCGACAGCAGGAACGACAGCAACATCGCTGCGGCGGCGCTGCGTGCCGCCGACTGGCTGATCAGCATCCAGCACCCCGAAGGGGGCTGGCAGGGTGGCCGCGTGAACGAGGGCAGGCCGCCGGTGGTCTTCAATACAGCCCAGGTGATCCGCGGCATGCTGGCCGCATACCGCCTCACAAAAGAAGGGAAATACCTTGAAAGCGCCGTTAAGGCCGGCAACTGGCTTTGCGAGGTGCAGGGCAGTGACGGCACCTGGACAAAACATGCCCTCATGGGGCAGGCCAGGGTGTACGACAGCTATGTGGACCAGCCGCTGCTCATGCTGCACAGGGCGACAGGCATAGAGCGGTACCGTGTTCATGCCGTGAAGAACCTCGACTGGATCGTTGGCAAGAAACAGAAAAATAACGGATGGTTCGCGGATTGCGACAACACCGTGAAAAGGAACGACCGGCCCATATTGCATACCATCGCCTATACCATCGACGGCCTGCTCGACAGCGGCATCTACCTCGATGAACAGCGGTACATCGATGCGGCAAGGAAAGCAGCCGATGTGCTGAAGGAAAAGTTCGGGCGCGACGGGTTCCTGCATGGCAGGTACAATGAAGACTGGGAAGGCAGCGAGCACATGATCCTTACAGGCTGTGCCCAGATGTCGGTGGTCTGGCAGAAGATGGCACACTATTCAGGGATCAGGGAATATGCCGAAACGGCATCGGCGATGAACAGCCTGCTGGTGATGTTACAGCGAAGGAACCGGCGCAAAGGGAATACGGGCACCACCGGCGCGGTGAACGGCTCATACCCGCTGTGGGGGCGTTACGAACCCTTTGCATATCCCAACTGGGCAACGAAATACCTTGCCGATGCACTGATGTTGGAAGTAAATCAATAATTTTATCTCCCGGTGGAAAACCACGTTCTGGCATATCAGCTTCAGCAGGCTTTCAGGCGTTACAGCGCCAACAAGGCCATCAGGATAGGGAGCGGCACATGGACCTATGGCGAGCTGAACAGTGAGGCTGTCGCCATCGCCCGTGCCATCATGGATACAGGCGCTTTGACTGGCGCACCGGTGGCGGTCCTGGGCGCCAGGAGCTTCATCACTTATGCTGGCATCTGCGGGGCCCTGTTCGCTTCAGGGAGCTATATGCCGCTCAACCTGAAGTTTCCTGCATCCCGCAATGCCAAGATGCTTGAGCTTTCCGGCGCCGGCATCATCGTGGCCGACGAAAATGCCGAAGGGATGCTCAGCCAGCTGCTGGCCAACGGGGGTGGCCC
>JAXGTH010000302.1:0-2039 GCA_040775045.1 Bacteroidales bacterium
GAAGGCTGCGGGGCCAGAGGCCATATTCTGCAAAACTAAGATCAAAAAGATACTCAACAAGGGCAACTCCCCAAATGATCGCAAGAAAAAGCAGGGGAAAAAACAGGCTGTTCAATAATTTCTTTTTCTCGCTCACCATAATATTCCTTTAAACAATGTGTTTCAAATATTGTTCCATTGACAATATCCGACAAAATATCATGTTAAAGATAAATTTACGATAGTTTAACAGTCGTTGCGTCGGTAAGGGAAAATTAATAGCCGATATTTGCACGGCCATAAAAACAAGATGACCATCCATCGATGAGGATCATTTTTATCATAGTATGTTTAATTGCAATGTTGAATCCGGTTCTTATCAAGGCTTCAGAAGATGAGGCCGACAAGAACAAAAGGACCATCAGCGGGCATGTGAAAGATGCCGCAACCGGTGAAGACCTGATCGGTGCCACCATTTTCGTGGAGGAGCTGCTCACGGGCACGGTCACCAACACCTATGGTTTCTACTCCCTTCGGCTTGACAAAGGCACCTACAATTTGCGGTTTTCCTATATAGGTTATGGATCGGTAAACAAAGAAATCGTACTCAGCGAAGATGTGACCCTGGATATCGAGCTCGAAGCCCGTGGTGAACAGCTCAGGGAAATCGAGGTCACGGCTGAGGCACCCGACCGCAACGTCAAGGATGCCGAGATGAGCGTGGTCAAGCTCGACTCCAAGACCATCCGCCAGATCCCGTCGCTGATGGGCGAGGTTGACATCATCAAGGCCCTGCTGCTGCTGCCGGGAGTGCAGAGTGCATCGGAAGGCTCGTCGGGCTTTGTCGTCAGGGGCGGCTCACCCGACCAGAACCTCGTCCTGCTCGACGAAGCCACGGTATACAATGCCGGTCACCTGCTCGGGTTTTTCTCCGTTTTCAACAACGACGCCATCAAGGACGTCAAGCTCTACAAGGGCGACATTCCCGCCAGGTATGGGGGCAGGCTCTCGTCCGTGCTCGATGTGCGGATGAAGGACGGGAACATGAAAAAATTCTCCGGAACAGGAGGTATCGGTATCATCTCCAGCAGGCTGACGCTGGAAGGTCCCATCCTTAAGGACAGGACCTCCTACATCGTGTCGGGAAGAAGGACCTATGCCGACCTCTTTCTGCCGCTTTCCTCAAACGAGAACATCCGCGACAGCAAGTTATATTTCTACGATTTCAATGCCAAGGTGAACCATAACTTCAACGAGAACAACAGGCTTTACCTGTCGGGGTATTTCGGACGCGATGTGTTCAAAAACCAGTTCGCCGCCATGCGGCTCGGCAACCAGACAGCCACGATACGCTGGAACCATCTTTTCAGCAAGTCATTGTTCTCCAACTTTTCTTTCATCTACAGCACATACAAATACGGTCTGGGTACCGCTTCCGATGACGAAGCCAACTCCTTCGAGTGGGATTCAGACCTGGAGGACGTGGGGCTGAAGGGCGACCTCACCTATTACATGAACGAGAACAACATGCTGAGATTCGGGGTTTCGTCAATCTACCACACCTTCAACCCCGGCGTGGCCAGGGGGAAGGGAGATAATTCGCTCTTCGACGAGTGGATCGTGCCGAAGAACCACGCCCTGGAATCGTCGGTTTACATCAGCAACGAACAGAAGGCAGGGCCGCGGCTGACCCTCAAGTACGGGCTCCGGCTGTCGACCTTTTCAAGTATCGGTGAGGGCACGGTCTACAATTTTGACGAGGATTTCAACACCATAGATTCGACCGTTTACGCCCGCGGCCGCATATACAACACATACTGGAACCTTGAACCGAGGATCGGCATCAACTACCTCCTCAACGAGTCCTCATCCATCAAGGCCAGCTATGCACGCACCGTGCAATATATACAGCTGGCGCAGAATTCGACCGCCGGCACCCCGCTCGACCTGTGGTTCCCTGCCAGTCCGAACGTGAAGCCACAACTCTCCGACCAGTTTGCACTGGGTTATTTCCGCAATTTCAAGAGCAACCTGGTCGAAACCTCGCTGGAGGCCTATTA
>JAXGTH010000303.1:0-2038 GCA_040775045.1 Bacteroidales bacterium
AAAATACTTCTCACAATATTATGGAAATCAGATATTTTGGGGCCGAGGGGCTGGTCTGCCAGATACCCCAGCAGGTAATAACCTTCGTCGATGGATACCCCTTTGTTGACCGACCAAAAGATGAGGCCATACAGTATTATGACGGCACCTGTTGCCAGGACTACCGGCTGGAAGAAAAAATTGACTAAGCGATAAAGACTGAGATCCTTCAGTTTAAGAGCCTGAACCATTACGCGGAAAAGTATTTATTTATAAGTGATATGATGCCTTTAACCTGCTTATTCTCCAACTCATAATACACGGGCAGCCTTAGCAGGGTGTCGGTATAGTGTTCACAGTTCGGCAATTCCCTCTTATCTCCGTATTTCTTATAGAAGGCGCTCTGCTGAAGGCTGAGGTAATGGAACACCGCGTGCACCCCGTTTGCTTTCAGGTGGTTGAGCAGGCCGTCGCGCCCGGCCGGGCTGTTGCACACCAGGAAGAACATGTGGGCATTGTTGGTGGCGTATTCCGGGATGGCCGGGATGTCGAAAAATCCTTTTTCGGCCAGGGGTTTCAACCCTTCATAATAGGTATTCCAGATCTCCCTGCGCCGGGCCTGGATGTCGCCGAGCCTTTCGAGCTGGGCATAGAGGAAGGCGGCGATGATATCCGACGGCAGGAAGGAAGAACCGGTATCCACCCAGCCGTATTTGTTCACCTCACCGCGGAAGAATTCGGCCCGGTTGGTGCCTTTTTCCCAGATGATCTCGGCCCTTTTCATGAAGCGCTCGTCGTTGATGGCCAGCAGTCCGCCCTCTCCGCTCTGGATGTTCTTGGTCTCGTGGAAGGAGAAGCATCCCAAGTGGCCGATGCCGCCCAGCGGCCTGCCTTTGTAATAGGAATCGATGGCCTGTGCGGCATCCTCCACCACGAACAGCCCGTGTTTTTCGGCCAGGGCCATGATGGGGTCCATGTCGCAGGCCACCCCGGCATAATGCACGGCCACGATGGCTTTGGTCTTCGGGGTGATCAGCGCTTCCACCAGCGCTTCGTCCATGTTGGGGTGGTCCTTCCTGCTGTCGGCGAAAACGATCCTGGCTCCCTGCCGCACGAAGGCCAGGGCTGTCGACACGAAGGTGTAGGAAGGCATGATCACCTCGTCGCCGGGCTGTATGTCGAGCAGCAGGGCGCTCATCTCCAGGGCGTCGGTACAGGAGGTGGTGAGCAGGCATTTTCTGAAGCCCCAGCGCTGTTCGAAAAAGGCATGGCACTTTTTGGTGTAGGGCCCGTTGCCTGAGATGTGACCCGAGGCCACGGTGTCGCGGATGTACTCCAACTCACTGCCGCTCAGGTATGGTTTGTTGAATGGGATCTTCATAATGACATGATTGCCTTTCGCAGTATATTATAGCCCTGATAACTTAGATAATAAAGCAATAATTCTTCTGAGGAACCTCCAGTCCTTCCAAAAAGTATTTCAAGCCGTCTTTTTTCCAGTTTTAAATTATTCTCTTCAATACTCATATTGGGAGGTGGATTTTTTGTCTCAATGTTAAATGGCTCTGCAAAAGCAGAAGGAGTGTATGTGAATGGCGAAGAAAGGAATTTTGGTTCATAACCAAGAAATTTCATTTCCGGCCAACACATGTATTCTATGTAGGAAATGACCTCAGCATCCAGGTATTTCATGAAATTTTCATTGACTGGTTGAATGAAATCAGAACCTCCTGATGATGTGGATGTGTTTGATCTCCATGGTTTCCCATTTTGATCTTTAATACCGTGATCAAAATGGCCATTTTCAAATTGAGCTATCCCCAGAAAATCGGTAATCCCCTTTAGCTCCAGGTACGGATCATGAACCAGGTTTTCATACTTTACAAACAGGAATTTCGGGTGATTGATTAACGACAATAGTATTGCAATGCTTTTCCTCCAGTTTCTTAAATGAAACAATATAGGCCTGTGCTTACCTGCATATTCCGGACCTTTGCCATAATTGATGGAAGTTACAACATCCCTGGGATCCCTTACGATAATTATTACTTTGGCATCA
>JAXGTH010000304.1:0-2035 GCA_040775045.1 Bacteroidales bacterium
CAGGGCTTTCGCTGTGGTTCGGTGAGCAACTCAACTGGATCGCCTCAGCCCATCCCATCGTGGTGATCCTCGCCATATGTGTCATGGTGACCTTCCTCACCGAGCTCACCAGCAATACTGCCACCACCGAGATGCTGCTGCCGGTGCTGGCCGGTATCGCCATGAGCAGCAACATCAACCCCCTGCTGTTCATGCTTCCGGCCACCCTTTCGGCCTCCATGGCCTTCATGCTGCCGGTGGCCACCCCGCCCAACGCCATCGTCTTCGGCACCAACAGGCTGAGCATGATGGACATGGCAAGGACGGGACTTGTCCTGAACATCGCGGGAGCCCTAATCATCACCCTGGCCACCTATTACCTGGCCACGGGTGTCTTCGACATCAACCTCAACGAGTTCCCATCCTGGGCCCACCCCGCAAAATGAGCAGGCAAAGAAAGGCATATCTCCTCGCCCTGGCGGCGATCCTGTTCTGGTCGACAGCCGGCTCGGCCTTCAAGCTGAGCCTCGACCGCACGCCCACTTCGGAGCCGCAGCTGCTGCTCTTTGCCACGGCCGTGTCGCTGACCTTCCTGGCGATATGGCAGGCCTTCAGGGGCAGGCTAAGGAAAAGCTTCCGCCTGAGCCGCCGGGAGTGGATCAACAGTGCCATCATGGGGGCGCTGAACCCGTTCGGGTATTATATCGTGCTTTTCAAGGCCTATAACCTCATACAGGCACAGGAGGCCGTGGCCCTCAACTACGTGTGGCCCCTCACCCTGGTGTTGCTGTCGATCCCGGTGCTGAAACAGAAGATCAGCATGATGAGCATCCTGGCCCTGCTGCTCAGCTTCTCGGGCATCGTCGTCATCGTGGTATACATGAGCACGTCGGGCATCTACGACGACCAGCAATCCACACCACTGGGCATCTTCCTGGCCCTGGCCAGCTCGCTGTTCTGGGCAGGTTTCTGGCTGATGAACATGAAAGACCGGCGCGAAGAGGCAGCCAAGCTGCTTGTGAGCTTCCTGTTCGGTTTCATCTACATCCTCATCTACCTTCCGCTTTACCTGCTCGTGAGCGGCGATGAATTCATCATCACCCTGCTCGGTCTGGCCGGAAGCGCATATATCGGCATCTTCGAGATGGGCCTCACCTTCGTGCTTTGGCTGAAGGCCCTGCAGCTGTCGTCGACCACCGCCAGGATCAGCAACCTGGTGTATATCTCCCCCTTCCTCTCGCTGCTGTTCGTTTCCGTGGCCGTGGGCGAAACCATACAGGCCTATACCATCGTGGGGCTCGTGCTGATCGTGGGAGGGATCGTGATGCAGCGGACCGTCAGATGAGACTGGGGAAGTGACTAGAGTGACTAAAGTGACTAAAGTGACTAAAGTGACTAAAGTGAGTTAAAGTGCCTGTAGCCTATAGCCTGTAGCCTAATGCCCAACCCGAGTCCCCAGAACCCAGAACCCAGCACCTTTTTTAAAATCAACCATAAGCCGACCCTCCGCCGGCATATCAGTCGAAGCGGTTGTCGGAGGTGACCCCGTTGGGATAACCGGTTTCTTCGTTGATCCAGCCATTCCTTTCTATCCGGTGAATATCAAAATGCGACACATAGGGTTTGATGTCGAGCAATGGCGTGCCGTTGAGCATGTCGACATTCTCGACCTCGAGGACATTGTCGTTCACGCTGATCAGTTTTACAACCGAAATACCAATGGGATTTGGCCTTCCCGGTGCCCTGGTCGCAAAGATGCCGTGTGGCCGGTCGTCGAGGAAAGGGATCACCTGCAAGCGTGTATCACGGGTACGGTGGAAGAGGTAAATGAGGTATATATGGGAGAACTTATCAATATCGAGCAGTCCGGCAGCATATTTTTTCTTTAGTTTTACGGGCCCCCTGGCCCCTTCGGAGCCGGACGACTGTATGGGCATCCCCTCCTTCTGTTTGAAAGGCGTATAGATGGTACCGATGGATGTACAGCGTATGTCCATAAATAGATTTTTATTCTGTGTTGCTGCCGGACTTCTGTGATACCGGCATTTTGACTTTA
>JAXGTH010000305.1:0-2011 GCA_040775045.1 Bacteroidales bacterium
AAAGCAGCACGGTCTTTTCTTTCCCGACCTGCCTGATGAGCGAACGGATCTCGAGGAGCTGGTTGGGGTCGAGTCCGGATGTGGGCTCGTCGAGGATGAGCACCGAAGGGTCGTGGAGCAGGGCCTGGGCCAGCCCCACGCGTTGCCGGTATCCTTTCGACAAGGCGCCGATCTTCTTGTTCTGCTCAAGCCCCAGCCCGGTGATGCCGATGATCTCTTCTATCCTGGAACGCTTGTTCTTCCCGAGCCCGTGCACCCCGGCCAGGAAGCTGAGGTATTCCCTCACGTACATGTCGAGGTAGAGCGGGTTGTGCTCGGGCAGGTAGCCCACACGTTTCCTCACTTCCAGGTCATGCTCGAAGATATCGTAACCGTCAACGCTGGCCTCGCCCGAGGTGGGGGGGAGGAAGCAGCTGATGATCTTCATCATGGTGGATTTGCCGGCACCATTGGGGCCCAGCAGGCCGACCACCTCCCCGGCGCCGATGTCGAGCGACACGGCATCGAGGGCCTTCTGCTTCCCGTATATCTTGGTGATCTCTCTGATTATGATTGACATCCCGTTGAATAAAATTTTGCTGCGAAAATACTAAAATTATGCTTTGCCGGCCCTGAGCCTGCGCACATAAAGCGCGATCATCGCCAGGAACAGCATCTCGCCCGCGGCAAAGAGGTACCAGTTGAAAGATACCGGCACGTAGGTTTCGGCATAGGCCATCACCTCCCGGCTGTTCGTCAGGCTGAAGATCTCCCCGAGGCTGAACTTCCCCGACAGAAAAATAGTATAATCCATCATATAGGCGGCCAGGGTGAACAGGCAGCCAGCCACGATGAGAAGCCATTCATGCACCTTGAAATTTACCCTGAGGCCGTGCCGCGAAAAATATATGACGGGCAGGGCCATCATGATCATGGTCAGGGAGTTGATGACCGGTGCCAGCACGGGACCCGTCCAGGCCAGCGGGATCAGGAACAGCAGGTCCCAGGTCAGCAGGGATGAAGGCCAGCCAAGGATCAGCCACAGGAACACGTAATAAAAGATGTCCCAGATGGCAAAGGCATAGATGAACCATGCCACGGCCTCGCCTCTCCGGCGGGAGGCCAGCATCGCCACCGAAAACAACATGATGAGCGTGGCCGCTTCCCTGATGATCTCCGTAACGGCCAGGTCGGGATCGATAGCGCGAAGCGGAAAATCAAATCCATCGGGATAATAGAGCTCACGCAGGTACACCACCACCGAACTTTCGAGGAACGCCATCGCAAGCGCGTAAAAGGAGACCCAGGCAATTGTTCTTATCATGCTGTTTTTCTGGCCTTTATTATCGTTCATAAAACTTTATCCCCCATCTTTTGTTAACTTTGCCGAAGATAATACGTAAACGCCTCATAAGCCATCTTATTCTTTTCAAAACCCAAATTATGCGACGGCTTTTAATACTGATTACGATATTCATTGCCTTTGCCATCCCCCGTGGCGTCATGGCCCAGGGTTTCAGCATCTTTGACCCCGGCCTCGCCCCATGCACCAGATCTGCAGCCACCTGGGTCGACCACGACAACGACGGCGACCTTGATATCTTCATGTCGGGCTTCGACCTGAACGGCAACCCGGCATCATTCCTTTACCGCAACGACGGGGGAGGCACCTTTACGCCGGTTTCCACATCCATTGCCGGCCTTGCCTATGCTTCCTGCGCTTTCGGCGATCTTGACAATGACGGCCTCGCCGACCTGGCCATCATGGGCGAAAACGGGGGGCCTGTCACGATGATCTACAGGAACGACGGGGGAGGAGCATTTACCGATATTGGCGCCGGGCTGGAAGGCCTGTCGCGTGGCAGCATTGCCTGGGCCGACTACAATAACGACGGCTTTGCCGACCTGCTGGTCACTGGCCTCGACGGGTCGCAGGAACCCCGGACCCTGCTATATAAAAATCACGGCAACGGCACCTTCTCCCTGTCGGGCGTTTCACTAACGGGGCTGTCATCGGGCGATGCGGCCTGGA
>JAXGTH010000306.1:0-2005 GCA_040775045.1 Bacteroidales bacterium
CATCATCGAGGACGATACCATGCTGAACGCCTTTGCCGCACCCGGAGGCTATATGTATTTCTATACCGGTCTGATCAAGTTCCTCGACAACGAGGCGCAATTTGCCGGGGTGATGGCGCATGAGATGGCCCATGCCGACCTTCGGCACAGCACGTCGATGCTTACAGCTACTTACGGGGTTCAGATCCTGCTGTCGATAGTCCTCGGGCAGGCCAACAGCCAGCTGGCCGATATCGTTGCCGGTCTTGCATTCGGCCTGGGGCAGCTGGCCTACAGCCGCGACAATGAATACGCGGCCGACGAACATGCCGTTGAATACCTCTATGCCACATCCTATGATGCCCGGGGTATTGCCGGCTTCTTCCTTAAGCTCGACGAATCGCCCACCACGCCGCAGTTCCTCAGCACCCATCCTTCGCCGGATAACCGTATCGAAAAGATCATGGAAGCCTGGCAGAACCTCGGGGGCAAAGAGGGAAATGAATATGTGGAGAGCTATAATGCCTTCAAGGCCAGCTTACCCTGACAATGAAAAGCATTGTAAGGATCGCCAACACATTGATGGTGCTTCTGCTATTGGCGGCCCCGGCAAGATCGCAGGTACTCATCACCATCCTGCTCGGCGACATGCTCAACACGGGGGCCATAGAGTTTGGCCTTACCGGAGGATTCAACCAAACCTACATGCTCGAAACGGACGGATCGAAGGGGCTGAATAATTTCAACCTGGGTTTCTATTTCGACATCCGCCTCAAAAAGGAAACCACCTGGTACCTTTACACCGGATGCCTGGTAAAATCCAACATGGGGGCATCCAATATTGCCGTTTATTCCGTCAACGACACTTACCTCGACAGCGTGATGGCCGATGGCTCCATTAACCGGATCATTCAGTATTTCAATGTTCCCGTCACCGTAAAATACCGATTCAAAAGCAATGTTTTCGTGCTGGGAGGGGCACAGCTGGGATTGCGGTACAAGGCAAGGGATGAGTTCACCAATTCGATCAGCCAAAAGGACGACATCGTTTACAAGCATGTGACCAAGGACAATTACAGCCGTATCGACGCCGGGCTGACGGCTGGGGTGGGATATAAGTTCCGCTACGGGGTGATGATGAACCTGGGGGTCAGGTACTACTACGGGCTGGCCAACGTGTTCAGGGAAGGGCACGGTTACGCAAAAAATTCTGCCCTTTACCTCTTTGCCGAGATCCCCATTGGCGCGGAGCGAAAGGTGCGGCCGCCGAAGGAATGACGGTGCATCCCCGATGAAGGACCGGGCAACTTTCACGCCCCGGGCGAACCCATTCTTTTTTGGAGTACTTTTGCAGGCCAATCTTTCAGCGACATACCGTGGACATCCGTAATATAGCCATCATCGCCCATGTCGACCATGGGAAGACCACACTGGTCGACCGCATCCTCTACCAGGTGAAACTCTTCAGGGAGAACCAGGAAGTGCAGGAGCTGATCCTCGACTCCAACGACCTGGAAAGGGAAAGGGGGATCACCATCCTCTCCAAGAATGTATCGGTAAGGTATAAGGGGACCAAGATCAACATCATCGACACCCCCGGCCATTCCGATTTCGGAGGTGAGGTGGAGCGGGTGCTCAACATGGCCGACGGCGTGTTGCTGGTGGTGGATGCCTTTGAAGGTCCCATGCCCCAGACCCGCTTTGTGCTGCAGAAAGCCCTGCAGCTTGGCCTGAAGGCTATCGTGGTGATCAACAAGGTCGACAAGCCCAACTGCGACCCTGAAGAAACCCATGAGCAGGTGTTCGAACTCATGTTCTCCCTCGATGCCACCGACGAACAGCTGAACTTCCCCACTGTATACGGATCTTCCAAGCAGGGCTGGATGGGTCCCGACTGGCGGGAGCCGGCGCAGGATGTGGCCTACCTCCTCGACACCATCATCGACTATTTCGAGCCGCCCAAGGAGAACAGGGGGACGCTGCAGTTGCAGATCAGCTCGCTGGATTATTCATCCTATACCGGCCG
>JAXGTH010000307.1:0-2002 GCA_040775045.1 Bacteroidales bacterium
CCGACCCTGAGATCAATATTAAACGCTACGGGCACGACCTGTTCAGTACCGATCCCGCCAGGCTCGGGGAACAATTGCCCGAGCTGGCGCTGCAATACCCGGTTTTTTTGGGTGAGCCCCCCCTGGACACGCTGAGCTACATCCAGATCCACGATTTTATTACCGATCCTTTCCTGATCGGCATTGCAAGGGGATGCGATTCGGTTTATCCCGACATCGGCATCGTTGAGGAGGAACTCGACGAGGCCTTCAGGCATTATCGCTATTATTATCCCGATGCAGCCATACCCGATATCTATACATATGTTTCGGGGCTCGACTACGAATACCCCGTACAGTTGCATGGCGGCATCATGATCATTGCCCTCGACATGTACCTGGGCAGGGATTACCCACCTTATGCCATGGCAAGGATACCGCGTTACCGCAGCCTGCGGGCCGCACCGGCATACCTGGCCAGGGATGTGATGCTGGAGGTGGGACGGCACTCACTGACATCTCCTGCCGAAAATGTGCTGCTTGACCAGATGATCGAACAGGGCAAGCTGCTTTATTTCCTGGATGCCATGCTCCCTGAAGCCCACGACACGATCAGGATCGCGTACACGGGGCAACAGCTGCAATGGTGCCATGACAACGAGGCGAACCTCTGGGCTTTCCTCATCGAGAATGAGCTGCTTTTCTCGTCCGATTATGAAAAAACCCACAAACTGATCATCGACGGGCCGTTCACCTCCTATTTCCCCAAGGGTTCCCCCGCACGTACGGGATGGTGGGTGGGATGGCAGATCGTCAGGAGCTTCATGGAAAAAAACCATGATGTAAGCATCCCGCAGCTCATGGAAGAACTTTCGCCCCGCGCGATCCTCGACAACTCGGGCTATAATCCGTAACCGGGTACAGGATGCAGGGTACAGGGTGCAGGGAAAATGAATAATTATTAACCCACAACTCTCTCACTATCAAGTAACTCAACACTCAAAACTCAACACTCAACACTTTAAGGGTGTGACATTTTCCCGATTCCGGTATTAATAAGTATAGGAACATTCAATTGCTATGCTTGTTAAGACTTTCGGCAGCACTTTGCTTGGCATCAATGCCATGATCATCACCGTGGAGGTGATCATCGACCAGGGGGTGAATTTCTTCCTGGTTGGATTACCCGACAGTGCGGTTAAGGAGAGCCACCAGCGCATAGAGGCCGCGCTGAAATATGTGGGATACAAGATCCCCGGCAAGAAGATCGTGATCAACATGTCGCCGGCCGACATCAGGAAGGAGGGCTCATCCTATGATCTGACGCTGGCCATCGGCATCCTGGCCGCTTCGGGGCAGATCGAGCCCACGCGTACCGGGGATTATGTGATCATGGGAGAGGTTTCGCTCGACGGGGGCCTGCAGCCCATCAAGGGTGCCCTTCCCATTGCCATCGAGGCAAAGCGAAAAGGATTCAAAGGCTTCATCCTCCCCCGACAGAATGCCCGTGAAGCCGCCATCGTAAGCGGCATCGAGGTGCTGGGGGTTGAAAATATCACAGAGGTGATCGGGTTTTTCAGGGACGAGCAGAAGCTGGAGCCCACGGTGATCAACACCCGCGACGAATTCTTCTCACGCCTCGATGCCTATGAGTTTGACTTTTCAGAAGTGAAGGGGCAACAGAATATCAAGCGGGCACTGGAGATCGCTGCTGCCGGAGGGCATAATGTGATCCTGATCGGTCCGCCGGGATCCGGAAAGACCATGCTGGCCAAGCGGCTTCCATCGATCCTGCCGCCCCTGAACCTGCATGAGGCCCTGGAGACCACCAAGATCCACTCCGTGGCCGGCAAGATGAAAGCCAGTGCTTCCCTCATCTCGGTAAGGCCTTTCAGGTCGCCACACCATACCATCAGCGACGCAGGCCTGGTCGGCGGGGGGACCTATCCCCAGCCCGGAGAGATCTCGCTGGCCCACAACGGGGTGCTTTTCCTCGACGAACTGCCGGAGTTCAAGCGTACCG
>JAXGTH010000308.1:0-1967 GCA_040775045.1 Bacteroidales bacterium
GATTATCATAGCTATATTGCTTTCATTGGTGCTGGCCATCGTATGTGTTTTTTACTGGAAGGAAGCCAGGATGCGCCTTTTCTGGCTCGCCATCGCCATGCTGGTGGTGCGTATCGGCTTTGATTTTATCGTACTCCCGACCCGTCAGATGGACTCCCGGGAGGTAGTCAGCAAGCAATCGGCCATCGAACTGGCGGAGAAGACCAGGGGCAAAGCACTTTACTCATACTGGAACCCTGATTTTGAGCCCAGTTTCTATTACATGAAGAATTTTATCGCCTTCAGGTACCATTTCCACCTGGCCGCCGCCCGCGACGAGATCGTTTATAACATCTCCGAAAGGATCCCCGGTGCGCTGTATTTCAGCTCACCCGACCATTTCGATACCAGCGAGGTCATCGTTATCGATACAGTGATCCAGCACCTCGACGACACCTCCCCCCTCCCGCTTTTCACTTTTTTGCCGTCACACCACTGATTCTTCGATATTGTCGATGATCCGTGAACAATACTTTTAAGGCCTGTCCCGATGAAGATGATCCTGGCCAGCCACATATTATATTTTTTTCATTCATATATCTTCTGTCTCTCGATTATTTCTTACATTTGAACTTTCCCACGACCACCGTTCATGGGATCCGGATCTTAATCGTTCTTTCGATCCATCTTTTTTTAGAGCATAATAAGCCTTAAACAGCCACGCAGGGATGGCATCCCTGCACCGGCTTTAATAAACTGATCAATCATTTTTATTAACCCAAACATTAAACTTATGAAAGCTCAAAAAGCATTTTTAGTCATTACAGCGCTCATGCTGTTATTCGTTTCTTCCTGCAAAAAGAACGACGATGAACAAACGCCTGACCCCGGCCCGGAGCCTGAGGTCATTACACAGGGCCTGGTGGTGTCCGACAGCGTGTTTGTGATCACCGCCGACATGACCCTCAGCAGCAGCATTTTCGAGCTGGAGGATGGTATCTACAAGTATAACTTCGAAGGCGAAGCCCCTGAAGTAGGACCCGGTGCCATCATCGTGGATTCGCTCAACGGGGGATATCTCCGCAAAGTAGAAGAATCCGCCGTCATTGGCAGCACCCTTCGCCTGGAAACTACACAGGCATCCTTTGAGGACCTCTTCGAGGAAGGCACCCTCGAATTCAACGTGGACCTGGGGGTGCCCCTGAAGAACTACACGAAAAGCGACGGAATCGAATATAAATTGCTTGATGATGAACTGGAAGAAGGAGCATCCACCTCCAATTACGTCGATTATGATATCGAAGCCGAACTTTCCAGCGAGGTCAGCGTGAGCGGGGGATTCAATGTTGAGCCGCGTTTCAATTTCAAATGGAAGTTCAGCAAGGAGCACGGGCTGGAACAGTTCAACTGCTTTCTCGACAACACCCGTGTCGGGCTGGAGGCTACCCTGGCCTTTACTGCAGGCGGCAGCGTTTCAGCCACCATCCAGAAGTCGTTCGGGAGCATCACCAAGCGTGGTATCGCGTGGATCTATGGCATCCCCGTGATCTTCGACATAGAGGTTGAACTGCTGGGCATGGGATATGTCCACTTCGAGGAAGAAGCCAACTTCCCCATCACCTTCACGAATACCAGCACCCTGAGTTATGGCGTAAGTTACAACTACGGGGCCACCAGCTTTGTCACCGGTTTTTCGAACCAGTCGGAACTCAGCGCCACACCTTCATTTGAAGCCAAGGGGCAGGTCAGGCTCGACATCATCCCCCAGGTGAACATCGAATTCTACAAGGTGCTGGGCAACGTGATCAAGCCGAAGCCTTATGTGGAACTTGCCGCCCAGTATATCAATGTGGGAGGTATGCAGGAAACCTGCGCACAGATCGATGCAGGGATCGACCTTGGCCTGGGTGTGCGCGGCGAGATATTTGGCGAAGAGATCTTCGACTTTTCAAAGGATTTCAACATTGCAAAGAAAACGCTCTGGAAGA
>JAXGTH010000309.1:0-1963 GCA_040775045.1 Bacteroidales bacterium
ATAATGGAAGGATTTTTACCTGCTATTTGGTGTATAGTTTGGTTTGCAATATCAATACCAGTTGTTGCATTAGGTGTTTACAAACTAAATAAGTTAGTGAAAGAAAAACGTGAAATTTTACCTTTGCTTGCCGTCGCAGGTGCATTTGTTTTCGTACTTTCTTCACTGAAAATGCCTTCGGTTACCGGAAGCTGTTCTCACCCTACAGGAACAGGCATAGGTGCGATCATGTTTGGGCCTGCTATTACTGCAGTTCTCTCAACAATTGTGCTTATCTATCAAGCTCTCTTCCTGGCACATGGCGGGCTGACCACCCTTGGAGCCAATGTATTTTCCATGGGCATTGTGGGTCCTGTCGTGGCTTATTATGTGTATAAAGCAGGCATGAAAGCCAATCTTAATTTATATCTTGTCGTATTTCTCGCTGCAGCCTTTGGGGACTGGGCTACTTATGTAACTACCTCTGTAGAACTTGCCCTGGCTTTTCCGGCAGCTTCCGCCAGATTAGCGACCTGTAGACTGTGCTGTAAAGTTCCCGGCGCCTGTACAGAAAGGGCCCGGAGCAACGGATGGTTGAGGTCAGCGAGATCGATCAGGGTTATGGCACTGACCTGGCCAATCAATCTGCCCACAATTGGTATGAGGGGATAGGCCAGCAAAGTGAGGAAGGTACCGACACCACGCCAGATCAGGATATACCACTCCGCAACGTCATACAATCCTTGTTTGATCAGAGTCAGGGCTACATACATCAGTATTGTGACGGCGCCCACCCAGATGATCGCAACGAAAAATTCGTTCAGTGACCGGGTACGCTGTAGCCGGAAAGCTGCCGTGATTCCCGCAACAATGTGGATGAGCATGAATTCGAATCCGAGTTTGGAGGCCAGGCTAGCCAGCAGGACAGTGATCAAATGTAAGATGATGGCCAGGCGAAGATTAAAGAAATGCACCATCACAATGGGGACGATGGCGAAAGGAATTAAATAGCTGGAAAGCCCGTTCCGTTCGATGATCAGGACCAGCAGGGTATAGAGTAAGGGCCAGGCCATAAACAGGAATAACGTCCTGGGCCGGTTAAATACTTCCGATTCATAGGCATACAGGTAATATGTCAGTAGCAATAACACCAGCGATGCAGCCATCCAGAACCCGGCGAATGCCTCCCAGGCGCGGGCCTGATTGAAGAATTTGTTGTTGTTCGCCTGTTCGTAGGATACAAGCGTCTGGTATAATTCCGGTGTAATGATCTCGCCTTTGCTGACGATGCGTTCACCCCGGGAGATGAGGCCCTCCGTTTCAGGAACCTGAGCGATGGCCAGATTCTTTTGCAGCGTAGTTTCCGTAGAATCGAAAAAGACGTTTGGCTTTAACGCTTCCTTTAAAATGACTTGCAATTTAGCACCCTGGCCGTTTGCGGATATCCCTTTGGCTGCGATTTCAAGGGCCTCCTGATCACTTATGAGCGATGTACCCCAAATTTTGTAGAGAACATCGTGTTGGACCAACTGGATCATGCCTTCCGGCACGGCGTCACTGGCATCAAAAATGCCAACATGACGCAGGGAATCCACCCGGTTAAGGACCAGCAGATAAGTCAGTGGAGTTTTCAGTGGCATAGCCTGGAGACTATCCCTGATAGCACTCCATCCGGATGAATCGATCGTTTGCCGGTAAAAAGGTAAAAAACTGGCTTCAATAGCTTTCTCTTCCTGAGCAATGGATGCCGGATCTTTTCTTACCGGAAAGCTGAAAGGAGCATCCAGGTCATCGTAGGACCAGCTTTTTCCCAGTGTGAAATCATACTGGACCTCATTCCGGTTGTTAACGAGAAAGGCAAATAAAAAAGCAGTTATGAGTGCAAATGGGATACGGTTGAGCACCCTGGTAAAGTTGTTGGGACCGGGATGAACTGATTTTTCCTGCATGAAGTCGTTCTTACCTAGGTTTCCACACGCGCTCC
>JAXGTH010000310.1:0-1963 GCA_040775045.1 Bacteroidales bacterium
CATATCGGGTCGGGAAAAATACATCCTCACATTGTTCAATGGCAGGATGCATCTTCGGTCGCCGGAAAATCCCACGCTCGAACCCTTCTCTTCGAGCACCCCGATCACCTTGTATTTGCCGGGGCCGATGGAGATAACCTTGTCAATGGGGTCTTCATCATTTTTAAAGAGGATATCCGCCACTTCGCTTCCCAGGATCGCCACATGCCTGCCATCCCTGAGCTCGGTAGGGGAAAAATTCCTGCCACGGGCAATATCAAAACCTGCATTGGCGACGAAATTCTCATCGCCGCCCATCACACCGACATTGGGATCCGACTTTTCCGACTTGTATTTAACCGTGGCAATACCCGTACCCCATATGTTGACGCTGGCAGAGGCAGGAAAGTCGAACCTTTCCTTGAACTCCATGGCCTCATCGTAAGTGATGATCCTGTAATATTCGCTCTTCGGCGACCTGCCCCCGATGTGTACCCGCATGGAACGGTTCCGGATCGAAAAGGTGTTGGAGCCCATCATGCTGAAATTATCCTTGAGGAAATATTTCACGGCATCGATGGAGGTGAGGATACCCACCAGGGCCATGATGCCGAAAGCAATGATGCCGATGGTGAGCCACGACCGCAGCTTGTGACTTTTGATCGCGCCCATGGCAACCCTGACGTTTTCTGAAAGAAGCAGTTTCATCGGCTTTTAAAATATTTTCCCGCTCTGCAACAACAAATTTATGTATTTATCTCATGCGAAGCTTCCGATAAATGTTAAATGGCATTTTTATGATGCCGGGCAGGCTGTTCCTGGCGATCCTCGGGAATTCGACCCTTGTGGAACCGAAACCTTTGTAAAAACGTGCCAGGTCCTCGTCGTTCGATCCGTCGAAATCGAGGGTCAGGTGCTTATTGGCATTCCCCCGGATAAAATGATCGATGAGCAGGAACATGGCCCGCTTGTCCCTGCCCTCGGGACTCAGGCCTGAGAAAATGAATACCGCCTTGTTGTTGCTTTGCAGGAAGACAGCCCCGGCACACAGGGAGTTGCTGTCGGTATAGACCCCGTAAACCTCACCGATGCCCTTGTAGATGCATGTGTAGATCAAGCGCTTGAGCTTCATGTAGTTGGCCTCCCTGAGCACGCTGATATCCCTGCCCCTGTTGTCCCTGAAAAGGCTGATCACATCGTCGGGCTTGATGCCTTTCACCACCTCCAGGCCGTAGGCTTCGGCTTTGGCAAGGTTACGCCTGGTGTTGGAGGAATAATTCTTCCTCAGCGCCTCGTAATCCCTGATCAGGTCAAGCTCATGGTTCACCTGCGCGGAATAAGAGAAAGAATTGAGGTCGGGCCGGTTATGCGTGTTCAGGTTGAGGTCGATGACACGGTATTTTCTCGGTATGGCCTGCAGAAAGGCATTCACGGCTTCGGGCGTGAGTTCTTTTCTGGAGAACACCCCCAGCTGCTGGGTGAAAAAAGGCTGGAAGATGATGTTGATGCCTGCCTTTCTCCTGAAGTTGATCGGGAACACCTGTTCATAATCCCCTTCAACAAGCCCTTCCCACTCTTCGCAAACGACATCCAGGAACCAGGAATAGCCGTATAGCATCCCGTTGAACGACCTGCCGATGCAGTCGTCCCACTTCACCTTGTCGATATGCTCGTATTTCAGGTACTTGATCATCCCTTCGCTGCCAGTTTAATGATCTCTTTAAATGCCGCATGCCTTGCCGCATCATCGGCCATGGCGTAGTTATGCCATATGCCACACAGGGTCCCGCCGCATTGTTTAACTTCATCGATGACGGGTTTCACTGCACCGGCATATTCCGCCGGCTTCAGCCCCATATAGTCATCGAGTGTGGAATCCATGAAGGCAAAAGGAACCACCTGCAGCGCTGTTTCCCTTTCTTCCGGGAGATGGTAAAAGCTGAAGGGTGTGGCTACCGATGCCCTGAAGCCGGTGGTGTCAGGA
>JAXGTH010000311.1:0-1951 GCA_040775045.1 Bacteroidales bacterium
ATCATCACTCAGAATAAGCCTCAAGTCGCCTGGATCAATTCTTCTTTGAATGATGATTGATTAGATCCAACTTTTTCGAATGATGATTGATTAGATCCAACTTTTTCGAGTGATGATTAATTAGATCCTAATGATTATTGGAGAATGGGATTGTTAGATTGATTGACCTCTTCGATCAGCATTCATTCACTCTAAATCTGCACTAATCACTAATCAATAGGATCTCATCATTCAATAAAGAATTCCGTCCCGTCTTTGGTATCCTTCAGGATAACCCCGATCGCTGCAAGCTTATTCCTGATCTGGTCAGCCGCAGCGTAGTCTTTGTTCAGCTTGGCTTCCTGGCGGAGACCGATCAGGGTTTCGATGAGTTTCCCTGTAAGGGATTCCTGTCCGGCAGATGCAACTTCTTCGGCCCGGAGCCCGAGGATATCGTCCACAAAGGTGAAAAAAGCATCTTTCAGGATCTCAAGGTTTTCCTGGTCAATCATTGACTTGCCGTCCTTGATGGAGTTGATCAGCTTCACGGCTTCGAAGAGATGCGCGATGAGTACCGGGCTGTTGAAGTCGTCGTTCATGGCTTCATGGCACTTATCTTTCCATTCCTTCAGGTTGAATGCTTCGAAGGAAGATACATGGCTGGGAGCCAGCTGTCGCAGGGTTTCCTTGGCGGCCATCAGGCGCTGTAGCCCTTTTTCGGCTGCCTGCAGGGCCTCGTTCGAGAAGTCGAGGGTGCTGCGGTAATGTGCCTGCAGCATGAAGAAGCGGATGGTCATGGGGCTGTATGCCTGTTCCAGCAGGGGATGCTGCCCGCTGAAGAATTCGGCAAGGGAAACGGCATTGCCCAGCGACTTGCCCATCTTCTGTCCGTTGATGGTGATCATGTTGTTGTGCATCCAGTATTTTACCGGCATCTGCCCGTTGGCGGCCACGCTCTGCGCGATCTCCGACTCGTGGTGCGGGAAGAGGAGGTCCATGCCTCCCCCGTGGATGTCGAAATGGTCGCCGAGATAACGGGTGCCCATGGCCGAACATTCCATGTGCCAGCCAGGGAAGCCGTCGCTCCATTCCGAGGGCCAGCGCATGATATGCTCGGGAGAAGCTTTCTTCCAGAGGGCAAAGTCGAAGGGGTTCTTCTTTTCATGCTGCCCTTCGAGCTCACGCGTGGTGGCCAGCAACTCTTCCACCTTCCTTCCCGACAGGATGCCGTAAGGGTGGTCGTTGTTGTACTTTTCAACGTCGAAATAAACCGATCCACCGGATGTATAGGCATAGCCCGAATCCAGGATCTTCCTGATCATGGACATCTGCTCGATGATATGCCCCGAAGCGTGGGGCTCGATGGATGGCGGAAGCACGTTGAGCAGGCGCATGGCCTCGTGGTAGGAATTGGTATAGTACTGCACCACCTCCATGGGTTCCAGCTCCTCCAGCCGCGCTTTCTTCGCGATCTTGTCCTCCCCTTCGTCGGCATCGTTTTCGAGGTGCCCCACATCGGTGATGTTGCGCACGTAGCGCACCTTATACCCCAGGTGCTGCAGCCAGCGGAACACCAGGTCGAAGGTGATGGCCGGACGGGCATGGCCCAGGTGCGGATCGCCGTAAACCGTGGGGCCGCATACGTACATGCCCACATGGGGAGGGCTGAGGGGCTCGAAGGTTTCCTTTTTGCGGGAGAGGGTGTTGTATACTGAAAGATTGTTCTCCATGATCTTTTAGTTGTGATGCAAAGGTAGGGAAAATGGAAAATCCTGTTTTTAAAATATTGTCCATTGTGAATTCTACACTTTTAATGTTAGATGTTACATTTTGCGGGAATTTGGTTTTTTATCTCAATGTGAATGTGACCAGTTAATTGCAATTTTCCATAATACAGTCATTTCAGCAAGAGCAAAGCTGGCCAAATAGCTCAATGAAAAATGCAACATCTAAAATGCAGCATTTACAATGA
>JAXGTH010000312.1:0-1923 GCA_040775045.1 Bacteroidales bacterium
AATAAGGAAATAATTATAATCATGATATTGTTTCATGGTTTCATTAGTGAGACTGTCTTTTTATGAGCGCAGCGAAATGAAAAGGCCCAGTCGAACTAATCCCGAGAACTCGGGAGTGTTTCATGGTTTCAGTGCCTGCCCCGAGAACTCGGTGGTTTCATGGTTAAATTGTAAAATGGCTAAATGTTATCCGGTCCCGATTCCCGGTTCCCGGGATCGAGGATCCTCGAAAAACAATGAAATCAAAGATTTCTGGTTTTTCGGGATATCCGGCATCCGGCATCCGGCATCCTGAATCCGCATGTCCCTGTCAAGCGGAGACCCATATTATTTATACCCCGTATAACATAGCAGGTTAAAATTTATCTTTTATCTTTGCAGTCCTTGTTAAAAAATAAACAATACACACATAAACATTTTCAGCCATGTACGGAAAAATCAAAGATCACCTTCAGGAAGAACTGAAAAACATCAGGGAAGCAGGGCTTTACAAGGAAGAACGCATCATCGTTTCTCCGCAGAAAGCCGACATTAAAATCAACACCGGCCAGGACGTATTGAACTTCTGTGCCAACAACTACCTGGGACTGTCGAACCATCCCAAGCTCGTGGCTGCCGCCAAGGAAGCCCTCGACACCCACGGGTACGGCATGTCGTCGGTACGTTTCATCTGCGGCACGCAGGACCTGCACAAGACCCTTGAAAGGAAGATCGCTGAATTTTTCGGTACCGAGGATACCATTCTTTACGCTGCCTGCTTCGACGCCAACGGCGGGCTATTCGAGCCCCTGCTGGGTGAAGAGGATGCCATCATTTCCGATGCCCTCAACCATGCCTCCATTATCGACGGGGTGCGCCTTTGCAAGGCACAGCGTTTCCGTTACAAGAATGCCGATATGGAAGACCTGGAAGCACAGCTCATCGCTGCGAAGGACGCCCGCTTCAGGCTCATCGTCACCGACGGGGTGTTCTCCATGGACGGCAACGTGGCCCCGATGGACAAGATCAACGCGCTGGCAAAGAAATACGATGCCATGATCATGGTCGACGAATGTCATTCGGCAGGCGTGGTTGGCGATACCGGCCGCGGCGTCACCGAGCTCTTCAACATCCGCGGGGAGGTCGACATCATCACCGGCACCCTGGGCAAAGCCTTTGGCGGCGCCATCGGCGGGTTCACCACCGGCAGGAAAGAGATTATCGAGCTGCTACGTCAGCGCTCACGCCCCTACCTGTTCTCCAACTCCATCCCCCCCATGGTGGCCAACGCCGGCATCGCCATGTTCGACATGATGTCGGAAACCCATGAGCTGCAGGACAGGCTGCATGAAAACACCAAATACTTCGTGGAAAAGATGAAGGCCGCCGGCTTCGACATCAAGCCCACCAAATCGGCCATCTGCGCCGTGATGCTTTACGACGCCAAGCTGTCGCAGGTGATGGCTGCCAAACTGCTCGAAGAAGGCATCTACGTGATCGGGTTCTACTTCCCCGTTGTTC
Organism: Bacteroidales bacterium; assembly: GCA_040775045.1. Lineage (GTDB taxonomy): Bacteria > Bacteroidota > Bacteroidia > Bacteroidales > B18-G4 > B18-G4. The sequence continues at coordinate 1,501 of JAXGTH010000312.1, forward strand.
CCAGGGGGGAAGCCAGGATACGCGTGCAGCTGTCGGCAGGCCACAACCGCGAACAGCTCGACAAAGCCATAGCCGCCTTCACCAAGGTAGGCAAAGACCTGGGTGTTCTTAAATAGTTTAAGGACATGCACATTCCGGTTTGGGTCCCTCGTGAAAGCGGGGGACCTTTTTTATGAAATTAACGGTTTAAAGCACCTCCTCACTAATTAAACTTTTACCCTTTTGTCAATTGGTACATTATTCCCCCTCTCTTTGAGGAGAGGGGGTTAGGGGGTGAGGTGCACAAATATTACTACCTTTGCATCACAATTAAAAGATCATGGAGAACACTCTTTCATTATATAACACCCTCTCCCGCAAAAAGGAAACCTTCGAGCCCCTCAGCCCTCCCCATGTGGGCATGTACGTATGCGGCCCCACGGT
>JAXGTH010000313.1:0-1912 GCA_040775045.1 Bacteroidales bacterium
CAGTGATATGGAAAACTACCTGGAGAAGGAGAGCACTGACAGCTGCCGGATGAGCCTGACCGGACTCCCCAGCCTTTACCTGAAGATCGACAGGAGCATTATCAGCAGCCAGTTCCAGTCGCTCGCGATTGCCCTGGTGCTCGTTTTTCTCGTTGTCAGCCTGCTGCTCCGTTCCTTTTCGAGCGGGGCATACAGTATCGTGCCTATCATGGCCACGCTGGTGGTATTGTTCGGGTTTATGGGGCTGACCGGCATTTCACTCGATATTGCAACCGTGCTGGTAGGAAGCGTATCCATAGGGATCGGGGTGGACTATGCCATCCACATGGTGTCGCACCTCAACCATGAGCTCAGGAACCACAGCAGCCTCCGGGAAGCCATCACCCATGCGATCAATATCACCGGCCGGTCCATCATCATCAACGTTCTGGCTGTCTCGCTGGGGTTCCTAGTCCTCCTCTTCTCCAACCTGGTCCCCCTGAGGCACTTTGGCCTGCTGGTCACCGTAACCATGATCACCTCATCAGCGGCCGCACTTACCCTGCTGCCGGCTTTCATGCTCAGGTTAAGCCGCCGGCGCCACGATAACAACGAGAAGAACCAACTGAATAACAGAAAGCAATAACATTAAAACATAACAATTATGAAAAAGATCTTCATCACAAGCCTTCTCGCCCTGTTCACCGGGGCGGCCATGCATGCACAGGATGTGCATACCATAATCAAGCGTTGCGATTCGGTCACCTATGCCCCTGTCGACCAGGTCAACCAGATCACCATGACGCTTACCGACAGCAAGGGACGGCAGCAGGAGCGCCAGGCTGTCGCAACCCAGATGGGAACCGATTACAGGCTCTTTCGTTTTACTGCCCCTGCATCGCAGGAAGGTATCGCTTTCCTGTCATTGCCCGACGAGGTGATGTACGTGTACCTGCCGGCCTATGACAAGGCCAGGCGCATTGCCTCGCACATCAAGAACCAGAGCTTTGCCGGAACCGACCTGAGCTACGAGGACATGGAGTCAGTGCCCCTGGCCAAGAAATACGATGTTAAACTGATCGAGGCCACCGATGACCATTTTCTGGTCGAGATGGTCCCGAAACCGGATAAAAAATCGGATTACTCAAAAATGATGACCCGCATCGACCGTGACAACTACACCATCATGTCAAGTGAATATTATGACCGTGGCGGGAACGTGGTGAAGCGCATGCAAAACAACAAGGTCGAGCAGATCGGGGGCTACTGGATCATCACCGACATGCTGATGACCGACCTGAAGAAAAACCATTCCACCCGATTGCTTTTCACGGGAACGAAGGTCGACACCGGCCTGAGTGAAGATGATTTCAGCGTTCGTATCCTCGAAAGATGATCATAAGCATACTGCATCATGAAAAAAAAGTATTCAACAGCACTATTAATATTAAGCTGCCTGATAGCTTTACCGGTCCTCCTGCGCGCCCAGGACAACGCGCTCAGGTTCGGCGGCGATATCTATATCGACAACAGGGTGAGGACGGAGGACGGGGTATGGTCTTGGAACGAGAACCGGCTCAACCTGGAACTTGAGAAGGGTTTCAACAACAAGGCGGCCATGTACGGCAATGTGTGGTTGCGGTCGTTCGGATTCCCCATGCTGGACCAGAGCAGCCAGCTCTTCAACAAGGATGAGATATCGCCTTACAACATCGATATCAGGGAAGCTTATGTGGACCTTTACGACTTCCTGGTGAAAGGACTGGATGTTAGGATCGGGCGCCAGCGCATTGCCTGGGGCACGGGCGACAAGATCAACCCCACCGACAACCTGAACCCCGACGACCTGGAGGACATCTGGGATTTCGGCAGGCATTCGGGCTCTGACGGGATCAAGATGACCTATTATTTTTCCGGGTTTCATATCGAGGCC
>JAXGTH010000314.1:0-1903 GCA_040775045.1 Bacteroidales bacterium
CCGCCTCCTCGTCGCCGGGCAGGATACCGGCCACTTCAGGAATTTCCATACATTTCGCGATCTCATCCTCTTCAGGCAGCGACCTCAGGCTGGCAAGCCTTGCCAGGTCGTTGCCGGTGAGCACCGTGCTCAGTCTTATTGCAGGGGGCAGCTGGTCGATCCCGATGCCGGGTTCACGGGGCGGTTTTTTAACATCAAATACGGCCTTGCCGAAGGCTTCACAATAATGGTCGCCTCCAAGCCTGCCAACCAGTCGTATCCTTTCGGGATCGATCATACCTTCCCGGTCCAGGATGTTATCATCGATATGGATCATGAGCACCTCGCAGATGACCAGGTTTCCGGCCCCGCCCTGGTCGCCGGTTTCGATGATGTCGGTTACCCGGCACTCGAACTGCACCGGCGATTCCTTTACCCTGAATGGTTTCACCTTCACGGCGGGGATCATGGTAAGCCCGGCCTTGAGAAATTCGTTCACGCCTTCCGCATATTCATTACTGGCAAGATTAGCCTGCTCCACGATATCCCTGGTCACCACGTTGATGACAACTTCCGCCAGTTGCCTCACATTATCATAGGTGTGCTTGGTCGTGTTGTCCCTCCCCCTGCGCGAAGGCGAGAAGACCAGGGTTAACGGATTGACACCAAACACATTGAAGAAACTGAATGGCGAAAGGTTCGGGTTGCCCCTGTTGTCGAGGGTGCTTGCAAAGGCAATGGGCCTGGGTGCTACGGCGCCCAGCATGAGTTGATGCAACTTTGGCAGCGCGGTATCTTTCGGATCGATCTGCATGATGGATTATACGTTTTCAATGGCAGGCAGGATGGTGACCGCCGATTCACCAAATCCTATCCTCAGGTTTTCATTAACGGCGAATGCCCTCATGATGACGCGGTCGTGGTCGAGGAGGAAGCTACGCCGGCTTCCGTCGTCCAGATCCAGTGGCTTTGTCCCTTTCCAGGCCAGCTCCAGCATGGAACCATAGGAACCGGGGTCCGGACCGCTGATGGTCCCGCTGGCATACATATCGCCGGTGTTGATGTTACAGCCGTTGACGGTATGGTGGGCCAGCTGCTGGGCCATGTTCCAGTACATGTATTTAAAGTTGGAGCGGCAGATCAGGTTTTCATTGCCATCTGCAGGTTTCAGGAACACTTCCAGCCTGATATCAAAGTTCTTCTTCCCCTGGGATTGCAGGTATGGCAATACGGGCGGGTCCTGGGCAGGCCCTTCAACCCTGAAAGGCTCCAGGGCCTCAAGGGTGACGATCCATGGTGAGATGACGGAGCCGAAGTTCTTCCCAAGGAACGGGCCCAGGGGCACATATTCCCACTTCTGGATATCCCTGGCCGAAAGGTCGTTGAAAATGACCATCCCGAAGATATGGTCCTCGGCTTTCCCGATGGGGATGGGTTCGCCAAGGGTCGTGCTCCCGGTGGTGACAAAGGCCATCTCGAGCTCGAAATCCATTTGCCTGCTGGGGCCAAAGGAAGGTGAGCTTGCATCACCCGGCATGGTCTGCCCGCAGGGCCGGCGGATGTCGGTCCCCGAAACCACAATGGACGAACTGCGCCCATGGTATCCTACGGGGATATGTTTCCAGTTCGGCAACAGGGCATTATCGGGATCACGGAACATGATACCCACATTGGTGGCATGTTCGATGCTGGAATAAAAGTCGGTGTAGTCACCAACCTGCACGGGCATCTTCATTTCCGCCTCACCGGCATCGAAAAGGGCCAGGCTGCAGGCCTCCACATCCCCTTTGAGTTCTTCGCACTCCTCGCTGAAAAGTTCCGCCAGCCTGTTCCGCACGGCCGAGGTGACGGGCTTCCCCAGGTCGATGAAAGCGTTAAGCACGGGAGCATAAAAAACGCTGAGGTCCGGGATATCGAGGCGGTC
>JAXGTH010000315.1:0-1883 GCA_040775045.1 Bacteroidales bacterium
GATCCCCTTGATGGCGATCAGCCTGTCGGCAAGGATCCTGAGTTCACCGGCACGGCCTTTCAGGGATATGGTTTCCAGGCAGTTATGATGATCAAGGTGCACATGTTGTACCGCCAGGATGAGGTGATGGAAATCATGCTGGATATCGGTGGAGATGTTCTGCAGGTCGCGCTTGTGGTGGTCGTAAACCAGTACGATCACCCCGGCAACCACCTCGTCAGCGTCCCAGCTCTCCTTTACCCGTGTCTGGTTTACCAGGTAGCGGATCGCCTGCGACCGGTTTGGAAATTGCTGCTTGTCGACCAAAGCATCCAGATAATCGAGGTACTCTTCTTCGAGGGAGACACCAAATCTTTTCAGGCTCATAGTAACATGTTATTTAAAAAAGTAACACGCAAAATTATATTTTAATCTTAATCCCCATAAGCAAAACCATAATTTATAGCGATTCTAAAATATGTATTGGTCGCGCAGCTCTTATAAAATATAGATTATGAGTAGAATAAACCTGGGATTGAAAGCATGTTAAAATGAATTGAAAAAAGACTAACTTGCAGCATCATGGAGAATCGCCACAGATATTTCATGAAGCTGGCTTATCATGGCAAAGCTTATCACGGCTGGCAGTGGCAGAAGAATGCCATCACCGTTCAGCAGGTCCTTGAGGAGGGGGCCGGCACCATTTTCGGTTCTGAAATAAGCCTTACCGGGGCAGGAAGGACAGATACCGGTGTACATGCCCGGGAGTTCTTTGCCCATTTCGACCTTGACCGTGAACTTGAAAAGCCGGAGCTTGAACAAAAAGTCTATCAGTTGAACGGGTTCCTGCCTCAGGATATCTTTGTATTTGATATTTTTCCCGTCAGACCCGATGCCCATGCCCGCTTCGATGCCCTTTCACGTACCTATGAATACCGTGTAATCACAAGAAAAGATCCTTTCAATCTTGACTATGCATGGCTGGTCCATGCTCATCTCGACATCGAAATAATGAACCAGGGGGCGGCCATAATCATGGAGTATAATGATTTTACCAGTTTTTCGAAGCTTCATACCCAGGTAAAGAACAATATTTGCGAGGTGAAGGAAGCGGCCTGGGAGCGGCATGGGCACCTGCTTGTGTTCACCATAAGGGCCAACCGTTTTCTGCGCAACATGGTAAGGGCCATCGTGGGTACACTGGTGGAAATGGGCAGGGGAAAGATCGGACCGGAAGATTTACGCAGCATCATCGAAGCACGCGACCGCTCGGAGGCGGGCCGTTCGGTACCTGCCCACGGCTTGTTCCTGACCAGGATCGAATACGGGGAAGAGGTTGGGAACTCTGAACTTTGAACTTTGAACTCTGAACTTTGAACTTTTCAAAACTCAAAACTGCTTCTACAATGTTCCCTGCCCTCAGGCCGTATTTATCCATCAGTTCTGCCGGGTCGCCGGATTCTCCGAATCGGTCGGGCATGCCGATCATCCGCATGGGTACCGGGTGGTTCCTGACCACGACCTCGGCCACTGCGCTTCCAAGACCCCCATTGAGTTGATGTTCCTCCGCAGTCACGATTCCACGGGTTTCCCTGGCCGCAGCGATGATGGCTGACTCGTCGACGGGCTTGATGGTATGCATGTTGATCACGCGGGCGCGGATACCTTTCTCCAAGAGCATGCGCGCCGCCTCAATAGCCTCCCAGACCATATGGCCGGTGGCGATGATGCTGACATCATTGCCTTCGCTGAGGATCTGTGCCCTGCCGATGGTCAGGGGCGTACTTTCATCCGTGAAGTCGGGTACCGGGGCACGCCCGAAACGGAGGTATACAGGACCTTTGCACTGCTCTATGGCCGCAATGGTGGCCAGGCGCGTCTGCGTGGCATCGCAGGGCGACAGC
>JAXGTH010000316.1:0-1856 GCA_040775045.1 Bacteroidales bacterium
ATATGCTGTTCGCGGGTCTGAAGGGCCATCCTCAGCGCCGGGTTGCCCGCTGCATCGACGGATACACCGATGATCCTGCCCGGGAGGTTGCGTTTGTATTTTTCCTGTGTGGCGAAATAAGCTGCATGAGGACCTCCGTAACCCATGGGTATGCCGAAGCGCTGCGTGCTGCCCACCACCACGTCGGCACCCCACTCCCCGGGAGGAGTAAGCAGGGCCAGGCTCAGCAGGTCGGCGGCCACGGCTACGGCAATATTCTTTTCGTGGGCCTTCTCGACAAAGGCGCTGTAATCCTTCACTTCACCAAACTGGTCGGGATACTGGATCAGGGCACCGAAGAGCCCATCGGTGAAATTCAGCCCGTCATCGTTGCCCGTCACGACCTCTATGTCCAGGGGCAGGGCCCTGGCCCTGACCACCGCGATGGTTTGCGGGAACAGTCCCGAAGAAACGAAAAACTTGTTGGTCCCTGCTTTTACGGCTTCCCTGCTGCGCGAATTGAACAGCATGATCATGGCTTCGGCAGCCGCAGTACCTTCATCCAGCAGGGAGGCATTGGCCAGGGGCATGGCCGTAAGGTCCGACACCATGGTCTGGAAGTTGAGCAGGGCTTCGAGACGGCCCTGCGAGATCTCAGCCTGGTACGGCGTATAGGAAGTGTACCAGCCCGGATTCTCCAGGATGTTGCGCTGGATCACACCGGGGGTGATGGTGTTGTAATACCCCATGCCGATATAGGTCCTGAACAGCTTGTTCTTGGCCCCAAGCTCCCTGAGGTGGCTGATGTACTCATATTCATTCATCCCCTCCGGGAGGTCAAGCCCGCCCTTCATCCTGATGGAGGCAGGGACCGTTTCGTCGATCAGCTGACCCATATCCTTCAGGCCCATGGCCCGTAACATCTCCTTTGCTTCTTCGGGCCGCGGCCCGTTGTGACGTTTTATGAAGTTATTGCTTAACATCCACTTTAAAGTTTTGAGTTTTAAGTTTTAAGTTTTGAGTTTTAAGTTTTGAGTTTTGAGTCCCTCGACTTCGCTCGGGACAGGTTTTAAGTGTTGGGTGAAAGTGTCTCAAATCTTTCTTTGGTCACCCGGTAAATACTGCCTATGGAGAAAGATCCAACCGGATTTCCATGCGCAAAAGTAATAATCTTAACCGACTTGGGAGCAATCGTGTTCAATAATTGTGAAAAAATTAACAGCGCCCCGCAGTGCAATGTGTAAAGCATTCATTACCAGGTACATGAACGATTCCTGTCAGTTCCGGGAATTTGTTAACTTTAGCCTTCGGCAAAATGCCGGAAAACATAAATCACGACCGATGATGCAACGGCATAAAAAGATATTCGCCTGCGCCATGTTATGCATGCTCACATTCATGGCCGCAGCCCAGCAACGACTGGTCACGGAACTGCCGGATGGCTGGAAATTTTACCGTGGACATATGGATGATGCATACATGCCTGCACTTGACGATTCGGGATGGGAAGGCGTCAGCATCCCCCACGACTGGGCCATTGCCGGTCCGTTCATCCCCGAAGGGGATGGCAACACCGGGAAACTGCCATGGAAAGGGGAAGGATGGTACCGCAGGTGGATCGACATCCCCGGGGATTACAGGGGCATGACCGTATATCTCCTTTTCGACGGGGTGATGGCTTTTCCTGAGGTTTACCTTAACGGTGAATTCGCGGGGCGATGGGATTACGGCTATAATTCATTCTTCCTGGATGTGACGGGCCTCATCAGGCCGGGTCAGCCTAACCTGCTGGCCGTGCATGCCGACACCAGGCGGCACGACAGCCGCTGGTACCCGGGGGCCGGCATCTACCGCAAGGTCAGGATGATCGCGACCGG
>JAXGTH010000317.1:0-1841 GCA_040775045.1 Bacteroidales bacterium
GAACAAGCGTTCGCGGATAGAGGAGATCATCGGCATCACCGGGCTGGGGCTCGAGCAGAACAAGAAGATCGGCGCCCTGTCCAAAGGATACCGGCAGCGCGTGGGCCTGGCCCAGGCCCTGCTCCACGACCCTTCGGTGCTCATCCTCGATGAGCCCACTTCCGGCCTCGACCCCAACCAGCTCCTCGAGATCCGTTCGCTCATCAGGCAGGTAGGAAAAGAAAAGACCGTGCTGCTCTCCACCCACATCATGCAGGAGGTGGAGGCGATCTGCGACAGGGCCGTGATCATCCACCAGGGAAGGATCGTGGCCGACGACAGCACCTCTAACCTCTCGAAGCGTGCCGCAGGGAAGGACCTCATCAGGATAGAGTTCAGTATGCCCGTGGACATGGGGGAACTAAAGAAGATCGAAGGCGTGAAGGCCACCAGGCAGCTGGACGGGAATACTTACGAAATAGAAGCTTCGGGCGGGAAGGACATCCGCCAGGACATCTTCAACTTCGCCGTAAGGAATAACAATTCAGTGCTCTCCCTCAACCGCGAGAAGCAAAGCCTCGAAGAAGTGTTCCAGGCGCTGACCCGCAACGGCACCTCGCCGGGATAAAGAACATTTATTAACTTTGCGGCCTCGTTCCTGCCGAAACTGCAACGGCAGGCAGTAAACAGCTAAGATTAACGATTTCCAAACATAGAAAATGGGATTTTTATTTACGTCAGAATCAGTATCGGAGGGGCATCCCGACAAGGTTGCCGACCAGATCTCGGATGCCCTGCTGGATGAGTTCCTGCGGCACGACCCCGATTCGAAGGTAGCATGTGAAACGCTGGTGACCACCGGGCTGGTGGTATGCTCCGGCGAGGTCCGTACCAAAGGCTGGGTGGCCGTCGACGACGTGGCCAGGGAAACCATCAGGAAGATCGGTTACACCAAATCATCATACAAGTTCGAAGCCGAATCCTGCGGCGTGATCAGCACCATCCATGAGCAGTCGCACGATATCAACATCGGTGTCGTCAGGGGCCGTGAGGAAGACCAGGGCGCCGGCGACCAGGGCATGATGTTCGGCTATGCCTGCAACGAGATGAACAATTTCATGCCCATGCCCATCGAGCTGGCCCACATCTTCCTCCAGGAGTTGGCCGCGATCCGCAAGGAAGGCAGGGAGATGACCTACCTGGCCCCCGACTCGAAATCGCAGGTCACCATCGAATATGACGATAAGCACCGTGCACAGCGTATCGACACCATCGTCATCTCCACGCAGCACGACGATTTTATGCCAGGCAATGATGACGGCATGCTCCGAAGGATCGAGGAGGATGTGAGGAACATCCTGATCCCGAGGGTCAGGAAAAGTCCCGACGTACCTGATAAGGTGAAGAAACTCTTCAAGGACGATTTCAAGCTTTTCGTGAATCCCACCGGCAAGTTCGTGATCGGGGGACCACATGGCGACACCGGGCTTACCGGCAGGAAGATCATCGTCGACACTTACGGTGGCAGGGGTGCGCATGGCGGCGGAGCTTTTTCAGGAAAGGATGCCTCGAAGGTCGACCGTTCGGCAGCCTATGCCATGCGCCATATGGCCAAGAACCTCGTGGCCGCAGGCATTGCCGATGAAGCGCTCATCCAGGTGGCCTATGCCATAGGGCGCAAGGAACATGTGGGGCTTTACGTCAACACTTTCGGCACCGGCAGGGCGAAAAACGCCAACGGCAAGCCGCTCAGCGACGGAGAGATCGCCAGGGTGCTCGACAGCATCTTCGACCTCACCCCGCACGGGATCATCAAGCGTTTCGGGCTGAAGAACCCCATCTTCCACAAGACCGCCTCTTAC
>JAXGTH010000318.1:0-1823 GCA_040775045.1 Bacteroidales bacterium
AATGCAAATGCCATGCTTGTATCACGCACCAGCTTTAGATCGATTCAAAAATCGACTATAAAAGAATGGTTAAATTATACACATAAACTTGTCTAAATCCCCCCTGCATTCAGGCCGATTCATCAGGACTAGTGTAAATAAAAAATTGTTTATTAATCCGCATAATTAATATAATAATGATAAATCGCCGCTTATTCTGGCTGCGCTTCGTTAAGTACTAACATCAAATAGGAAATTATATATAATACATATCCCTTACCCGTCTTCCTTTAAAAAAAAAATTACCTGATTTCATTGAGGGACAGAACCATACAAGGCGGACCTGCCGGACCATTTTCATATAAAGAGTCGATGTCCCTCCTTCGGTCGGGCATCAAGGATGACACTGCAGGAGGTATTCTGGCATCAAAACGCATCCGCGATCTTCATTAGGGAGGCATGTGAGCCATCGGTATCATGGGGCATTTCATTGAAAAAATCTCACTTCCCTGTACAAAATCGTAATTCCCTGTTTCAATTCTGCCCCAATTGTGCTGATCACATCTGATGAGGGATCTCTTTTTTCTGCAGTTCAGGGGGGAACCTTTCAGGGAGAGGTATTTAGAAAATTTATTCTAGCACTATCCTACTATCTTTGGTATAAAAAAGAGGAATTTTATGGAGATAAACGGAGTACCAATTGATGATACCTACGCAGAAGCGTTTCCCACATGGATCTCCCGGATCATCATCACCGCAGTGAACACGGAATGGGCCCGGAAAGCAGCGACCGAAGCCACGGGTTTTGCGACCTCGGCAATCGGATGCCCCTGCGAAGCCGGGATCGAGAGTGAACTCAGGGCAGACCAGACCCCTGATGGAAGACCCGGTGTGTCGATCCTGATCTGTGCGGCAAAGAAGAAGCTGAAAGAGCAGGTGGTCGAGCGTCTCGCCGAATGCGTCCTTACCTCTCCAACCACCGCAGTGTTTGATGGTCTTCCCCAGGCGGCAGAAAAGATTGCGGTCAAACTCCATTTCTTCGGCGACGGGTATGAATACCAGAAAGAAGTCGGCGGCAGGAAATGCTGGGTCATCCCAATTATGGAAGGCGAATATATCGGTGAAGAAGAATTTGGTATCGTGAAAGGTGTTGCAGGAGGCAATTTCTTTGTCATGGGTGAGAACCAGATGGCAGCACTCATGGGAGCCCAGACTGCGGTGGAGGCTATCAATAAAGTCTGCGGGGTCATCACGAGTTTCCCCGGGGGCGTTGTGGCAAGCGGTTCCAAGGTAGGTTCAAACAAGTACAAATTCATGCCGGCTAGTACCAATGAGAAGTACTGCCCGACGATCCGTGAGAAGGTTCCGGACACCAAGGTGCCGGCAGGAATAAAAGGAGTGTATGAGATTGTTATCGATGGGATCGATGAGAAGTGTGTAGGTGAAGCAATGGCGAAAGGGATCCATGCCGCCTGCACGGTTCCGGGGGTAAAATATATCACCGCCGGTAACTTTGGTGGATCTCTTGGTCCTTACAAATTTGAACTGAACAAAATCCTCTAATTTTTTCTCCCCCCAATCCGGTTCAATCAGGATTAAATATCTTGTTGCCGATTATTTTGTTAACGATATTTTCGGCAACGAAAATATGGGTGTGAGAACTGTCATCTCGCGGGAGCGTTTTTTGCTCATGGCGGAAAGGAGAAAAGAAGCTGATGCATGCCCAGACCTCCGGATTTCAGAAGAGCCGGAGTCATCGCGCAAGGGAGGGGACGGGGACGAGCTGCCCGGCAATCCGTATGAAATACGGTATCCCGGGATTGTGGCTCTTGCCGATGAAAAAG
>JAXGTH010000319.1:0-1816 GCA_040775045.1 Bacteroidales bacterium
CCGTAAGTGCTTACCCGGCCGTAGGGGATCATGCGCACTACTGCGTAAACCTTTTCGAAAAATGAGGGATCTGTCATGTTTTTTTCATCCTGAAGTTCAGGTAATGGATGGTCCGTCCTTCCTCGCGCCACAGCTGCTCATAAAAGGTCTGTATCTCCATCACCTCCGGCGGTGCTCCCTCGCCATACACGTCGAACGATACCGTACCCCGCTCGTGGCCGTGATCTTCGATCACCCCAAGGGTGTAGTCCAGCAACGGGCGGTCATCGGTCTTGAGATGGATGAGGTTGTCATCGGCCAGGAAGCTGCTGTAACGCTTCAGGAATTGTGGCGAGCTGAGCCTTTTCTTCTGGCGCGATTTCCGTGGCTGGGGGTCGCTGAAGGTAAGCCAGATCTCCTGCACCTCATCGGGGCCGAAGAAGTTCTCGATCAGCTCGATGCGGGCGCGGATGAAGGCTACGTTCTTCAGCCCCAGCTCCTGCACCTTCTTGCATCCCACCCACATGCGGGCACCCTTGATGTCGACGCCGATGAAGTTCCGCTCGGGGAAGCGCTGTGCCAGCCCGACGGTGTATTCGCCTTTGCCGCAGCCCAGCTCCAGGGTGATGGGGTTATCGTTACCGAAATAATCGGGGTGCCACCGGCCTTTCAGGTGAAAACCATCCTGCAATTCCTCGAAACTCCTCTGGAAAAGGTGCGGGAAAGTGCTGTTCTCTTCAAATCTGCTGATCTTGTTCTTCTTGCCCACTCAGCCGGTAAGTTGCATTGAAAACAGTGACAAAGAAAAGAAATTATCTTACACGGAGCAGCCAGGCCGAGGGATTTTCCTTTTGCCTGATCACCTCCAGCATGCCGAGGGCTTCCTGCTTGCTGTCGGAGCCCCCGATGCTGACCCTGACCAGCCCGCCGGCGTTGGTGCCCACGATGCCTGCATCGCGGTATCGCGATCTGAGTTCCGCTACATATTTGCCGGCATTGTGCTCATCGGCAAAGGAACCCACCACCACCTGGTAGCGCTTCATGGGATTCGCCACTGCCTGTTCAGGTATGGCTGCAGGCGCTTGTACCGGAGCTACGGCCTCGATGTCCTTTTCGGGGATGATCCTGAAGCTGGAGGTTTCGCTGCTTGTTCCCTTACTCATAGGTTTAGCGGCATCTTCCGCCGGTGAGAATGTTATGGTCGGGACAAAGCTGGCATAGGAATCGCCGAGGCGTTCCACGAAGGTGGGGTTGAAGAAGTATAACATGGCCGCTGCCGCGACGGGGATGAGGATGCCTGCCGCCCACCCGGCCACCGGGCTGATCGCCCTGCGCTTTTCCTTGTCCTGCGAAACGGGTTTGGGCGTAAGCTGTTTCTCGAGGCGCTGCCGCACCGTTTCGCGCTGGATGGCCGGGGAAACGAAGGAGGGAAGGCCGAAAGCATCGGCAAGGTAATTGCTGCCCTGGTCGGGGTCGAAGATGATGTTGCCTTCGGCACCCATCTTCAGGTTTCCAATGTTGTTGAGGTAAAAGGTTTTCCCCGCCCTGATCTCATTCATCAGCCTGCCGGCATAGTCGTGGACCAGGGCAGAAGCCTCCTGGTAAGTGATCCCGCCGGACCTGGCTACATGATCGATGAGCAGCCCGTCGTTGGTGCGCAGGTTGGTGTTGAACATCACCGTCCGCGAGGCAGGCTGGAAGCTGTGCCTGACAGGATGGATCCTCGCCCCTGAATAGTTGGTCAGGAAGCCGCCCACCCCTGGCAGGATCACGCAGTCGTGATCGAACAACAATTCGCTGATATATCTGTCAATGCCCGTCATTCCTGGCTTTCTCG
>JAXGTH010000320.1:0-1804 GCA_040775045.1 Bacteroidales bacterium
CAGAAAGAATAACAGGAAACCTGATTATTGATAACTGATATTTGGATTATCCCGGAACGGGTATCTTGAAGTACAAGGTATTACGTACCAGGTATTACGATTGCTGTTTATATCCTTGTACCCTGCACCTTGCACCTTGTACCCAATTTGCAGGATCGGGGATCCCTGCATCAATAATCACCATCCCCGGATTTTTTCAGGAGTTCTTTGGTTGAAAGCAAGCCACATGCGGCTGCTATATCCAGCCCCCTGCTTGCACGGATGGTCGTGGTTACCCCTTTGGCATTCAGGGCATCCCTGAATTCGTAGATCGTGGTATCGTCAGAGCCTTCCAGGGGGGTTCCCGGGACGGGATGGAACCTGATCAGGTTGATGCGTGCCCGCAGGCCGTGCATGAGGCGTACAAGCTCGTTGACGTGCCGCCGCGTATCGTTCAGTCCCCTGAACATGATATATTCAAAAGATATCCTTCGCTGCCGCGGAAAATCATAGGATCGCAGCAATCTGAAGATATCGCTGAGGGGGTAGACATTCTCTATGGGCATCAGCTTTTTGCGTTCGTCTTCGAAAGGTGTATGCAGGCTGACAGCCAGGTGGCATTCGCTTTCATCGATGAACCTGCTCATGGCGGGGATGATGCCGATGGTGGAAACGGTGATCTTCTTCGGGCTGAAACCCATGCCCCAGGGTGCAGTGAGCACTTCGAGTGAGGCCATGAGGTTATCCATGTTGTCGAAAGGTTCGCCCATGCCCATGAACACCAGGTTGCTCACCTCATCCCTTTCGGGAAGGCTCCAGAGCTGGTTAATGATCTCACCAGGGCTGAGGTTCGCCTGGAAACCCTGCTTGCCGGTCATGCAAAAGAGGCAGCCCATCTTGCAGCCGGCTTGGGAGGAAATGCATAACGTATTCCTTTTCTCTTCAGGTATATAGGCTGCTTCTATAAAATTACCCCCTGAGGAAGGAAAAAGGTATTTCCTGGTTCCGTCGGTCGATTCCTGCACCCTGCTGTGAGGGATATCCCCGATGGCATAATTTTCGGAAAGGAGTTGCCGGGCCTGCCTCGAGAGGTTCGTCATCACTTCGAAAGAAGAAACACGCTTGCCATAGATCCATTCCGTCAGCTGTGCTGCCGTAAAACGAGGAAGGCCGAGCTCCCCGGCAACCTCCAGCATTTCGGTTTTTGTTTTTCCCAGAAGTGATCGCTTTTCCATCAGAAATATATTTCGGCGATGATATTTTCGTAAGGCACCCCCCTGTCGATGAGCAGGTCGCGGGTTTCCACCACCATCTCCGCCAGGCCACAAAGGTAATATTTCCTGCCGGGATCCGGCTCGGGCTGTTCACGGAGATAACGGGTCAGCCGGCCTTCGTAAACACCATCCCCCTTTTCACCGGAACAACAACGGACATAGTTGTCTTTACCCAACAGATGAGTGATCTCATCCCTGAAATAAAAAGAGTCGAGGGTCCGTCCGCCATGGATCAACACTTTGTCGTGATGCTGGCCCGATCGCAACATGGAGATAAAAGGGGCTATTCCGGTACCGGAGGCGATAAGAACGGCGGGCTTATCGGTACCAAAGAACTTTCCGAAAGGCGCCGAAACAAAGAGCATGTCACCGGCTTTCAGTGCGGCCAGGTTTGGACTGAGTTCCCCACCCGGTTTAACGTTGTAGAGCAAGCTGACCACCTCTTCGGTATTGCCGCTCATGATGCTGTAAAGCCTGGGTTCACCGTCCTTCCTGTCGGATATGCCCACCACCTGGCCGGCTACAAAATCGTGCCTGCGGGGATAGGAAAG
>JAXGTH010000321.1:0-1774 GCA_040775045.1 Bacteroidales bacterium
GTGGTTGGGCAGCATCATCCTGTTCACGAAGTTGAGGTGGTTCTGCCCCTGCCAGAACTCGGGGATCTCCGACTCGGTGATGGCGCAGTGCAGCCTGATGTCGGAGCCGGCATAGGCCTCCACCATCTCGATGGTCACATCAACATTGAAGTCGATCAGGCCCGAAGAGGTCCCCACGATGTCGATGGAGAACGAAGACGGGATGGCGATCTTCTGGTTGTAGCGCGACAGGTATTGCGGATAGAGGCTCTGGCTGGCGCTGCCGCCAACGTATGCCGAACCGCCGTCGAACACGGCCGTCGGGTATCCGGTGATGTTGTAATAGGCGTTCCGCGCGTTCGAAGCCGCGTTGGTATAGTCGTCGCCGTTATGGTTCTCGATGATGGCCACGTCGTGACCGTTGGCGATGAGGTCGTCGGCGCCCATGGCAGCACCCGGGCAGTAAGGGCACCAGGTGCCGGTGCCGATCTCGACCAGCACTTTGTCGCGGGGGATCTGCTGTGCGTAAACAAGCGTGAACCCGGTCAGGATCGCCAGGGTCATGGTAATGATTCTTTTCATAATGATTTGCTTATGGTTAGCTTTTTGTTTTGGTGTTTTTCGAATCTACAAAGTTATATATTTTTTTATGTAACCGGCCCATCCATTCACCCTTTTTTCGCCCAACCCCCTTTTCCCCAACTCCCTCTTTCCCCTCTCCTTGAGAGCCTGTCCCGAGCGAAGGCGAGGGAAGAGGGGGCAGGGGGTGAGGTGCATATTTGCAGCGCCAATTCCCGGCTTCTAACATTTCTGTCGGTGATCAGGATGGTATTGAGTATGATGCGGCAGCAAGTTCGTTTTTTTACATATCCGTTTTCCTGAATTTATTAACTTTGCATCCTGAAAATAAATTTAGAAACCAAATACAACATTGCCATGAAGAAACTCTTACTCTTAACATTCACCTTACTCTTTGCTGCCGCTGCATTTTCGCAGTCGCAGATCCTGCTGACCAACGAATTCGGACCCACGAGCCTTGCGCCGAGCATCACCTTCAACGGGGCTCCCGGCGACAATGAGATCGTGAGCCATGTAACGGTGACCAACACCGGCACCACCAACGTCACCATCAAGGTCGCAAGGGAACAGCTGTTCGTCATTGAAGATTCGAAAAACCAGTTTTGCTGGAACGGCAGTTGCTTTTCCTTTACCACAGATACCAGCGCCACCTCGATGACCCTCATCCCGGGCGAGTCGACCGAAGAGTTTTCGGGGCATTACCTCCCGCAGGGGACGGAAGGCGTTTCAATCGTGAAATACACCTTTTACGATGTAAACAACCCCGCCAATGCCTCCTCTGTGATCGTACATTATAACAGCCTCTTCTCGCTTTCCACCGAAGCCGGTGTAGCCGTTTCGGACCATATCAGGCTGCTCAGCGGTGCTGTCGACGATCCCATCAGCGGCGTGATCAAGGTACACAACCATGCTTCCGTACCCCTGAACTTCATCGCCCTGAAGGGTGCACAGATCGTGCTTCCCGGAACGCAGAACTGGTTCTCGTTCGGCGGCGTTGAGTACCCGGCCGGCGTCGACACCTCGGGCCTCGTGCAGATCCCTGCCACCACCATCGACGAAAGTTTCGAGGCCACCTACGATGCCGACGGCGTGGAAGGCACCTCACAGGTGGTGTATGTCTTCCAGGACCCGACCAACCTGGCCAGCTATGCCATCATGATGTTCACCTATGATGCTGCCGGCACAGGCATCAGCGATGAGATCCTCGCCAACACAA
>JAXGTH010000322.1:0-1765 GCA_040775045.1 Bacteroidales bacterium
ATGGTCTGCGAGTGGCAATGCATGACGTCGTACGCAGCCCCACCGGCAGAGAGCTCGAGGTCGATCTTGGTGAGGATCTCATTCTCGCCGCCGTACTCTGCTGTCACCTTGATGCCCGTGAGATCTTCGAACTCCTTGAGGGAGGGAAAGCATTAAGCCACAAGTCGCCGGGAGAGGAACTGAAGGATTTCTTTGATGATGCCATTCCTGACTACGACAAGGAGCGGGTTTATGTTTCCGATATCAAGAAGGTGATCCAGTGGTATAATATCCTGCATGACATGAAGATGCTGGATTTCACCGAAGAAGTGGCTGAAGAAAAGCCTGAAGGGGAAAGCGATGACAGCGGCTAAAATAAAGAAAAAGAATAACCGACGATCCCCCCGGCTTCCGGGGGGATTTTTTATAGACCGATGAAAAGGATAGAAGATTTAAGGGTAAGGGAGATCAGGTGGCTCAATAGCAGTTCATATGTCATCGTGCTGCAGGGATCCGAAGCCTCACCCGACATCAGACCCGGCAATTTTGCCGAGATCCTGGTCGATACCCCTGAGGTGTTCCTGCGCAGGCCTTTCTCTTATCTCGACCATGACGAGCGTGAAAAAACGGTCAGCTTCTTCATCAAGGCCATCGGCAAAGGAAGCAGGAAGCTGGGCACCCTGGGCCATGGTGAAGTGGTGAACGTGATCCATCCCCTGGGCAACGCTTTCAGCATTCCCGAAGGGAAAAAAGTACTGATCACCGGCGGGGGTTCGGGCATCGCCCCTTTCATCATGCTGGGCAGGGAACTGAAAAATAGGAACAATCATATCCATATCCTCACCGGTGGCCGCACGGCGGAAGATATCCTGTTCACTGAAGAATTCAGTGAATACGGCGAGGTTTTCTGCACCACCGAAGACGGCAGTCTTGGAGAAAAGGGATTGATCACGCAGCACAGCCTCTTCAATGGCGGGGTCTTCGATTACGACATGATCTATACCTGTGGCCCGGAGGGGATGATGAAGGCGGTGGCCCGCATCGCCCACCAAAGGCAGGTCGCCTGCGAAGCATCGCTCGAGAACCTGATGGCCTGCGGTTTCGGGGTCTGCCTGTGCTGCATACAGGAAACAAGCCTGGGCAATCTCTGTGTGTGCACCGAAGGGCCCGTCTTCAACACAAAAGAACTGAAATGGCAGAGCTGAGCGTCCGCATACACGACCTGGAGCTGAAGAATCCGGTAACCACGGCATCGGGTACCTTTGGCTATGGCGAAGAGCTCAGCGATTTCTTCGATCCGTCGGTGCTCGGGGGTATCTTTATTAAAGGGCTTACCCTGAGGAACCGGGACGGGAACCCTTACCCGAGGATGGCTGAGACTGCAAGCGGGATGCTGAATGCAGTGGGCCTTCAGAACAAGGGCATCGATCATTTCATTGAAAACATCTACCCCCGGATCAGCAGGATCGGAACCCACATCATTGCCAACGTGAACGGATCGACCGTTGAAGAATACGTCGAACTCACCCGGCGCATCAACGAGCTGGAGCATATCCCGGCCATCGAACTCAACATCTCCTGCCCCAACGTGAAAGAAGGGGGCATGGCTTTCGGGGTAAGCTGCCCTTCTGCTGTCGCGGTGACCGATGCCGTGAGGAGGGTGTACAACAAAACCCTGATCGTGAAGCTATCACCAAACGTGACCGACATTGCCGAAATGGCCAGGGCCGTGGAAGGTGCCGGTGCCGATGCTGTTTCGCTTGTGAATACTTTCCTCGGAATGGCC
>JAXGTH010000323.1:0-1757 GCA_040775045.1 Bacteroidales bacterium
AATCGATCGAGTACACTTGTTTATGAATAATTCGGTCATCATGAAGAAGGGTTTCTTCTTGTGCAGGTTGATTTCGAAGGCGAGGTAGCGTTTGAGATCCCCTCGAGCAAAGTTTCTGCGAAGCTTTCCATGTTCGAAGAAGAAGTTGCACGCCAGCAGGGTATAGTCGTATGTTTCCCCTTTGGGCAGGAACTGCAGGTTCGCAAGAGCCTCTTCATCCTCTTGATACCCTTGAAACTTAACCTTTCGATGTTCGTAGGAATGATCCTGATGGATAACCTTTATCGAGGGCGATAGATCGACGACGTGAAGTCTACACACCCGTGCATGATAGATCATCCAAAGATCCCATCCTCCTCTGCCCACCAGCAGGTCCGGTATCTCTCCCGGCAGATACTGTCCTTTGGGGAATAGAAAATAATCACTACCCAGCGGAGGGTGGATAGATCCGGATGACTGTACGAGTTTTTCAAGATCGGTTTGCCAGTTCTCGGAAAAGTCGAGTTCCTGGTCAAGGTCGATATCATAACGTTGGCCCACAGCAAGATAATTTTTTCCAAGCTGCTCATGAATTGACAGGGCTTTGTGGACGAACCTTGAAGTAAGGATGATGTCTGCATTGACGAAGCAGCATACAGGATGGGTCGCAATCCGAGCGATGCATTCGAACATGTCGTTAATGAACGGGGTTCCTTGATCTGATACCTTGATCTCCGGCAAGTATGAGATCCCAAGCTGGTTTACGAGGGGTTCGATCCCCTCGCATGCCCCGAATACGACCACTTCCGCTCCGGGAGTTGCCGCCTTCCAACTCCTTATGGCATTTATCTGGCGTGTTTTTGTCTTGCCTCTGAAGTCCTTGGCAGTTGTAAAATAAGTAATCATAGACCCGATTTCGTGCTGTGAAGGTGTTTGATATAGATCAAGATTTTTTCACCATTCCACATGACATCAGAATCCACATCCATCATTGCCCGATATGGAATTTCATCAGGCCGATTTTCTCACGAGGACAGGCCACGAGGTTATCGTAATCATAAACGGTCTGGACAGTCATGGGTGTGATGTTGCCACTGCTGGTAATCTGGAACACGACATAATCCTTCTGGGACAGCCATTCATAAATCTCTAATGCAGGATAACCGAAAGCTATAGTGCGTCGATCCGAAAATTCACACATCAGCACCGGCCTCGGGTAATGGCCGAAGAAGCGCTTTCCACCCTTCAGGACAGGCAGTTCTGCTCCTTCTACATCCATTTTCAAGAGGCTCACTTCAGGCCAGCCCATTTCTTCGGCAAGTGTATCCAGGGTAGACTGCCGTACCTGGACATGCCTGATCGATCCAGGAACATCAGCAACCTTCAGGCCACTGTATGCTCCCTGACTGCATGAAATGAAATCAACAAAAGGGGCGTTGTGATCACCTAAGGCCAACCGTCTGGTCTTGATGCGCCATAATCCATTCAGAATAAGGTTGATGTATAGTCTGAAATAATTGCGGGGATCCGGCTCAATGGCAAGGATATGGCTGGAATCACCGATCCTGCGAGAACTCAAAAGAGTATAAAGGCCAAAGTTTGCACCCACATCCCAGAATATTTTTCCCGGGGAAAGAAAAGCGTTTATGAAAGCAATTTCGTTTTCTTCGAAACCGAGCGTTCTCTTCATGGCCTCATAGACATGATCGTCCTGTAAAGGCATGAAGAGGCAGCCATGAAATCGAACAGGAATGAATTGCCTTATATACGTCAGTCGG
>JAXGTH010000324.1:0-1732 GCA_040775045.1 Bacteroidales bacterium
CAACCGCCTCATCCTTCCCGTATGATCTGTTTCAGTTTCTTCACCTGCCCGGGCGTGGCAAGTACGAAAAGCTTGGTGCCGTTGGTCACCTTGTAACCCGACGAGGGATTCAGGATGAATTCCCCTTCGGGCGTTTTGAGCCCGATGATATTGGCGCCGGTCTTTTCGCGTATGCCCAGCTGTGCAATGTTCCTGTCGGGCAACTCACCGGCCAGTTCGCTGCATACGATCTCTTCGAGGTTTGTCGGTGCTTTTCCCTGCACCGAAAGGTTGTCTAGGAACTCCATCACGTCGGGCCGGGCCACCAGCGTGGCCATGTGGGCACCACCAACGCGCTCGGGCATGATCACATTGTTGGCCCCGGCCACCTTGAGCTTCTTCTCCGAACTCTCGTTCGATGCCCGGCTGATGATCAGCAGGTCCTTGTTGAGTGCCCTGGCGGTCAGGGTCACATATGTGTTGTCGGCATCGTTGGGCAGGGTGGTGATCAGGGCCCTGGCATTCGCGATATTGGCCCTTTCCAGCACATCGTCGTTGGTAGCGTCGCCCTCCACGAAGGTGAAGTCCTTGTCCATATGCCGCAGGATCAAATCATGGTCGCTTTCCACGATCACGAAGGGCTGATGGTGGGCAATGAGTTCGAATGCGGCCTGCTGGCCGTTCCGGCCAAAACCGCAAATAATGATATGGTTATCCATTTTCTTGGCTTTTGAGTGTTTTCTGACAACCCCGGCAAAGAACCCGGCCAGACGGCCTTCCACAAAATGGGTGGTGATGACGGTGATGGCGTAGGCATATGTGCCGAAGCTGGAGAGGATCAGGATGATGGTAAACACCCTGCCGGATGGGCTGAGCCGGTGTATCTCGCCGAAACCCACCGTGGAGATGGTGATGATGGTCATGTACAGGGCGCTGAGGAAATCATCCCCTTCGATGATCATATAGCCGGTCACGCCCATCACGATGATGAAAAACAACAGGGCGATGGCGGTGATGATCTTTCTTCTGCCTGTTTTGTCCACTTGCCTGGAATTGGTCAAAACAAAGATATGAAAATATCATCCCCCGCCATCACAACTGTTGCTGCAGGATATGATGGCCGATGTTACATTCGAGGCAGGCCTTGCGGTCGCACATGCTGCTTTTCAGCTGGATCAATCCCTGGGTTTCCAGGCTGTTGAAGGCCTTTACACCGATTGACCTCCATTTCCTCACGACAGCATTGTCTTCGGGTGGCATCTCTTCCAGGAAATCGAGGGCCCTGGCGCAGAGGTCCGGCCGGTTCATCACCTCTCCGTAGAGGAATATCATGGGTATGGCCGCATTGATGAGGATGGTGTGGATGCTCTGCATACCCAGCCTTTTTGTTTTTTTGCTGCTCTTCCTGTCCACCAGGAAGTGGTCGGTCCAGTATGGCGATGCTTCCAGGCTGAAAATGCCGGTTAGGGTTCTGAGGTCGCCGGCATCGATGATGCGGCGGAACACCGGCGCCTGGCTGTAGAGTGCGGCAAGCAGGGCAAGGCGTATCGTTGGGAAGCCCGACGGCCTCATGCGCATGAACTTCCAGAGGTAGCCGGCCACCGGGGCAAGGCCGTGCTTTTGCGCAAGAAAGGCATGTTCCCTTTTCAGGCTGTTGGGGTATTTGCCGTAAAGCCTGGTATTGAGCAGGCCAGACTGCCCGAGGAATAGCGCTTCAAGCTGGAATTGGTTGTCGCGGTATTACATCACCACC
>JAXGTH010000325.1:0-1727 GCA_040775045.1 Bacteroidales bacterium
CCCATCATTGCCGACCAGGAATATGCCGCTTACCTCCGTCGATTCGGGGAAGTGGGCAGCAAGGCCTTTTCTTCTGCTGCCGATCATGCGCTCTACGAGGCCATCCGGCACCTGTCGATCCTCAAGGCCGATCCTTACACACCGGCCGAACAGATCATGCTGGCCGAAAAGAGGATACGGGAAAGGGAAGCAGCCCTTGGCGAGCCTTCCGAGATGGCGCTTATCCGGAACCTTCACTGGTGGACCGTGGAATATGGCCTCATCGGCGATCCCGGCAACCCCAGGATCTATGGCGCAGGGCTGCTTTCTTCCATAGGAGAGAGCCAGAGCGCGCTCCGCGACGAGGTAAAAAAGATCCCTTATGATATCAATGCCGTAAAGTACAATTTCGACATTACGACCAGGCAGCCGCAGCTATTCGTCACCCCTGACTTCGAACATCTCACCAGGGTACTCCGGGAATTTGAGAAGACCATGGCCGTCAGCCGTGGCGGCCTCTATGGCCTGCGGGCAGCCATCGCCTCCTCGAACCATGCCACCTGCGTATTCAGCTCCGGCCTGCAGGTGTCGGGGATCTTCAGCGAAGTGATCGCAGCGGATGGGGAACCAGCCTATATCAAGACAAATGGCCCGACAAGCCTTAGTTTTAATAACAAGCAGCTGCGCGGGCATGGCAAGGACCACCATCCTGACGGTTTCGGATCGCCGGCAGGGATGATCGAAGGCATCGATATCCCTCCTGAAGAACTCACCGGGGATGTACGTTCCGGCCATGGCATCGTCATGGGGCAAAAATGCAGCCTGACTTTCATTTCGGGCGTTGTGGTCGAAGGCATACCTGAGCGAGCCCTGGAGGAAAACGGCAAACTGCTGTTGCTCACTTTCCGCGACTGTACGGTAAGGTATCGCGATAAAGTGCTTTTTGAACCCGCCTGGGGCGTATACGACATGGCCGTGGGCAGATCGGTCGTTTCATGTTTCAGCGGCCCTGCCGATCCCGACGCCTACGGGCTGCATTTCCAGGTTCCGGAGGAAAAAACCCATAAGATCGTGCATACTGATGCACAGAAGAAACTGTTCGCGCTTTACCGGCAGGTACGCGATATTCGTGAGGGGAAAAGCGGTATTTCTGCACTCGGCGGATTGATCGGAAAACTGACCGATGAATTCCCCGACGACTGGCTCCTTCCCGTTGAGATCGCTGAGGTTGCCATGCAATACCATCTCCCAAGGGTATTTGAGATTGCCAGGGATCACCTGGAAAAAATAAAACGGCGTAAGCCCGAAGTAGCCCATCTTATCGATAATGAATTGCCGGATTAACCACCCCGGGTGCTGATCATGGCCACACAGAGGGCTTCCCGGATACGGCCTTCGGAGATCATCTTTTTTGCCAGATGATGAAGTTGTGATACTGCTTCCTCGTCGCCGGGCAGGATACCGGCCACTTCCGGAATTTCCATGCATTTCATGATCTCATCCTCTTCAGGCAGCGACCTCAGGCTGGCAAGCCTTGCCAGGTCGTTGCCTGTGAGCACCGTGCTCAGCCTTATGGCAGGGGGTAGCTGGTCGATCCCGATGCCGGGCTCACGTGGTGGCTTCTTAACGTCAAATACGGCCTTGCCGAAGGCTTCACAATAATGGTCGCCTCCAAGCCTGCCTACCAGCCGTATTCTTTCGGGATCGATCATCCCTTCCGGGTCCAGGATGTTATCATCGATGTGCAG
>JAXGTH010000326.1:0-1724 GCA_040775045.1 Bacteroidales bacterium
AAAAGCTTGCATCCACGCCCATATTCGGATATATCAGAGCATTGACATACATACCGGCGATGATCAGCCCGAAGAAAAGGTTGAAGTAACTTAGGATGCGGTAATGCCTGATATTTATTGGCACGGCTCTCATTTAAACTTGTCAAACTTAGACAGCAATAGTGGTTTCAGACGTTGATAAAAATCCTTCATTCCCGGGGCCGAGAAATACAGCATCACGGCATACAGTACGGAGAACGGGATGCTTAGGCAAAGGGCCAGGAATATCCACTCCAGGTAGGTATCGGGTTCGGGCAGCCATTCCGAACGGAGCAGGGGATAGAACAGGGCCCAGCAGGCCACCAGCAGCAGCATGTAAATGCCGGTGTTTTTCCAGTAGGGCCAAAACTTTTCCCTAAAGCCTTCACGGTAAAGGAAATAAGGTTTCCACAACAATACGATGAGAAAAGCGCTCACCGCCATGCCCAGTACGATGCCCAGCAGGCCGTAAAAATAACCTACCCCGATGGCAATGCCGAGGTTAATGGCCGCCTCAGTCCAGGGGGCCCATACATCCCTGAAGATCCCATAGCCGTTGATGAAGAATTTCACGGTTTGACGGGTGATCCTCACATAAACGTTGAACAGCATGATGACGAAAATGGCCTTTTCGAGGATGAACTCGGCTCCCAGCCAGAGGCTGATGAAGGGCTCGGTGAGATAATAGAGCGAAAATACCAGCGAGCCCGCGATCCAGTAAAACATGGCATTGAACTCCCAGAACACCTTCCTGGTCTTGGCGGTATCGTTCTCGGCGATCACATGGCCCACCCCTGCCAGGTTTGACCCCAGGGTGGAAGAGATCAGGGTGGTGATCTTGGTGAAGATGAGGGTGTAATTGGTATAATAAGTTACGATGCTAAGGGTGGTAAGGGCATACACCAGGATGTTGCCCGACTGGTTCAGGGCAAACTCGGCGACTTTGTGCACGAACAACTGTTTGACCTTGACCATGATATCCCTGTACCTGGCCATCAGGGCCCTGCCTTCCCGTAAATTCGTGACCAGCCAGGGGTATTCCTTCACCGCCTTGCGGTTCAGCATATAGCGGATCATGAGGCCGAAGGCCAGCTCGATGCCCAGCCACACCAGGTAATCGGGGGCGATGTATTTCACATAAAGGATCTGCAGGGTGATCTTCAGGATGTTCAGCCAGTTGGTGATCCTGGTCAGCAGGTACTGCTTCTGGTCGGCCACCAGCAGCACCTGCTTGTAGTTGTTGAAGTAACTCACCAGGGTGGTGGCAAGGAAGGTAAAATAGGCCGCATACAGGATCAGCAGCGACAGTTCAGTCTTGGAAAAGATCTGTGGCAGGAACACGGACAAGACAAGCCCGGCCGCCAGGATGATCAACCCGATGATTCGGTAAAAGAAGCCGAACAGGGAGATGATCTCGTTGATCTTTCCCTTCTCGTCCCTGACCAGCGGGCTGTAGAGCGAGGTAGCCACGGCCGTATACACCCCCAGCTCGGCCCGGTTCAGGAATCCCCGGATATTGCGCATGGTGGCGCTGAGGCCCACCAGCTCGGTGCCCAGGGTGTCGATGAACACCTTGCGCGAGATGAAGGCCAGTCCCAGGGCTACGAAATAGAAAAAGAAGGCGACCCGGGCGTTTTTCAGGCTTTTGTTCAGTCGGGTAGACAAAACAGGATTGGATTAGTTATGGATGCCGGATGCCAGATACC
>JAXGTH010000327.1:0-1718 GCA_040775045.1 Bacteroidales bacterium
GCAATGATAACAACAGCGAACTGGCACAATCCAGGTAATCTATATACATCTCCGGGTGGCGGGTTTAAACCGCCACCCCCTCTTTTTACATTAATAAGGTTCATCAAAAATACCTAGAATCATGAAAATGTTAAAATATATGACATTAACGATCCTTGCGGGTTTTATTATTGTGCTGACTTCCTGCAATAAGGATAACGAGAACGAGAACGAGAACGGAACATCAGGTTTCAGGGTGAAAATGAGTAATCATGAAACGGGAATAAGCTCGCTTTTCAAAAGTGATACAAGCATATTCGATGAAGTGAATGTCGAGGTGGAGCGTGTAATGATCAATTATGGAGATACTGCCGGCAACGGATCCTGGATGGAACTTGCAACCAATGCAGGTATATATGATCTGTTGGAACTGGATAGTACCACTGTGTTGCTTGCTCAGGGAGGAGAATTCCCGACAGGATACATTAGCCAGATGAGACTGATCCTTGGACCCGGCAACTATGTTGTTATAGATTCCGTGGCACATGAGATGAATACCCCGAGTGCACAGCAATCGGGTCTGAAGCTTAACCTGGGCATGATTGCTGAGGCCGGGAATCTCTATGAAATATTTCTGGGCTTTGATGCTGCTCAATCGGTGGTGATGCTTGGGAATGGAGGATTTCTGCTAAAACCTGTCCTTAGTGTTGACAGTATAGTAGTGGTCCTGCCCTGACCTTTATCCAACAAATGATATGTGTGAATAGCTTTGTGTTAGGGCAGAGCCTGTATTACCCCACAATACATTGCTGTAAGGGATAATTGCATTTGCAATAACTCCGACGAATCATGACCACCTAAACTGCGTGATTCATGACTAATGATAAGTCATACATTTATAGGTGGTATCATAATCATGAAAGCACGATGATTCGCAAAACTGGTGTTCATTATCCCTTGCAGCATTGATCTCAATCCTCATTTTCCTTATTCCTTTTTCCATCTTCCATTTTCCTTTTTTATTATCTTTGCACCGCCTTGAGCATTTGCCTCTTTAGCTCAGCTGGTAGAGCAGCTCACTCGTAATGAGCAGGTCGGGGGTTCGAGTCCCCTGAGAGGCTCAGGCCCGCGCCGACGGCGCGGGCCTTTTTAATGCTGTACCGTCAGTTTATGTTCCTCGATCGATAATCAAGGCACCGCTTTTCGCATTTCCCTGTCCGGCCCCCGGCTCCCTGCTGACAAAATGTCCATAAGATCTGTTCAATCACTCATGGCAAACTATTTGATCTGTTGTTTGTTTAAATCTTAAACTTTTTCAAAAATGGCGATGATCTGGATCATATTCGGTGTTTTTGCCCTCATCAGCTGGCTGGTGGGGCAGCAGCTCAGGTCGAAGTTCAGGGCCTTCTCCAAGATTCCCGTCAGCTACGGCATGACGGGCAGGGAGGTGGCTGAGAAGATGCTGCGCGACAATGATATTCACGACGTTCAGGTGGTCTCCGTCCGCGGGGAACTCACCGATCACTATAACCCGGCCAAAAAAACGGTCAACCTCAGCGAAGCTGTTTATAATACGAATTCCGTTGCCGCTGCCGCCGTGGCTGCCCATGAATGCGGCCATGCCCTTCAGCATGCGCATGCCTATTCGTGGCTGAAGATGCGATCGACACTGGTACCGGTGGTGAGCATCACCTCGCGATGGGTACAGTGGGTGCTGCTGGCAGGCATACTCATGGTGC
>JAXGTH010000328.1:0-1691 GCA_040775045.1 Bacteroidales bacterium
TGATCCTCGGTACGATGGATGAATATGTGACCATCACCGACGGGGAAGAGAACTTCGGCGACATTGCAGCCGGTGCTACGGTAGAGATGGAAGACTGCTTTACCATCGAAATTGCACCGGATATCCCCGATAACCATATGATCCTTTTTACACTGGAATCGACAGGAGATGAAACATGGAACAGCAACTTTGCTGAATACGGGCATGCACCACTGCTTATCTACAATAGCTACAGCATTGACGATGCTGCCGGGAACGGGAACGGGAAGCTGGATCCGGGCGAAACGGCAACATTGACCGTCGCCCTCGGCAACGATGGATCATCCGATGCCTTTGAGGTTACCGGGGTGCTGTCATCACTCAGCGGGTTCGTGACCATTGAGGAGGTGCTGATGAATTACGGGACTATCACTGCCGGCAATACAGCTGAACAACAGTATGTGATCACCGCCCTGGAAGATACGCCGGCCGGCCATGCAGCCGATTTCAGCCTGGCCATTACTGCTTTGCAGGGGATATACGGCGAAGGCGAATTCTCATTGATCGTCGGACAGATCCCGGTACTCGTGATCGATATGGACGGGAACAACAACTCGGCGGATGTCATGATGGATTGCTTTGACAACCTGAGTGTGACGGCCGATATGGTGACCGACTGGCCCGACGACATGGGCCTCTATTCATCGGTGTTCGTTTGCCTGGGGATCTATCCCTCCAACCATACCCTCTCCCAATCACAGGGGCAGGAACTGGCCAACTTTCTCGATAACGGGGGTAACCTCTATATGGAAGGCGGCGATACATGGTTCTACGACCAGCCCACTCCCGTACACAGCATGTTCAATATTCAGGGAGTGGAAGACGGCAGCGATGACCTGGGCGTGATCCTCGGCCAGACGGGTACCTTCACCGAAGGCATGGAATTCGACTACGATGGGGAAAGCAGCTGGATAGATCGGATCGCACCGGTTGGCGAAGCTTTTACCATCTTCAAAAACCAGTCGCCTGTGTATAATAACGCCGTGGCATACGATGAGGGGTCTTACCGAACCATAGGTTCATCCTTCGAGTTCGGTGGACTTACAGCAACGAATACCAGTATCGATTACCTTATGCATCAATACCTCGATTTCTTCGGCATCGATGCCATCTGGGTAGGTGTACCCGAAGGGACAAGAAGCGGGATAACCATCGGAGAGGCCTTTCCGAACCCGTTTACCGATGAAACCAGCCTGAACCTGACATTGCCCGCCGACATGCATCTCAATATCGGTGTTTACAGTATCAGTGGTCAGAAAGTGGCCACACTGGCCGACAGGTCCTTCCCTGCAGGTTCCCACACGCTCAGGTGGAATGCCCGGGCAGAAGGGATTACAGAAGGGATATATCTGCTCAGGCTCGTGACAAGGGATGATGCAGTGGTCCGCAAAGTGATCCTCATGCACTGATAAATGTTTAACTGAAGTAAAAAGGGAGCCGTTCGCCGGTTCCCTTTTTTTGTGGGGAGGTGTCGATGCGGGATCACTGCCATGGCGGGCAGAACTGGAGTTGTTAACCTGCCGGGATGGTCATGCAAACAGTTCATTTTTCATCTTATTCCTGAGCGGGAAAGCGGACCAGTTGCCGAACATGACCAGCAGCAGACCGGCCGTTCCCCAGGTGTAGACTGAAATTTCCCAGAGGAAGTCGAA
>JAXGTH010000329.1:0-1650 GCA_040775045.1 Bacteroidales bacterium
AGCAGATCGGCAACACCATCAGCGCCGAGAACCTGAACATGCCCTCGGGAAATATCAAGATGGGGGAATCCGACTACCAGCTCAGGATTGAAGGTGAATTTTCGGAAAGCTACGAAATAAAGAATATCGTGGTAGGGAATGTGGCAGGTAAACCCATCTACCTCCGTGATATCGCATCAGTCAGGGATACCCTCAAGGACAGGTCGCTCGACGAAAAGATCAACGGGAAAAGAGGGCTCCGGCTGATGGTCATGAAGCAATCGGGTGCCAACACGGTAAGCATCGCCAGGCAGGTGAACGAGCAGATGAAAGTTCTGCTGCCAACCCTGCCTCCGGATATCAAGGTCGAACCTATCATGGATACTTCTGACTTCATCCTGGGATCGATCAGCAACCTTTCGCAAACCCTGATGTGGGCGCTGCTCTTCGTGATCCTGGTGGTACTCTTCTTCCTGGGCCGCTGGCGTGCAACGCTCATTGTCATCCTCACCATCCCCATATCGCTTATCGTTTCCTTCCTGTACCTGTATTTTGTCGACAGTTCGATCAATGTGATCTCTCTATCGTCGCTCTCCATCGCCATCGGTATGGTGATCGACGACGCCATCGTAGTGCTGGAGAACATCACAAAGCATATTGAACGTGGCAGCAGCCCGCGTGAGGCTGCCATCTATGCCACCAACGAAGTGTGGATGGCCGTGATCATCACAACCCTGGTGATCGTAGCCGTCTTCTTACCGCTGACGCTGGTGGGCGGCATGACGGGGGTGCTGTTCAAGGAACTGGGATGGATCGTCACCATTACGGTGGTCACCTCTACGCTGGTCGCCATCTCCCTGACCCCCATGTTGTCGTCGAGGCTCCTCAAGACCAGGTTGCCCAAGGAGCGCAGGCTGAATGCATTCTATGACCGGACCATCAAGCGGCTGCTTGACTGGCTCGACAACTTTTACGAAAAGAATATCCACTGGGCCCTCCATCATAAACGTTTCGTTTTCCTTGCCAGCGTTGCGGTATTTGCAGGCAGCCTGGTGATCGGGGCATTTTTCGTTGAATCCGACTTCATGCCCGAAAGTGATGAAAGCAGCCTTCGGGCAGCCATCGAGCTGCAAACAGGTTTAAGGGTCGAAGAATCGATGAAAACAGCCCGCCAGATCGAAAAGATCATCAGGCAACGCTATCCCGAGATAACGGTAGTTTCCGTATCGGCCGGGACCGATGAGGAAGGCAGCTTCTTTTCGCTCTTCAATACCACAGGTTCCAACCGTATCAACCTTATGTCGCGCCTGGTCCCGGTTTCGGAGCGTGAACGCTCTGTCTTCGAAATAGCCGAGGACTTCCGGAACCAGCTCGATGCTATTCCCGAGATCATCAACTATTCGGTTGAAACATCCAGCAGCATGTTCGGTGGAAGCGGTAACCAGGTCGATGTGGAGATCTTCGGTTATGACTTTGAGCAAACCAATGCGCTGGCCGAGCAGATAAGGGTAAGGCTTAACAATATTCCCGGTGCAGAAGATATCTCCGTGAGCCGCGAAAAGGACAAGCCTGAGCTCCAGGTCATTCTCGACCGTGAAAAGCTGGCCCTGCACGGCCTGAACAGTGCCACGGTTTCGACCTATATACGTAACAGGATCGATGGTCTGCAGG
>JAXGTH010000330.1:0-1630 GCA_040775045.1 Bacteroidales bacterium
GATACTGGATAAAGCGATTGAGTTATTCCTGAACCTGGGGATAAGGAATGTTACCATGGATACAATTGCCGCTGAATCCGGTGTTTCGAAGCGTACAATCTATGAATTGTTCAAAGATAAGGATGATCTGGTGGTGCAGGCGCTGCGCGAGATGATCATCCGGCACAACCAGGATATGCTGGGCATTATCTCCCAAACGGGTAATGTGATTGAAGCCATTTTCATGATCATGAAAATGAAAACGGAAAGACGGGGGTCTTTTTCCAGGGTGTTTGCCGAGGACATCAAGAAATATTTCCCGGTGGTTAATGCCTCGCTGTATTCATGCAAGGAGAGCCTGAAGGAGTTTTCGGCATCGTTCACCCTCCTCGAAAAAGGCATACGCGAAGGCATCTTCCGCAAAGAGATGCGGCTCGACCTGGTGGATAACTTCCTGCACGAACTGATCGGCCTGATGCATAATAGCGACCGGCTCAGGATGCTGCAGCCGACCGGAGAGGAAGTGCTTTCGAATATCTTCCTGCCTTACTTCAGGGGGATCTGTACCCCCGAAGGTGTAATTCTGATGGACAAATACACGGAAAATATCAACGATTATTTAGAAATATGATGAAAACAACGCTTATCTCCCTGCTATTGTTATTCGGCACTTCCGGTTTTCTCGGGGCGCAGCAGACACTCACGCTCGACCTGGCCGGGGCCAGGAAAACGGCGCTCGAATACAACAAGACCATTGCCAACGCCGATCTGGCCACCCTGAAGGCCTCCGCCGCCGTGCGCGAAGCCATCGCCAACGGGCTGCCCCAGCTGAGCGCCGCCGTGGATTACTCCAACGCCCTGGGCGCCAAAATCTCCATCCGCTTCGCGGAAGGGATGCCCCCCAGTGAGATCGACATCAAACCGCAGAGCAACTTCAACCTGAACCTTACCCAGCTGATCTTCAGCGGCAACTACATCGTCGGGGTGCAAACGGCGAAACTCTACCAGAGCATGGCCGGCATCAGTAAGGAGAAGTCCGAACTGGATATCATCGCCCAGGTGACCGACGCCTACCAGCTGGTGCTGATCTCGGAAGAGCTGCTCAGGCTGTTGGAGCAAAACCAGACAAACCTGGAAGGGCTGTACGAAAAAACCGCCGCCCTCGAAACCTTCGGGATTATCGAGAAAACGGATGTGGATCAGCTTTCGGTGCAGGTAAACACCCTGAAGAACGCGGTGAAATCGTCGGAACGCCAGCTCGAAATGGCCACCAATATGCTGCGCCTGCTGCTGGGCGTGCCGGTGGATACCCAGCTGGAGCTGACCGACCGCCTCGACCAGATGCTCTCGGAAGCCGAAGCCCTGCCCCTGGCGGAATCCTTCAGGGTTGAAGATCAGGTCGATTTCAGGCTGCTGAACCAGCAGGAACTGGTGAGCCGTAAAATGATCGATATGCAGCGGGCCAACGCCCTGCCGACCATCTCGGGATACTACCGCTATACCTACAAACTGCTGAAGCCCGACTTCGACATGACCCCCGCCAATATGGTGGGCCTGCAGATGAACATCCCGATTTTCTCGAGCGGGGTGCGCATGGCCCAGGTGAAACAGGCGCGCATCGACCTGGAAACCACGCAGAACAATAAAAGCC
>JAXGTH010000331.1:0-1591 GCA_040775045.1 Bacteroidales bacterium
AGAATGCCACCGTTAAATCGGCCTTCAGGCAACTGGAAACCTACAAAAAGACAATCCCGGGCCTGTTTACCTACAATGGACTGCTCGTTATCTCGGATGGACTGGAAGCCAAAGCAGGATCCCTGTCGGCCGGCTACAGCCGCTTTATGGCCTGGAAGACCTCCGACGGCAAGACCCTGGCCTCACATCTTGATTCACAGCTTGAGACACTCATCAAAGGACAGCTGAACCCCCATACCCTGCTGGATCTCATCCGGCATTTCACGGTCTTCGAAAAGGATAAGAAAGAGGACCTCGGCACGGGGATCACCACTATCGAGACAGTCAAGAAGATTGCGGCCTATCACCAGTACTATGCCGTGAATAAGGCCGTGGAAAGCACCATCACGGCATCTGCTGAGCAGGGCGACAGGAAAGGCGGGGTGGTATGGCATACCCAGGGATCGGGGAAGTCATTGTCGATGGTGTTCTACACTGGTAAGATCGTCAGGATGCTGAACAACCCGACCATCGTTATGATCACCGACCGTAACGATCTCGACGACCAGCTCTTCGATACTTTTGCCGCGTCCAAGCAGCTGCTCCGACAGGAACCCATACAGGCCGAATCCCGGCAACACCTCAGGGAACTGCTGAAGGTAGCCTCCGGCGGGGTGGTCTTTGCCACAATACAGAAATTCCAGCCGGAGGAAGGCAATGTTTACGAAACCTTGACCGAACGCAGGAATGTGGTCGTCATCGCTGACGAGGCGCACCGAACACAGTATGGCTTTCATGCCAAAGCAGTTGATGCCAGGGATGAGGATGGCACCATCATCGGTAAGAAGGTTGTGTACGGCTTTGCCAAGTATATGAGAGATGCCCTGCCCCATGCTACATACCTTGGATTTACAGGCACACCCATTGAAAGCACGGATGTGAATACGCCCGCCGTGTTCGGGGATTATATCGACATCTACGATATTGCCCGGGCAGTGGAAGATGGTGCCACAGTCAGGATCTTTTATGAAAGCAGGCTGGCCAAGGTAAACCTGAGCGAGGAGGGAAAACAGCTCATTAGCGAACTGGACGACAACCTCAACCAGGATGAGTTCACCGATGCGCAGAAGGCCAAAGCCAAGTGGACACAGCTCGAAGCATTGATAGGAAGCAGCCACAGGCTGGAGAACATCGCCGGTGATATTGTTACTCATTTCGAACAGCGGCAGGAGGTTTTCAAAGGCAAGGCCATGATCGTGACCATGTCGCGAAGGATTGCCGTGGACCTGTATGATGAGATCACCAGGATAAGGCCCGGGTGGCATCACGACGACCTGGATAAGGGAGCAATAAAGGTCGTAATGACAGCCTCTTCTTCCGACGGTCCCAAACTTGAAGGGCATCATACTACCAAGAAGCAGCGCAGGGCGCTGGCCGACAGGATGAAGGATGAGGATGACCCTCTGAAGATCGTTATTGTGCGGGATATGTGGCTCACAGGTTTCGATGTGCCCTGCCTTCATACCATGTATATCGACAAGCCCATGCGTGGCCACAACCTCATGCAGGGAATTGCAAGGGTGAACAGGGTCCATAAAGATAAGCCGGGGGG
>JAXGTH010000332.1:0-1586 GCA_040775045.1 Bacteroidales bacterium
GGCATCTTCTTCGCCCGGCTCGATCCGAACATCCAGTTCATCATCACCGGCGCGCTGCTGCTTGCCGCCGTCCTCTCCAACGACAGATTCCGCGCGCTCGCCCTGAGCGCCGCGAGCAAGAAGTAGGGGCAGACCCATGGACATGTTCTCCAGCCTTCTTCGCCGCCCTGCCGCCGCCTCGATCCTCAGCCTGATCGGTGTTCTGGCCTTCTACGTGTTGATCGGCGGGGTTGAACTCGACAAGCTGTTCGGCGCTGCGAGCTGGCTCAACTACGCCGCGCGCATCGGTATCGTTGCGCTGCCGGTCGGGCTCCTGATGATCTCCGGCGAGATCGACATTTCCATCGGTGCGATGATCCCCGCCGGCGCGATGACCACGGCCATCATCTCGGGGTACTACGAGCTGCCGATGATCTTCGGCGTGCTCGGGGCGCTCGCGATCGGTGTCATCGTCGGGACCATCAACGGTCTTCTCGCGGTACGGACCACGGTGCCCACGCTGATCATCACCCTGGCTGTTGGTTATTACATGATCAAGCACGCCGACTGCCGCTTTACCCTTCCCTTCATCAGCAAGGAGAAAAAAAAGAGGCAGGAAGACCAGGGCTGATGAACTTTTCTTCCTGCATTGTGTTTAGTGTTTGTTTAATTATTGATAAATATCGTTAAACACAATGGAGAAAGTCAACATTTTCTGGTTCCGCAGAGACCTTCGTACCGACGACAATGCCGGCTTTTCCCATGCGCTTGCCGCCGGCCTGCCGGTGGTTCCTGTTTTCATTTTCGACAGGCATATTCTCGAAAAACTTGAAAATAAGCAGGATAAAAGGATTTCATTTATCCATAATACCCTCGATGCACTCCGTAAAACATTCGGAAAGTACGGCAGCGACCTCAGGGTATACCATGCCTCTCCCCGGGAAGCCTTCAGCAGGATCCTCAATGAATTTCGTGTCGCAAGTGTTTTCTGTAACCGCGATTATGAGCCCTATGCCCGTGAGCGTGACCAGAACATCGAGGAATATCTCGAAGCCGCGGGCGTTCGCATGCTGACCTTCAGGGACCATGTGATCTTTGAGAAGGATGAGGTGCTGAAACCCGACGGGAAGCCCTATACGGTGTTCACCCCTTACATGCGGCAGTGGAAGAAGCTTTTTATGCAAAATCCCCCCGTGACTTATGATTCCGCATCCCTGCTGCATCGCCTGGCGAAGCTTGAGCAGAAGCCTATTCCCTCTCCTGGCGAAATGGGATTTGCAAAGGTTCCGGTCGCGGATATCCCATCCGCTGAGATCAGGGAGGATGTGATCAGGAGCTATGACCGTACCCGGGATTTTCCTGCACTTGATGGCACCAGCAGGCTTGGCATCCACCTCCGGTTCGGTACGCTCTCCATAAGAAATGTGGTTGAAGCCGCCCGGGCGAACGAAGTATTCATGAATGAGCTGATATGGCGCGAATTCTACATGATGATCCTTTGGCATTTCCCCCATGTGGCGGAAAGTGCTTTCAGGCCTGCCTACGACAGGATCGTTTGGCAGAATGACGAGAACGCCATCAGGGCATGGATGGAAGGGCTGACGGGA
>JAXGTH010000333.1:0-1566 GCA_040775045.1 Bacteroidales bacterium
GCCCATGCCCTGATATCTTCGCTTTCCAGCGTTTGCTTCACGGCGGCGATGGATGATTCACTGGTAACATCCATGGCCATAATCAATGCGTCATCACCAAAAAGCGAATCGGCCGGCAAACTGATATCCGTTGCCACGATAAGCTTGTCGGGGAAGAGGGTGAGGCATTTACGAACGATGGCCTGCCCAAGGCCGCCTGCCGCACCCGTGATGATGATCGCCTGATCCGTCTTTTTCTGAACGCCGGTCACCATGAATCATCAACTGTTTTTATAAACTGCGATCACCTTCTGGCCTTGTTTCTTCAGTGACCGCTGGCTGGCTTCAAAGTCGCTTGTAAATCCCAGGATGAATCCTCCCCCTCCGCTGCCGCAGAGTTTGAGTGAATAGGTCCTGTGGTCAAGACCTGCTTTCCAGGCTCCCGTAACTGTTTCGGGGATCATGGGGCTGAGGTGCCGGTACTGGAAGGCCGAAAGTTCGTGCAACGACGTAAAGAACAACTCCGTGTGCCCTTCAAGCAAGGATTGGATGCAGCCGTTGTTCAACGGGATAAAGGTGTCTTTCACCAGGCGGTCGAAAGCCGGATCCTGGCATTTTTCGAAGAACAGGTTCACCAGCGGGTGGGTGATGCCGGGCTTGCCGGTGTCGACCAGGAAAATGGCGCCCTCCCGGGGAAACTTGTTTCGTGGGATCCCCACTACGCTAATGCCCCGGTCGCCGTTGATGAGCAAGGGGTATTTGATATAGCAGTTCAGGGGGTCGATCCCGCTGCTGATGCCATGGAAATAGCTTTCCATCTGGGCAAAGATCTCTTTCAAACGGAATACCTCCTCCTTCTTCATATTACGCTGCGAGCGGATCCTGTTCCTTGCATAACGCTGGTATATGGCTGCACATAATGCTCCCGAACTGCCTATGCCAAAACCCTGGGGAATGGTCGATTCGAAAAAAAGATTCCTTTTCAGGTCCTTGCCGAAATGCTCAAGGTCGAGGTCGCATTTCAGCTCGCCTTTATCTTTCAATGCTTTAAGATGGGTATGGTATTCGCGCAGCATCCGGTTTGATTCAATGGCAAAATCGAAATCGGTATAGCGGTATTTGTTCAGGAACCCGAGTTCACCCTTGAAGTGGGCATAGGGGATGGTGAGCCCCATCGAATGGCAGATCACGCTGTATTCCCCGAAAAGCATGATCTTGGCATAGAAAACTTCCGGCTTGTTTGTCATCCCCTGTGTTCCAGTTTCTCCGGACCATCACCGATGCGGTCATCGATCCGGTATTTGTCACTGCAATATAACAATAATTCCTGTTTGATAAATTCCCCGACCCTGTTAATGTCGGATCCATGATACAGCAGATGCACATTTGGGCCGGCATCCAGAGTAAAACAGATCGGGATGCCGGATGACTCCCTGAACGCCCTGATCTTTTCGATGATCTTCAGGGTTTCGGCCCTCAGGAGGATATAGGCCTGATCGGAACTCATCATGAGGGCATGCAGGTTGAGGGCTTCCGTTTCCACGATGTGGATGAAGCGGTCATCGTCCCCTTCCTCTAACACCTTTA